>NZ_JBIVGN010000019.1:0-115118 GCF_044748705.1 Pseudomonas sp. NPDC089758
GACTCCACCAGGCGCCGGTCATCGGCCTGATCGCCCACGTTCAGGGGCAAGGCACCGAAAACGCTGCCGGCGGATACCCGCTGCAGGCCGTTGACACGAATATCAGAGATGGTGAAGGACTCGGCGTGAACTTCAGCGATCATCAATGCGGAGAGGACCGCAGTTAGCAGCAGACGTTTCATGAAGTCCTTTTATTCCAACTGGCAATAAACAACCTGCCGCAATTGGCGGCAGGTTTGCAATGCGAAGCTTTTATAGTCGACCCAGATCGTTGATCAGGGCGAGCAACATCACCCCTATGACCAAACTGATACCGATCTGGACCCCCCAACCTTGAACCCGATCCGACAATGGACGACCGCGCGCCCACTCGACCAGGTAAAACAGCAAATGCCCCCCATCCAGCACTGGAATGGGCAGCAGGTTAAGAACCCCCAGGCTAATGCTCAGGTAGGCGAGGAAATTCAAGAAATCCCCCACGCCGGACTGGGCTGAAGCGCCCGCCACTTTAGCAATGGTTATCGGTCCGCTCAAGTTTTTTACCGAGAGCTCACCGAACAGCATTTTCTTCAGGGATTCGAGGGTCAGGACGCTCATGTTCCACGTCCGGGAAAGGCCCTCGCCTACCGCGTCCAGCGGACCGTAGCTGACCTCACGAAGCATGCCGGCTGGCCATTCGCCGCCTTTCACCCCGGCGCCCAGGTACCCTGCGGCAGCGGCGCCCTCACCTTTTCGAGCCAAGGTTACCGGCACATCCAGCGCCGCACCGTCGCGCTCGACACGCACCACGACCTTGGCTTCAGGGCGGGCGCGTACGCTATCGACAACCTGCTGCCAGTCACTCAAGGCCACCCCATCGAGACTCAGCAGCCTGTCGCCGGTTTTCAGCCCGGCAGCTGCCGCTGGCCCTTTTGGATCGATCTCGGCCAGCACGGGCGCCACGACCGGCCGCCAAGGCCGCAGCCCGAGCGACTGAATCGGGTCAGGCTCGTCTGCACCCTTGAGCCAGCTATCGAGCTTGACCTGCAACTGACGCTCGGCGCTGGAACCCTCATCGCGTACGCCAACATGCAATGTTCCGCTTTCGCCCAGGCGACGCACCAGCTGCAGGTTGACGGCCGACCAGCCACTGGTCGCCTTGCCATCGATGGAAACAATTTCCTGGCCGGCAACCAGGCCAGCCGATGCAGCCAGGCTGCCAGGCTCTACCGCACCGATGACCGGGCGGATCTGCTGGGTGCCGAGCATCGCCAGCAACCAGAAGAAAACGATGGCCAGCAGGAAGTTGGCAATGGGGCCTGCGGCAACGATGGCGATGCGCTGGCGAACCGATTTGCGATTGAAGGACTGGTCGGCCAGCGCTGGCGGCACTTCGCCTTCACGCTCGTCGAGCATCTTGACGTAACCGCCCAAAGGAATGGCCGCCACCACGAACTCGGTACCGTGGCGGTCATGCCAGCGCAATAGCCCGGGGCCGAAGCCCACGGAAAAGCGCAGCACCTTGACCCCGCAACGCCGAGCCACCCAGAAGTGGCCGAATTCGTGGAAAGTGACCAGTACACCCAAGGCCACCAGGGTGCCGATAATCATGTACAGCGCAGTCATGTCTTTCTCCGAATGACGTTCAGCGGAACGACTTCTCGCACATCCTCTGGGCCGGGCAGCATCAGCGACCGTGGCGCCTCAACCACTCGCGGGACAACTCTCGGGCGCGCTGATCGGCTGCAAACACCGCCTCCAGCGAAGGCACAGGCACCACGGGTTCCTGGGCCAGCACCTGTTCGATCATACTCGCGATCTCCGGGAAGCGGATACGCCGCTCAAGAAATGCATCCACGGCAACTTCGTTGGCCGCATTGAGCACCGCGGGCGCGCTATTGCCCGCCTCCGCAGCCTGCCTTGCCAGGCGCAGGCAGGGAAAGCGCAGCTCGTCGGGAGCCTGGAAATCAAGGCGAGCGATGGCGAACAGGTCCAGCGGGGCCACACCAGAATCGATCCGCTCTGGCCAGGCCAGGGCATTGGCAATGGGCGTGCGCATGTCCGGGTTACCCAACTGGGCCAGCACCGAACCGTCTACGTAGTCCACCAGGGAATGGATCACGCTCTGCGGGTGCACCACCACTTCGACCTTGCTTGGCGCCGCATCGAACAGCCAGCAGGCCTCGATCAGCTCCAGGCCCTTGTTCATCATGCTCGCCGAGTCCACGGAAATCTTGCGCCCCATGGACCAGTTCGGGTGGGCACAAGCCTGCTCTGGCGTGACATCGGCCAGCTCGGCCTGAGGGGTCTGGCGAAACGGCCCGCCCGAGGCAGTCAGTAGGATTCGGCGCACCCCCACCTGGCTCAGACCCCGGTCATAGTCACCCGGCAGGCACTGGAAGATGGCATTGTGCTCGCTGTCGATCGGCAGCAGCACTGCACCACTGCGCCGCACAGCTTCCATGAACAGCGCGCCGGACATCACCAGCGCCTCTTTGTTGGCCAACAGCACCTTCTTGCCCGCCTCGACCGCGGCCAGCGTCGGGCGCAGGCCCGCAGCGCCGACGATGGCGGCCATCACCGCATCGACTTCCGGGGCGGCAGCGACCTCGCACAGGCCCGCCTCCCCTTCCAGCACCTCGGTGGCGCAGCCCGCAGCTGCCAGGCCTTCGCGCAAGCGCACAGCGGCTTCGCCGTTCGGCACCACGGCATAGGCCGGGCGATGCAGCACGCACAGGGCCAGCAGTTGATCGATGCGCGAATAGCCGCTCAATGCAAATATCTGGTAGCGCTCGGGATGGCGGGCGATCACATCCAGGGTACTGAGGCCGATGGAGCCGGTGGCGCCCAGCACGGTAATACGCTGTAGCGCTGTCACATCACACCCCATTCGGCAGCCCACAGCAACACTGCGAACAACGGGATGGCTGCAGTCAGGCTGTCGATGCGGTCTAGCACCCCGCCATGGCCGGGCAGCAGGTTGCTGCTGTCCTTGATACCCGCGCGGCGCTTGAACATGCTCTCGGTCAGGTCACCAATCACCGATGCCATGACCACCAGCGCAGCCCCCAGGAGCCCCAGCAGAATCTGGCCGACACCCCAATCGCGAGTTATGCCGACCGCCAGCGTAATCACCAGGCTGACCGCCAGGCCGCCATAGACGCCTTCCCAGCTTTTGCCCGGGCTGACTTGCGCGGCCAGCTTGCGCTTGCCGAAAGCACGGCCCGAGAAGTAAGCGCCGATATCGGCCGCCCACACCAGCACCATGACCGAGAGAATAAGCCAGTTACCCAGCGGCCAATGCTTGAGCAACACCAGCCCTTGCCAGGCAGGTAGCAGGATCAGCAGACCGATCAGCAGACGACAGGCAGCACTGACCCACAGCTCACTGCTTCGCGGATAGGTCAGTACCAACCAGGTGGCCATGCCCCACCAGATGACCGACGCACCCAGCACCCAGGGCGCCAGGTCAGGCATCAGGTAGAGCAGCATCAGTGCACCAGCGACGACAGCGGCATAGGCAATGCGCAGGGGCTGGGCCATCAACCCGGCCAGGCGCGCCCATTCCCAGGCCGCCAGGGTCACCACGAAGCCGATGAACAGAGCGAAATCCCCGCCGTTGAGCAGGAAGAAACCACCCAGCGCGACCGGCAGCAGGATCAGCGCGGTAATGATGCGTTGTTTAAGCATTAAGCACGAGCTCCAGCCTCGACCTGCTCGCTGGTCTTACCGAAGCGGCGCTGGCGCGAAGCGAAATCGGCCAGGGCATTGCGCATGGCCTCGTGTTTGAAGTCCGGCCAGTACAGGTCGGAGAAATACAGTTCGGCGTAAGCCAACTGCCACAGCAGGAAGTTGCTGATGCGGTGCTCGCCACCCGTGCGGATGCACAGGTCCGGCAACGGCAAGTCGCCCGTCGCCAGGCAGGTTTGCAAAAGCCCGGGCGTAATGTCATCCGGACGCAGATGGCCAGCCTGAACCTCACGCGCCAGCCGCTGGGCGGCCTGGGCGATATCCCACTGCCCGCCGTAGTTGGCGGCGATCTGCAGGATGAAACGGTTATTGCCGGCGGTCTGCGCCTCGGCCTCGCGCATGGCAGCCTGCAGCTCTGGATGGAACCGCGAACGGTCGCCGATGATGCGCAGGCTGATATTGTTCTCGTTCAGGCGTTTGGCCTCGCGGCGCAGCGCCGAGAAGAACAGCTCCATCAACGCCCCCACTTCCTCGGCAGGGCGCTGCCAGTTCTCACTGGAGAAGGCGAACAGCGTCAGCACCTCGACACCGGACTTGGCGCAGACCTCGATAACCGCACGTACGGCATCGACGCCGGCCTTGTGCCCGGCTACGCCGGGCAACAGGCGCTTCTTCGCCCAGCGATTATTGCCATCCATGATGATCGCGACGTGTCGCGGCACCGAAGACGGTGCCGCCAGCTTGGTCTTTTCCATTAAAAAACCTCGGCCTTAGACGGCCAACAGGTCCTTTTCCTTGGCTTTGAACGCAGCGTCGATTTCGGCGACGAACTTGTCGGTCAGCTTCTGGATCTCGTCAGCGGCACGACGCT
This sequence comes from Pseudomonas sp. NPDC089758, assembly GCF_044748705.1. Classification (NCBI taxonomy): domain Bacteria; kingdom Pseudomonadati; phylum Pseudomonadota; class Gammaproteobacteria; order Pseudomonadales; family Pseudomonadaceae; genus Pseudomonas; species Pseudomonas sp. NPDC089758. Next base: position 4,541 of record NZ_JBIVGN010000019.1, read on the forward strand.
CTTCGTCTTCGCTGATTTCCTTGTCCTTGGTCAGCTTCTTCAGGTCGGCCAGGGCATCACGACGCACGTTGCGCACCGCAACCTTGGCATCTTCGGCAACGGCGCTGGCCTGCTTGGTGTAACCCTTGCGGGTTTCCTCGGTCAGGGCCGGCATCGGTACACGGATGGTGGTGCCGGCGCTGGACGGGTTCAGGCCCAGGTCGGAAGTCAGGATGGCCTTCTCGATGGCAGCGCTGAGGTTTTTGTCGTGGGCGACGATTTTCAGGGTGCGCGCATCTTCAACAGTGATTGCAGCGACCTGGTTCAGCGGCATTTCGCTGCCCCACGCCGTGACCTTGACGCTGTCCAGGATGCTTGGGTGGGCGCGACCGGTGCGGATGGACGCCAGGTGGCGGCCCAAGGCCTCGATAGACTTGCCCATGCGGTCCTGAGCGTCTTTCTTGATGTCGTTGATCATTTTTGAACTTCCTCGATCAGAGTTCCTTCCGCGCCGCCATGCACGATGTTCAGCAAGGCGCCGGGTTTGTTCATGTTGAAGACGCGCAGCGGCATCTTGTAGTCGCGGCAAAGGCAGATTGCCGTGAGATCCATTACACCCAGCTTGCGATCCAGCACTTCATCGTAGGTCAGATGATCGAACTTCTCGGCATGCGGGTCCTTGAATGGATCTGCAGTGTATACACCATCGACCTTGGTTGCCTTCAATACCACGTCGGCATCGATTTCGATGGCACGCAGGCACGCGGCGGAGTCGGTGGTGAAGAACGGGTTGCCGGTACCGGCAGCGAAGATTACGACTTCTTTGGCGTTCAGGTGGCGCATGGCTTTGCGGCGGTCATAGTGATCGGTCACACCCACCATGGAAATGGCCGACATGACGATAGCGGTAATGTTCGCCCGCTCCAGCGCGTCGCGCATGGCCAGGCCGTTCATTACCGTAGCCAGCATACCCATGTGGTCACCGGTAACACGGTCCATGCCGGCTGCACTGAGCGCCGCACCACGGAACAGGTTGCCACCGCCGATCACCAGGCCGACCTGGACACCGATGCCGACCAACTGGCCGACTTCCAGGGCCATACGATCCAGGACCTTGGGGTCGATCCCGAACTCTTCCGAGCCCATCAGGGCCTCGCCGCTAAGTTTGAGTAGAATGCGTTTATAGCGAGCCTGATAACCACTGCCCTGCTGAGCCATTGCGAATCTCTCCTGCGGCGTTTGTAAAATTCTGGCGGGCTGCTTGCGCTTGAGCCTGCCTGTAACTCTAACGTGACGCAGCGACTGCGTCAGCGAGCAACGGCCTTGAAAACCGCTCCCGCTTTGACAAAGAGGCTGCGCGCGTGAGCGGGCAGCCTCTTTGGGGCGACAGACGAGCCTGTCTTACTGCTTGGCGGCAGCTACCTGAGCGGCAACTTCAGCAGCGAAGTCGTCGACCGGCTTCTCGATGCCTTCGCCTACTTTGAAGTAGGTGAAGGAAACGATTTCAGCACCGGCCTTCTTGGCCAGCTCGCCGACTTTGACTTCCGGGTTCATGACGAAGGCTTGCTCTTTCAGCGAGGCTTCTGCCTTGAACTTGGTGATACGGCCGTTGATCATGTTCTCAACGATGTTTTCCGGCTTGCCAGCGATCTTGTCAGCGTTCAGCTGCAGGAAGACGTTCTTCTCGCGCTCGATGGCCTCGGCGGAGATTTCCGACGCATCCAGGAACTCTGGGTTCGAAGCTGCAACGTGCATGGCAATGTTCTTGGCCAGCTCGACGTCGCCGCCTTTGAGGACGACAACAGCACCGATCTTGTTACCGTGCAGGTAAGCACCGACAACGTCACCCTCAACGCGCACCAGGCGACGGATGTTGACGTTCTCGCCGCACTTGGCGACCAGGGCTTCACGAGCGGCTTCGCGCGAGGCGATCAGCGGAGCGGCGTCGGTCAGCTTCTGGGCGAAAGCTTCTTCAAGGCTTTCAGCGACGAAGTTCTTGAAGTCATCTTGCAGGGCCAGGAAGTCGGTCTGCGAGTTGACTTCCAGCAGGACGGCGGATTTACCGTCGGTCTTGACGGCGATCGCGCCTTCAGCAGCGACGTTGCCAGCCTTTTTGGCGGCCTTGATGGCGCCCGAGGCACGCATGTCGTCAATGGCTTTTTCGATGTCGCCGCCGGCCTTTTCCAGGGCCTTTTTGCAATCCATCATGCCTTCGCCGGTACGCTCGCGCAGTTCTTTGACCAGCGCTGCAGTAATTGCTGCCATTTCAAAATCCTCTTGGAAAGTTTTTCAACCATTCCACCCGCTCATCACGGGCGTTCAATTCTGCAAATCCGCTGTTTCAACCTCAGCCGGCCCATAATGCGGGGCGCTTGCTGACAGCAGGATTTCAAGGTGGCAAAAAGGGGGCAAAGCCCCCTTTTTGCGTGCCAAGCAGACGCTAGCGTCTATTACTCGGCAGCAGGTGCAGCCGCTTCTTCAGCGTAGACTTCGGTGCCGCCAGCAACGTTGTTGCGGCCGCGGATGACGGCGTCAGCCATCGAAGTCATGTACAGCTCGATAGCGCGAATGGCGTCATCGTTACCTGGGATGATGTAGTCAACACCTTCCGGGCTGCTGTTGGTATCGACAACGCCGATAACCGGGATGCCCAGCTTGTTGGCTTCGGTGATAGCAATGCGCTCGTGGTCAACGTCGATCACGAACAGGGCATCAGGCAGGCCGCCCATGTCCTTGATACCACCCAGGCTGCGGTCCAGCTTTTCCAGATCGCGCGAACGCATCAGGGCTTCTTTCTTGGTCAGCTTGGCAAAGGTGCCGTCTTCGGCCTGGGTTTCCAGGTCGCGCAGACGCTTGATCGAAGCGCGGATGGTTTTGTAGTTGGTCAGCATGCCGCCCAACCAGCGGTGGTCAACGTATGGCGAACCGCAACGAGCAGCTTGCTCGGCGACGATCTTGCCGGCGGAACGCTTGGTGCCGACGAACATGATCTTGTTCTTGCCCTGGGCCAGGCGCTCTACGAACGACAGAGCGTCGTTGAACATTGGCAGGGTTTTTTCCAGGTTGATGATGTGGATCTTGTTACGCGCGCCGAAAATGTACTTGCCCATTTTCGGGTTCCAGTAACGGGTCTGGTGGCCGAAGTGCACACCGGCCTTCAGCATATCGCGCATGTTGACTTGGGACATGATAGTTCCTTGATAAGTCGGGTTGGGCCTCCACGTATCCCAATGACCAACCCACGCAGCTGAACGAGAAGTTCGAGAATGCGGGGCACCCAGGTCATCGTGTCGACACGTGTGTGGGTTTGAGCTGACGGGGTCGTCCCCGAAAGCGGCGCATGTTATACCACAGACCGCCAACGAACGGAACCCGCAGCTTTAAGCTTCAAGCTGCAAGCTCCAAGCTGCAAGAGAAAGCCGACCGCAGCCCCCCCCCAAGCCACGCCGCTCAGCTTGCAGCTTGCAGCTTGCAGCTTGCAGCTTGAGGCTTGCAGCTTGAAGCTCGAAGCTTGATGCTGGGTTCACAGCCGCCCTCTGATAGAATGAGGGCCTTTTCCGTTTGTTCGCGCCACCTGCGGCGCCGTAGAGAGCCTGTAATGACCGTTACCATCAAGACCGCAGAAGACATCGAGAAGATGCGCATCGCCGGCCGCCTGGCCGCCGAAGTGCTGGAAATGATCGAAGAACACGTCAAGCCCGGTGTCACCACCGAAGAGCTCGACCGCCTGTGCCACGACTACATCGTCAACGTGCAGCAGGCCATTCCGGCACCGCTCAACTACAAGGGCTACCCGAAGTCGATCTGCACCTCGATCAACCACGTGGTCTGCCACGGCATCCCCAACGACAAGCCACTCAAGGACGGCGACACGCTGAACATCGATGTCACCGTGATCAAGGATGGCTACCACGGCGACACCAGCCGCATGTTCCACGTCGGCACCGTGCCGGTCTGGGCCGAACGCCTGTCCAAGGTCACCCAGGAATGCATGTACAAGGCCATCGAACTGGTCAAGCCAGGCTGCCGCCTGGGCGATATCGGTGAAGTGATCCAGAAGCACGCCGAAAAGAACGGTTTTTCGGTGGTGCGTGAATTCTGCGGCCACGGCATCGGCAAGGTGTTCCACGAAGAGCCGCAGATCCTCCACTACGGCCGTGCCGGCACCGGCATGGAGCTCAAAGAGGGCATGACCTTCACCATCGAACCGATGATCAACCAGGGCAAGGCCGACACCAAGGTACTGGGCGACGGCTGGACTGCCATCACCAAGGACCGCAAGCTCTCGGCGCAGTGGGAACACACCCTGGTGGTGACTGCCACCGGCTACGAGATCTTCACCCTGCGCAAGGACGACACCATCCCGCGCACTTCGGCCTGAATTCACGCCAAAGCCCCTACGACAGGAACGCGATGCATGCCCCAGGTGGATCCCGAGCTGTTCGACCGCGGCCAGTTCCAGGCGGAACTGGCCCTCAAGGCGAGCCCCATCGCCGCTTTCAAGAAGGCCATCCGCCAGGCTGGCGAGGTGCTCGACAAGCGTTTCCGTGACGGCCGTGAAATCCGTCAGCTGATCGAGGACCGTGCCTGGCTCGTCGACAACATCCTGCAACAGGCCTGGAAGCAGTTCGACTGGGGCGACGCTGACGGCATCGCGCTGGTTGCTGTAGGGGGCTATGGGCGCGGTGAACTGCACCCGCACTCGGACATCGACCTGCTGATCCTGCTGCGCGACGTCGAACACGAGCAGTACCGCGATGCCATCGAACGCTTCCTTACGCTGCTGTGGGACATCGGCCTGGAAGTGGGCCAAAGCGTGCGCACCATCGACGAGTGTGCCGAACAGGCCCGTGCCGACCTGACGGTCATCACCAACATGATGGAAAGCCGTACCATCGCCGGCCCCGAAGCCCTGCGCCAGCGCATGCTCGAGGTCACCAGCACCGCGCACATGTGGCCGAGCAAGGAGTTCTTCCTGGCCAAGCGCGCAGAGCTCAAGGCCCGCCACCATAAGTACAACGACACCGAGTACAACCTCGAGCCCAATGTAAAAGGCTCGCCCGGTGGCCTTCGCGACATCCAGACAGTCCTTTGGGTAGCCCGTCGCCAGTACGGCACCCTGAACCTGCACGCCCTCGCTGGCGAAGGCTTCCTGCTGGAAAGCGAAAACGAACTGCTGGCCTCCTCCCAGGACTTCTTGTGGAAGGTGCGCTACGCCCTGCACATGCTCGCCGGCCGCGCCGAAGACCGCCTGCTGTTCGACCACCAGCGCAGCATCGCCGCACTGCTGGGTTACAGCGACGAAAACCCCAAGCGCGCCATCGAACAGTTCATGCAGCAGTACTACCGGGTGGTGATGAGCATCAGCCAGTTGTGCGACCTGATCATCCAGCACTTCGAGGAAGTCATCCTCGCCGACGATGACAGTGGCACCACCCAGCCGCTCAATACACGCTTCCGCCTGCACGACGGCTATATCGAAGCGGTCAACGCCAACGTGTTCAAGCGCACGCCGTTCGCCATGATGGAAATCTTCGTGCTGATGGCGCAGCACCCGGAAATCAAGGGTGTGCGCGCTGACACCGTGCGCCTGCTGCGTGAGCACCGCCACCTGATCGACGACACCTTCCGCAACGATATCCGCAACACCAGCCTGTTCATCGAGCTGTTCAAGTGCGAAATCGGCATCCATCGCAACCTGCGGCGGATGAACCGCTACGGCATCCTCGGCCGCTACCTGCCAGAGTTCGGCCTGATCGTCGGGCAGATGCAGCACGACCTGTTCCACATCTATACGGTCGACGCGCACACCCTCAACCTCATCAAGCACCTGCGCAAGCTGCAATACACGCCCGTATCCGAAAAATTCCCGCTGGCCAGCAAGCTCATGGGCCGCCTGCCCAAACCTGAGCTCATCTACCTGGCCGGGCTGTACCACGACATCGGCAAAGGGCGCCAGGGCGACCACTCCGAGCTGGGCGCTGTGGATGCGAAGAAATTTTGTGAGCGCCATCAGTTGCCCGCCTGGGACAGCCGGCTGATCGTCTGGCTGGTGCAGAACCACCTGGTGATGTCCACCACCGCGCAACGCAAGGACCTGTCCGACCCGCAGGTGATCAACGACTTCGCCCTGCATGTCGGCGACGAGACGCGCCTGGACTACCTGTATGTGCTAACCGTGGCCGACATCAATGCCACCAACCCCAGCCTGTGGAACTCCTGGCGCGCCAGCCTGCTGCGCCAGCTGTACAGCGAGACCAAACGGGCCCTGCGTCGCGGCCTGGAAAACCCGCTGGACCGCGAGGAGCAGATCCGCCAGACACAAAGCGCTGCGCTGGACATCCTCGTCAGAGAGGGCACCGACCCAGACGACGTCGAGCAACTCTGGTCGCAACTGGGTGACGACTATTTCCTCAAGCACAACGCCGCTGATGTGGCCTGGCACAGTGATGCGATCCTGCAGCAGCCTGCCGACGGCGGGCCGCTGGTACTGATCAAGGAAACCACCCAGCGTGAGTTCGAGGGCGGTACGCAGATTTTCATCTATGCCCCCGACCAGCACGACTTCTTTGCCGTGACCGTAGCGGCCATGTCGCAGCTCAACCTGAACATCCATGACGCGCGCATCATCACCTCGAGCAGCCAGTTCACGCTCGACACCTACATCGTGCTCGACAATGACGGCGGCTCCATCGGTGACAACCCGCAACGGGTCAAGCAGATCCGCGACGGCCTGACCGAGGCGCTGCGCAACCCCGAGGATTACCCGACCATCATCCAGCGTCGGGTACCCCGCCAGCTCAAGCATTTCAACTTCCCGCCGCAGGTGACCATCCTCAACGATGCCCAGCGGGCGGTGACCATCCTCGAGATCACCGCGCCGGACCGCCCCGGGCTGCTGGCGCGGATCGGGCGGATCTTCCTGGAGTTCGACCTGTCACTGCAGAACGCCAAGATCGCCACCCTCGGCGAACGCGTGGAAGACGTATTCTTCATTACCGACGCCGACAACCAGCCGCTGTCCGACCCGCAGTTGTGCAGCCGCCTGCAGGAAGCGATCGTGCAACAGCTGCAGGCCGGCCAGGCCAGCGATGCCAGCCCGGCCCGCGTGACCTTTTAACGATTAGACGATTGACGAGACCTTGCGCCGATGAACCATGCCTTGACCCAGCTTCAGCCCTACCCGTTCGAGAAACTCCGCGCCCTGCTGGGCAGCGTGAAGCCTGCGGTGGACAAGCGCGCCATCGCCCTGTCGATCGGTGAGCCGAAGCACGAATCGCCGGCGTTCGTAGCCCAGGCCATGGCCGACAACCTCGACAAGCTGGCGGTCTACCCCAGCACCATCGGCCTGCCAGCGCTGCGCCAAGCCATTGGCCAGTGGTGCGAGCGCCGCTTCGGCGTACCAGCCGGCTGGCTGGACGCAGACCGCCATGTGCTGCCGGTCAACGGCACCCGTGAAGCGCTGTTCGCCTTCACCCAGGCTGTGGTCAACCGCGCCGATGATGGCCTGGTGGTCAGCCCCAACCCGTTCTACCAGATCTACGAAGGCGCGGCCCTGCTCGCCGGCGCCACGCCGCATTACCTGCCGTGCCTGGAAAACAACGGTTTCAACCCGGACTTCGATGCAGTGCCCGCCGAGGTCTGGAAGCGCTGCCAGATCCTGTTCCTGTGCTCACCGGGAAACCCCACCGGCGCACTGGTACCGATGGACACCCTGAAGAAGCTGATTGCACTGGCCGACGAGCACGATTTCGTCATCGCCGCCGACGAGTGCTACAGCGAGCTCTACTTTGACGAAGACGCCCCACCACCGGGCCTTCTCAGTGCCTGTGCCGAACTGGGCCGCAGTGATTTCAAGCGTTGCGTGGTATTCCACAGCCTGTCCAAGCGCTCCAACCTGCCGGGCCTGCGTTCGGGCTTCGTTGCCGGCGATGCGGAAATCATCAAGCCGTTCCTGCTCTACCGCACCTACCATGGCTGCGCCATGCCAGTGCAGACCCAACTGGCCAGCATCGCCGCCTGGCAGGATGAAGCGCATGTGCGCGAGAATCGCGACCAGTACCGCGCCAAATACGATGCCGTGCTGGATATCCTGCAGCCCGTGCTGGACGTACAGCGGCCCGATGGCAGCTTCTACCTGTGGGCCAAGGTGCCGGGGTGCGATGCTGACTTCACCCGCGACCTGTTCGAAGCCCAGCATGTGACGGTGGTGCCTGGTTCGTACCTGTCGCGCGAAGTGGACGGCGTCAATCCCGGGGCCGGGCGGGTACGCATGGCACTGGTCGCACCGTTGGCCGAGTGCATCGAAGCGGCTGAGCGGATTCGTGCGTTCGTGCAAAACCGTTGATCGAATGAGTACCGCACTGTAGCTCGAACGCCGGCTTACCGGCGCTTGAGCTACAGCGGTCTATTTGACTGCCCCCAGGTTCGCCTCGCTCAAGTCCAGCTCACCCAACACCTGCCGTACCACCTCGTCGCCTACCAGGTGCTGGCGATGCAGGTTATACAACTCCAGGCGCTGCGCCCTGAGCGCCCGCAGGCGCAGGCGGCGCTCCAGCAAGTCCATCTGCTCTGCCAAGGCCCTCGCCTCGGCCGTGTCGTTGTAACTGTCCAGTTCGTCGCGGTACTCGGCCATCAATCGTGCCTTGAGCTCCGTGGCCAGGGTCGCCTGCGCCGCATCCTGAGGCGCGCTGGCATCAATCACTTCCTCGGCCTCCAGGGCATGAATGGCAGCCTCGGCCGTGCGCCGCCAGGCTTCCTGCACCTCCTGATGCAGCCGCTCGTCCGGGCTGCGGGTGACGCCTTTCAAGAGAAACGGCAGCGCCACGCAGGCGCTGACCAGCGAAAGCAAGATGACGCCAGCCGCGATGAAAATCAGCAGGTCGCGCTCTGGGAAATCCTGGCCAGGCCCAATCAGCAGCGGTATCGACATCACACCCGCCAGGGTCACGGCCCCGCGCACCCCACCTAGGGTCAGCAGCCAGCATGAGCGCGCGGTGGGCATCAGTACCAGTGCCGGTTTGCCACGCCAGCGACGCACGACCCCAACCGCCCGCCAGATGCTTTGCACCCAGATGAAACGCAGCAGGATCAGCGCCGCGAAGATCGCCAGCACATCCAGGCAACGCCAGGCCAGTGTCGGCCAGAGGGTAGGCTCATGGCTGACCACTGCCTTGATGATGTCCGGCAATTGCAGGCCCAAGAGGAGGAAGATCAGGCCATTGAAGGCGAATTCCAGCAGCGACCAGACACTACGGTTGAGCAGGCGGGTGCTGGTCTGGCGCGGCAGCAGATCGAGCCAGCTCTGCATCATGCCGGCGGCGACCGCCGAGAGGATGCCCGATACCCCAAGGCGCTCGGCCAATACATAGGCGGCAAACGGCAGCAGCAGCATGAATACCACGTGAGTGGCCGGGTCATCCCAGCCACGGGCGATCATCCAGGCGCGCAGCCTGCCAATCAGCCAGCTCAGGGCCACACCCACCGCCAGCCCGCCGATGGCGACCAAGACAAAACTGAAACTGGCATCGGCCAGTGAAAATACGCCGGTGATCGCCGCTGCCAGCGCAAACTTGAAGGTCACCAGGCCAGAGGCGTCATTCATCAGCGCCTCCCCCTGAAGCATGTGCATCAGGGGAGTGGGGAGGCGGTCCTGGGTGATGGCAGAGACGGCCACGGCGTCGGTCGGCGACAAGACGGCCGCCAGGGCAAAGGCGACCGCCAGCGGGATACTCGGCAGCAGCCAATGGATGAAGTAGCCGGCACCGACCACGGTGAACAGCACCAGCCCTACAGCCAGCGCCACCACCGGCCCGCGGATGCGCCACAGTTCGCGTTTGGGGATGCGCCAGCCGTCGGCAAACAGCAACGGCGGCAGGAACAGGAAGAGGAACAGTTCAGGGTCCAGGGCCACATGCAGCCCCAGGCTCGGCCAGGCCAACAGCGCACCGGCAGCGATCTGCACCAGCGGCAGCGGCAACGGGATCACCCGCCCGACCAGTTTCGACACGCTTACCAGCGTCAGCAGGATGAGGACGGTATAGGCGGACTGCATCCGTTAAAGCTTCCTTTGTGAACCGAAATCAATCCAGGCGAAAGACCGCCATGGAAACAACATGTTAGCGCTGTGTGGCAACCCTGGGCCGCTGCACGAAAGTCGGAGGCGGCGCATGAATATGTAACATGATGATACCCGCCTAACGTGCAGATGCTGACGTTTGCCTCCACAGGTGCAATGAAATCCTGCACTTGCATACGCCCACCCCCGAGTGCTGGCTCAACTTGCAGAGCACCTACCCGCTGCGCACAGCCAGGCAGCAACAGGGCAATGAAACCATCCAGGCGGTTCACCGTTTGGTCGCTCAAGACACATCCTGACCAGTCAACAGGGCGCCTCGGGCGTGGCGCACCGAGGATCGTTCCCGCATAATCGCGTGACTGACATTCGGAAATGGAGAGATTGGGGCGGCCTGTGACCCCAATGCACACAATGACCTACACGCTCTACGGCATCAAAGCCTGCGATACCATGAAAAAAGCGCGCACCTGGCTCGAAGATCAAGCCATCGCCTACGAATTCCATGACTACAAGACTCAAGGCATCGACCGTGACAGCCTGAACCGCTGGTGCGACGAGCACGGCTGGGAAGTGATCCTCAACCGTGCCGGCACCACGTTCCGCAAGCTCGACGATACCAGCAAGGCCGACCTCGACCAGGCCAAGGCCGTCGAGCTGATGCTGGCCCAGCCGTCGATGATCAAGCGGCCGGTGCTCGACCTTGGCGCGCGCACCCTGGTCGGTTTCAAACCTGACCTGTACGCCGCTGCGCTGGCCTGAGTCCATCTACGCATCGCCCCCTATTTCGCACGAGGTAATCATATGTCCACTACCCTGTTCAGCCTGGCCTTCGGTGTCGGCTCCCAGAACCGCCAGGGCACCTGGCTGGAAGTCTTCTACGCACAGCCGCTGCTCAAGCCGAGCGCCGAGCTGGTCGCCGCTGTTGCGCCGATCCTCGGCTATGAAGGCGGCAACCACGCCATCACCTTCAGCAATGCCCAGGCCGCGCAACTGGCCGAAGCCGTCAAAGGCATCGATGCCGCCCAGGCAGCCCTGCTGACCCGCCTGGCCGAAAGCCACAAGCCGCTGGTCGCCACCCTGCTGGCCGAAGACGCTGCCCTGGCGTCGACCCCAGAGGCCTACCTGAAGCTGCACCTGCTGTCGCACCGCCTGGTCAAGCCGCACGGCGTGAGCCTGGCAGGCATCTTCCCGCTGCTGCCGAACGTCGCCTGGACCAACCAGGGCGCCGTCGACCTGGCAGAGCTGGCCGAACTGCAACTGGAGGCGCGCCTCAAAGGCGAGCTGCTGGAAGTGTTCTCGGTGGACAAGTTCCCGAAGATGACCGACTACGTGGTCCCGGCCGGCGTGCGTATCGCCGACACCGCCCGTGTGCGCCTGGGCGCCTACATCGGCGAAGGCACCACGATCATGCACGAAGGCTTCGTCAACTTTAATGCCGGCACCGAAGGCCCGGGCATGATCGAAGGCCGTGTATCGGCCGGTGTATTCGTCGGCAAGGGTTCGGACCTGGGCGGCGGCTGCTCGACCATGGGCACCCTGTCCGGTGGTGGCAATATCGTCATCAAGGTCGGTGAAGGTTGCCTGATCGGCGCCAACGCCGGCATCGGCATCCCGCTGGGCGACCGCAACACCGTCGAAGCTGGCCTGTACATCACAGCCGGCACCAAGGTAAACCTGCTCGACGAAAACAATGAGCTGGTCAAAGTGGTCAAGGCGCGCGACCTGGCTGGCCAGACCGACCTGCTGTTCCGCCGCAACTCGCTCAACGGCGCCGTCGAGTGCAAGACGCACAAATCGGCGATCGAGCTGAACGAGGCGCTGCACGCCCACAACTGAGAACTCCCCAAGGGTTCGAAGTGTTAAGATCGGGTCTGGCGCACTCACGCCAGACCCGATTTTCATTCCAGGCCCCGTGATCATGTTCCAGCCCTCCCCCTGGCGTGCCGATTTCCCCGCCATCGACGCCCTGCAACGCCAGCACCAGACCTACCTGGACAGCGCTGCCACCACCCAGAAGCCCCAGGCCCTGCTCGATGCCCTTAGCCACTATTACGGCCACGGCGCAGCCAATGTGCACCGTGCCCAGCACCTGCCGGGCGCACTGGCGACCCAGGCGTTCGAAACCAGCCGCGACAAGGTCGCCGCCTGGCTCAACGCTGCCCAATCGCGGCAGGTCATCTTCACCCACGGCGCCACGTCGGCCCTGAACCTGTTGGCCTATGGCCTGGAACACCGTTTCGAGGCAGGCGACGAAATCGCGGTGAGCGCGCTGGAGCACCATGCCAACCTGCTGCCCTGGCAGCAACTGGCGCGGCGGCGCAACCTGCGCCTGGTGGTGCTGCCACTGGATGAGCATGGCCGCATCGACCTTGAGCAGGCGCTGCAGTTGATTGGCCCGCGTACTCGCGTGCTTGCGGTCAGCCAGTTGTCCAACGTGCTCGGCACTTGGCAGCCGCTGCCAGCGTTACTCGCCCATGCCCGGGCCCAAGGGGCGCTGACGGTGGTCGATGGCGCCCAGGGTGTGGTGCATGGCCGCCACGATGTTCAGCAACTGGGCTGTGATTTCTACGTATTCTCCAGCCACAAACTGTATGGCCCGGAAGGGGTCGGCGTACTTTATGGCCGTGCGCAGGCGCTGGAACTGCTGCGCCACTGGCAGTTCGGCGGTGAAATGGTACAGCTGGCTGACTACCAGAGTGCCAGCTTCCGCCCCGCACCGCTGGGCTTCGAGGCTGGCACCCCGCCGATCGCCGGGGTGATCGGCCTGGGGGCGACGCTCGATTACCTGGCCAGCCTCGATGGCCAGGCCGTCGAGAACCACGAGACCCACCTTCATCATCACCTGCTGCGCGGGCTGGCCGACCGTGACGGGGTGCGGGTGTTGGGCGCGCCACAGGCTGCCTTGGCCAGCTTTGTCATCGAAGGCGTGCACAATGCCGACATCGCCCACCTGCTGACAGAGCAAGGCATTGCCGTACGTGCCGGCCATCACTGCGCCATGCCACTGCTCAAGGGGCTGGGGCTCGAAGGCGCGATTCGGGTATCGCTGGGCATGTACAACGACAGCGATGACCTGCAACGTTTCTTCGATGCCCTCGATCAAGGCCTGGAGCTGTTGCGATGAGCCTGCCAGTACGCGCCCAAGCAGTATTGGAGCGTTTCGAGCAGGCCCGCGGCTGGGAGCAGCGTGCCCGGCTTCTGATGCAGATGGGTGAGCAACTGGAACCGCTGAGCGATACGCAAAAAGCCGAGGACAACCGCGTGCACGGCTGTGAAAGCCTGGTATGGCTGGTAGCTGAACAGCACGACGGCCAGTGGCAGTTCAAGGCGAGCAGCGATGCGCGACTGTTACGTGGCCTGCTGGCAGTGCTGCTGGTGCGGGTGCAAGGGCTGGACAGCCGCGAACTGGCGGCGCTTGATCTGCGCGAGTGGTTTACCCAGTTGGGGTTGGAGCGGCAGTTGTCGCCATCGCGCAGCAATGGCCTGCATGCAGTGTTGCTGCGCATGGCCGAGCTGGTTTCAGACCACTGAACCCAGCTCGGCCGTGCGCCTCACTCGGCCTTGACCCGCTCTGACGGGCGCCGGGCGCCAGCCACCAGCTTTTCCACGGCCTTGCTCGCCGCCACCATGCCAAAGGTCGCCGTCACCATCATCACCGCGCCAAAGCCCCCGGCGCAGTCAAGGCGCACACCCTCGCCCACGAAGCTCTTCTGCAGGCACACGCTGCCATCGCCCTTGGGGTAGCGCAGCTGTTCGCTGGAGAACACACACGGCACCCCGTAATTGCGGCTGACGTTGCGCGAAAAGTTGTAGTCACGCCGCAGGGTCGAACGTACCCGCGATGCCAGCGGGTCGTTGAAGGTCTTGTTGAGGTCGCCGATCTGAATCTGTGTGGGGTCGATCTGCCCCCCTGCGCCGCCGGTGGTGACGATCGCGATCTTGCGCCGCCGGCACCAGGCAATGAGCGCGGCCTTGGCCATCACGCTGTCAATGCAGTCGACGACGCAATCGAGCTGCTCGGTGATGTACTCAGCCATGGTGTCGCGGGTGACGAAGTCAGCCACCGCATGCACCGTGCAGGCCGGGTTGATCGCACGCAGACGCTCGGCCATCACCTCGACCTTGGGGCGCCCCACCTGCCCTTCCAGGGCATGGGCCTGGCGGTTGGTGTTGCTGACACAGACATCATCCAGATCGAACAAGGTGATCTCACCCACGCCACTGCGCGCCAGCGCCTCGGCCACCCAGGAGCCCACCCCGCCGATACCGACGACCGCCACGTGGGCCTGGTTCAGGCGTTGCAGCCCCTCGTCGCCGTACAGCCGGCCAACGCCGGCAAAGCGTGGATCTTCTGTGCTCATGTTCGTACCCCGAAGCTCATACCGCCAAAACGGCGCGCATTATAGGCCAGCAGCGCCGATGACCTCCATCGTTAGGAAAACACCTACTGATCCTGCTTTAATGTCCTACTACCTCGACAGATATGGACGACAATGTCATCTCGCAAATTCGGCTTGAACCTGGTGATTGTCCTGGCCATCGCCGCACTGTTCACCGGGTTCTGGGCGCTGGTCAATCGGCCGGTTTCTGCGCCGGCCTGGCCTGAGCAGATATCAGGTTTCTCGTACTCGCCATTTCGTCTGGGGGAAAGCCCGCAAAAAGGCCAATACCCAACCGACGCCGAGCTGCGCCAAGACCTGGAGCAGATGAGCAAGCTGACCGACAGCATCCGTATCTATACCGTCGAAGGCACCCAGGCCGATATCCCGCGCCTGGCTGAGGAGCTTGGGCTGCGCGTCACCCTGGGCATCTGGATCAGCCCGGACCTGGAGCGCAACGAGCGTGAGATCGCCACCGCCATCGAACTGGCCAACACCTCGCGCAGTGTGGTTCGCGTGGTGGTCGGCAACGAAGCGCTGTTTCGCGAAGAAGTCACGCCCGAAGCCTTGATCCAGTACCTCGACCGGGTGCGAGCCGCAGTCAAGGTGCCGGTAACCACCAGTGAACAGTGGCACATCTGGAAGGAACACCCGGAACTGGCCAAGCATGTCGACCTGATCGCCGCGCACATCCTGCCCTACTGGGAATTCGTGCCCATGAAGGATTCCGTGGAGTTCGTCCTGGATCGGGCCCGTGAGCTGAAACAACAGTTTCCGCGCAAGCCATTGCTGCTCTCGGAAGTCGGCTGGCCGAGCAACGGCCGCATGCGCGGCGGCGCCGACGCGACCCAGGCCGACCAAGCCATCTACCTGCGCACGCTGGTCAACACCCTCAACCGCCGCGGCTACAACTATTTCGTCATCGAAGCCTACGACCAACCCTGGAAAGCCAGTGACGAGGGCTCGGTGGGCGCCTACTGGGGCGTATTCAATGCCCAACGCCAGCAAAAATTCAATTTTGAAGGGCCGGTGGTGGCGATACCGCAATGGCGTGCGCTGGCGGTCGCCTCGGTGGTGTTGGCGATGATCGCCCTGACCGTATTGCTGATCGACGGCTCGGCCTTGCGCCAACGCGGGCGAACGTTCCTCACCTTCATCACCTTCCTCTGTGGGTCAGTGCTGGTGTGGATCGGTTACGACTACAGCCAGCAGTACAGCACCTGGTTCAGCCTGACTGTCGGCGTGCTGCTGGCGCTCGGCGCGCTCGGCGTATTCATCGTGCTATTGACCGAGGCGCACGAGTTGGCCGAGGCGGTGTGGATTCACAAACGCCGCCGGGAGTTTCTGCCGGTGCAGGGCGACAGCGCCTACCGGCCCAAGGTCTCGGTACATGTACCGTGCTACAACGAACCGCCCGAGATGGTCAAACAGACACTCGACGCCCTGGCCGCCCTGGATTACCCGGACTACGAAGTGCTGGTGATCGATAACAACACCAAGGATCCAGCCGTTTGGGAGCCGCTCAAGGCCCATTGCGAAAAGCTCGGCGAGCGCTTCAAGTTCTTCCACGTCGCGCCGTTGGCCGGGTTCAAGGGCGGTGCGCTGAACTACCTGCTGCCGCACACCGCCAAGGATGCCGAAGTGATCGCAGTGATCGACTCGGACTACTGCGTGGACCGCAACTGGCTCAAGCACATGGTGCCGCATTTCGCCGACCCGAAGATCGCCGTAGTGCAGTCGCCCCAGGACTACCGCGACCAGCATGAGAGCGCCTTCAAGAAGCTTTGCTACAGCGAGTACAAAGGCTTCTTCCACATCGGCATGGTCACCCGGAACGACCGTGACGCGATCATTCAGCACGGCACCATGACCATGACCCGGCGCACCGTGCTGGAAGAACTGGGCTGGGCCGAATGGTGCATCTGCGAAGACGCCGAACTGGGCCTGCGGGTGTTCGAGAAAGGCCTGTCGGCTGCCTACGCCCACAACAGCTATGGCAAGGGCCTGATGCCCGACACCTTCATCGACTTCAAGAAGCAGCGTTTCCGCTGGGCCTATGGCGCCATCCAGATCATCAAGCACCACGCCGCCGCCCTGCTGCGCGGCAAGGGCAGCGAGCTGACCCGTGGCCAGCGCTATCATTTCCTGGCCGGCTGGCTACCCTGGGTCGCCGATGGCATGAACATCTTCTTCACGGTCGGTGCCCTGCTCTGGTCGGCGGCGATGATCATCGTGCCGCACCGGGTCGATCCCCCCCTGATGATCTTCGCCATCCCGCCACTGGCGCTGTTCTTCTTCAAGGTCGCCAAAATCATCTTCCTTTACCGCCGGGCGGTCGGGGTCAACCTCAAGGACGCATTCGCAGCGGCCCTGGCGGGGCTGGCACTGTCGCACACCATCGCCAAGGCGGTGCTGTACGGGTTCTTCACCAGCAGCATGCCGTTCTTCCGCACGCCGAAAAATGCCGACAGCCATGGGCTGCTGGTCGCGATTTCCGAAGCGCGCGAAGAACTGTTCATCATGCTGCTGCTGTGGGGAGCGGCAGCCGGGATCTACCTGGTGCAAGGGTTGCCGAGCTCGGACATGCGCTTCTGGGTCGCGATGCTGCTGGTGCAGTCACTGCCTTACCTGGCGGCGCTGGTAATGGCACTGCTGTCGTCGCTGCCCAAGCCCGAGCACAAAATGGCCGAGCCTCAGGAGGCTTGAGCATCGCGGGGCCGCGCAGCGGCCCAAAGCACCGTGCCGACAAACCTTGTTTGATATAAGATAACGCCCCTCGTTTTTCCGCCTTGCCTTGCCCCGGAGTTCCCCATGACGGCCCCAGCCGAGCTCTCGCCCACCCTCCAACTGGCCTGCGACCTGATCCGTCGCCCCTCGGTCACCCCTGTCGACGCCGACTGCCAGGCGCAGATGATGAACCGCTTGGGCGCCGTGGGCTTCCAGCTCGAACCGATGCGCATCGAAGACGTCGACAACTTCTGGGCCACCCATGGTAACCAGGACGGGCCGGTGCTGTGCTTCGCCGGCCACACCGATGTGGTCCCTACCGGCCCGGTACAGCAGTGGCAGCATGAGCCGTTCGAGGCACTGATCGATGCCGATGGCATGCTCTGCGGGCGTGGCGCTGCCGACATGAAGGGCAGCCTGGCCTCCATGGTGGTCGCCAGCGAGCGGTTCGTGCAGGACTACCCGAACCACCGCGGCAGGGTCGCGTTCCTGATCACCAGCGATGAAGAGGGCCCGGCACACCATGGCACCAAGGCTGTGGTCGAGCGCCTGATCGCGCGCAACGAGCGTCTGGACTGGTGCATCGTCGGCGAGCCGTCGAGCACCAGCCTGCTCGGTGACGTGGTCAAGAACGGCCGCCGTGGCTCGCTTGGCGCCAAACTGACCGTGCGCGGCAAACAAGGCCATGTGGCCTACCCGCACCTGGCACGCAACCCGATCCACCTGGCCGCACCAGCACTGGCGGAGCTGGCCGCCGAACACTGGGATGAAGGCAACGCGTTCTTCCCACCGACCAGTTTCCAGATCTCCAACCTCAATTCCGGTACCGGCGCCACCAATGTGGTGCCGGGTGATCTGACCGCGCTGTTCAATTTCCGCTTCTCCACCGAGTCGACGGTCGAAGGCCTGCAGGCGCGAGTCTCGGCAATCCTCGACAAGCATGAACTGGACTGGTCGATCGACTGGGCGCTTTCGGGCCTGCCATTCCTCACCGAGCCCGGTGAACTGCTCGATGCCGTTTCGGCCAGCATCAAGGGGGTCACCGGCCGTGATACTCAGCCGTCCACCAGCGGGGGCACGTCCGATGGCCGGTTCATCGCCACCATGGGCACCCAGGTCGTCGAACTGGGCCCGGTCAATGCAACCATCCACCAGGTCGACGAACGCATCCTGGCCAGCGACCTCGACCTGCTGACCGAGATCTACTACCAGACCCTGGTGCGGTTGCTCGCCTGATGCTCGCCTGCCCTATTTGCCAGGCGTCACTGACGCGGCTCGACAACGGTGTGGTGTGCCCGGCCGGCCACCGCTTCGACCGTGCCCGCCAGGGTTACCTGAACCTGCTGCCTGTGCAGCACAAGAACAGCCGTGACCCTGGCGACAATCAGGCCATGGTCGAAGCGCGCCGGGACTTCCTCGATGCCGGCCATTACGCGCCCGTGGCCCGTCGCCTGGCTGAACTGGCCGCCGAGCGCCAGCCTGGCGCCTGGCTGGACATTGGCTGCGGCGAAGGCTATTACACCGCGCAACTCGCCCAGGCCCTGCCACAGGCCGACGGCTACGCCCTGGACATCTCGCGGGAGGCCGTCAAACGTGCCTGCCGCCGCGACCCTTCGGTCACCTGGATGGTCGCCAGCATGGCCCGCGTACCCATGGCCGATGCCAGTTGCCAGTTCATCGCCAGCGTGTTCAGCCCGCTGGACTGGGCCGAGGCCCAGCGCCTGCTGAGCCCGGGTGGCGGCCTGATGCGGGTGGGCCCGACCAGCGGCCACCTGATGGAATTGCGCGAAGTGCTCTACGATGAAGTACGCCCTTATGCCGACGACAAACACCTGGCCCTGGCCCCCCAGGGCATGGCCCATACCCACAGCGAAACCCTTGAGTTCCGGCTGAGCCTGGCGGCCCCCAAAGCCCGTGCCGACCTGCTGGCCATGACCCCACACGGCTGGCGCGCCAGTGCCGAGAAACGTGCGCGGGTGATAGACCAGCCCGAGCCCTTCGACGTCACGGTTTCGATGCGTTATGACTATTTCGTGCGCCAAGACTGAGCACACCTGGAGCCCTTATGCGCCAACCTGATATCGAGATCTACCTGAAGGACGCTGACGTCGACCACAAGCAGATTGCCCAATGGCTCGGCGAAGCCATTGGCCCCTGCAGCGAATGGCAGCAGAAAGGCCAGACCTTCAAATGCAAGGCCGGTAACATTCCGGTCACCTGGTTACCCAAGGCTGTAGGGAAATGGAACAGCCTGTACCTGGAAAGCGACCAGACGCCATGGGACGATGACGTCGCCTGCGCCCGCGCCGCATTCGCCGCACTGGGCGTGGAAGTGCGCTGCGCGCCAGGTGGCTGGGTCGAGGAAGATGGCGAGGAAGATGCCGATCGCTGGATCCGCATCAGCGCTGACGGTGAAGAGGAGATCACCTGGCGTACCTCGTGAGCAGCACGCTACAAAAGAGTTCGCATCAGGCTGCAAGTTACACGGTCAACTTGCAGCTTGAAGCTTGAAGCTTGAGGCTCGAAGCGCAGGACTCAGAGCCCTACGACGTCCTCGGCTTGCAGGCCTTTCTGGCCCTGCACGCAGGAGTACTCGACCCGCTGCCCTTCGACCAGGGTACGATGCCCCTCACCGCGGATCGCCCGATAATGGACGAATACATCCGCACCACCTTCGCGCTGAATGAAGCCAAAGCCCTTGGCATCGTTGAACCACTTTACATTCCCAGTCTCACGAGACGACATCTGAACTACTCCGGATTTTTATTGTGAAGATCGCCTTGTAGACACAGGGTTTCCTCCCCGTGCCGACGCCGCTTGCCGAAATATCCTGCAAGTGGCAGGCCGAGTATATGCCACAGAACAAATAATTTTCATGACCGCCGCGCCCTTTGCAGGATTTTGCTGAACTTACGCAGATACGGCAGACTAACCGTTTGCACATTCACTGAACATCACACCCAGGGCACACACCCCATGACCCGTTCTCCCCTGCGCCGCCTGATCTTCGGCGCTCTGCGTCGCCTGTTGTACCTGTGGGTGCGCTCCGAGACCATCAACCAGTCCGCCATGAGCCTGCAGCTCGACCGCAGCCGCCCGGTGTTCTATGCCCTGCCCTCGCCATCGCTCACCGACCTGGCCGTACTCGACCATGAGTGCACCAAGGCGGGGCTGCCGCGCCCGGTACTGCCGGTAGCGGTGGGCACGCTGCACGAGCCGGCCGGGTTCTTCTACCTCACGCCCGACCCGGACTGGCTCGGCCGCCACGACAAGCGCGGCGCGCCCCCCACCCTTGAGCGGGTGATTGCAGCAGTCAGCCAGCATGCCGAAGAAGACGCACAGATCATCCCGGTCAGTGTGTTCTGGGGCCAGACGCCTGCCAGCGAATCGAGCCCGTGGAAATTGCTCTTCGCTGACAGTTGGGCGGTAACCGGGCGCCTGCGCCGGCTGCTGACCATCCTGATACTGGGGCGCAAGACCCGCGTGCAGTTCTCGGCGCCTATCCAGGTGCGTGAACTGGTGCAGCACAACAAAGGCCATGAACGCACCGTGCGCATGGCCCAACGCCTGATGCGCGTGCACTTTCGCAACCTCAAGACCGCAGTGATCGGCCCGGACATCTCGCACCGGCGCAATCTGGTCAAAGGCCTGGTCCACGCGCCACTGGTACGCCAGGCCATCAGCGAACAAGCCCAACGGGAAAACATTCCCCAGGCCAAGGCTGAAGCTCAGGCCCTGCGCTACGGCAACGAGATCGCCTCGGACTACACCTACACCGCGATCCGCTTTCTGGAAGTGGTGCTCAGCTGGTTCTGGAACAAGATCTACGACGGTATCAAGGTCAACCACATCGAGCAGGTGCAGGGCATCGCACCGGGCCACGAAGTCATCTATGTACCGTGCCATCGCAGCCACATCGACTACCTGCTGCTGTCGTACCTGCTGTTTCGCAACGGCCTGACGCCACCGCACATCGCGGCCGGCATCAACCTCAACATGCCAGTGATCGGCGGCCTGCTGCGCCGCGGCGGCGCCTTCTTCATGCGCCGCACCTTCAAGGGCAACCCGCTGTACACCGCAGTGTTCAACGAATACCTGCACACCCTGTTCACCAAGGGGTTCCCGGTCGAGTACTTCGTCGAGGGCGGGCGCTCGCGCACCGGGCGCATGCTGCAACCACGCACGGGGATGCTGGCGATCACCTTACGCAGCTTCCTGCGCTCATCGCGCACACCGATCGTCTTCGTGCCGGTGTACATCGGCTACGAACGGGTCCTGGAAGGCCGCACCTACCTGGGTGAGCTGCGTGGCGCCAGCAAGAAGAAGGAGTCGATCTTCGACATCTTCAAGGTCATCGGCGCGCTGAAGCAGCGTTTCGGTCAGGTCTACGTCAACTTCGGCGAACCCATTCGCCTGGCAGGCTTTCTCGACCAACAGCAACCCGGCTGGCGTGAGCAGGCACTTGGCCCGCAGTTCCGTCCCGCCTGGCTGAACGAGACCACCACCCGCCTGGGTGAAACCGTGGCCCGCCACCTCAACGAGGCTGCAGCGGTCAACCCGGTCAACCTGGTGGCCCTGGCGTTGCTCTCCACCAGCCGCCTGGCACTGGACGAAAGTGCCCTGACCCGGGTGCTGGACCTGTACCTGGCCCTGTTGCGCAAGGTCCCCTATTCGCAGCACACCACCCTGCCCGAGGGTGACGGCCAGGCGCTGATCGAGCACGTCAGGGGCATGAACCTGCTGGCGGAGCAGAAAGACGCCCTGGGCCGCATCCTCTACCTGGATGAGGCCAATGCGGTGCTGATGACTTATTACCGCAACAACGTCCTGCACATCTTTGCCTTGCCGGCGTTACTGGCAAGCTTCTTCCACAGCAGCTCACGGATGAACCGTGACCTGCTCGGGCAGTATGTACACGCGTTGTATCCGTACCTGCAGGCCGAGCTGTTCCTGCGCTGGTCACCCGAGCAACTGGACGAGGTGATCGACCAGTGGCTAGCCGCGTTGGTCGAACAGGGGCTGCTACGCCAGGAGCAAGACAGCTACATTCGCCCTGCTCCGAGTTCGCGCCAATTCGTCCTGCTGACCCTGCTGGCCCGCTCCATCACCCAGACCTTGCAACGTTTCTACATGGCCACTTCGCTGCTGCTCAACAGTGGGCAGAACACCCTCAGCGCGGAAGAACTCGAAGACCTGTGCGTGATGATGGCTCAACGCCTGTCGATCCTGCACGGTCTCAATGCCCCGGAGTTCTTCGACAAGACCCTGTTCCGCCACTTCATCCAGACCCTGGTCGAGCAGGGCGTGTTGCGCCCGGACGGCAATGGCAAGCTGGGCTATCACGACAAGCTGGGAGAGCTGGCCGAGGGCGTGGCCAAGCGCGTGCTGTCAGCCGAGCTGCGCCTGTCGATCCGCCAGGTGGCGCTGCACCGTGATGAGCCGGCGGACATCGTGCAGGGGTAGATTTTCAGCCTGCGCCCGGTCCTTGAAAGGGATCAACATCGATTCGCTGCACCCCACATCCCTTTCAAGGACTATCAATATGCCTCAGATCAAATCGGTGACCGTCGAAATCACCTGCTCGGACTCCACCACCCCGCCGGCGGCAGCCCTCGTCAGATTGAGCTTGGCTGATGTTTCGCTAGCCGATGCCCCGTCCACCCCTGTTACCGAACTCGCTCTGCGCTGGGGAAGCGGCTTTCCGATCACCCTGCCGCTGCCCTTTGACTGGAGCCAGATCAACCAGAAACACGAATATGCCATCGGTGCGCGCATCGAGAATGATGGGCAACTGGTGTACATCAACACCACGAACTACACGCTGAAACCAGGCGTAGGCACCTATCAGGTTGAGGTCGAGAAGGTCCATTCGGTCACTGAAGGTCTCCACGGCGGCAACCTCATGGGTTGACCACCTGCCCTGGAAAATCCGTTAAAGTCCTTGGGGCTGGCCACAAGCCAACCCCAAGGACTACGGAGATTCCATGAAAAAGCTCGTAATGCTGTGGTGCGCATCCCTGCTCGCAGCCTGTTCCACCCACACCCCGCCGCCCCAGGCCAGCCTGGATGGCGAAGTCTTCTACCTTCAGCGCATCGCCCTGCCGCCCGCGGCCACCTTGAGCGTGGAACTGCAGGACGTATCGCTGATGGACGCCCCCGCCGTCACCCTGGCGCGCCAGGCCGGCCCGGTCAAAGGCAACGTGCCGCTGCCGTTCCACCTCACCTACGACCCCGCCCAAGTCAAGCCCGGCCACCGCTACGCGATCAGCGCGCGCATCGAACTGGGCGGCAAGCTGCTGTTCATCAACACCGAACACCACGGCGTCGAGCTCGATGGCAGCGACGCCCAGCCGGTACGGATCAAAGTCGATCCCGTACGCTGACATCCGCCTACTTCTGTTGAAAGGAACCCTTTCATGATTCGCTCCTCCCTGCGCTTCACCGCCCTGTGCGCCGGCCTGCTGCTGTCCGCCAGCGCCCTGGCCCTGTCACTGGGCGACCTGACCCAGAAGGACGCCACCGGCGGCCTGAAAGATGCGCTCACCCAAGGTGCACAGGTCGCCGTCAAGCAATTGAGTACCCCCGGTGGTTTCAGCAACAACCCGGATGTACGCATCGAACTGCCAGGCAACCTCGGCAAGGCCGCCAAGGCCATGAAGATGTTCGGCAAAGGTGACCAGGTCACGGCCCTGGAAGACAGCATGAACAAGGCCGCGGAAGCGGCGGTGCCGCAAGCCCAGGCGATCCTGGTCGATGCGGTGAAGAACATGAGCGTGACCGATGCCAAGGGCATCCTCAGCGGGGGCGATGATTCGGCCACCCAGTATCTGAACAAGAGCAGCCGCGAGAAGATCCGCGCCAAGTTCCTGCCCATCGTCAAGGCGGCGACCGACAAGGTGGGCGTGGTTCAACAGTACAACGCCTTTGCCGGCCAGGCGTCAGCCCTGGGCCTGGGCGATGCCAAGAGTGCCAATGTCGAGAGCTATGTGACCGAAAAAGCCCTAGACGGCCTGTTCGAAATGATCGCTAAACAAGAACAGAGCATTCGCCAGAACCCCGCACAGGCAGCTACCAGCCTGGCCAAGAAGGTATTTGGCGCCCTGTGACCCGCGAAGGGAGGGCTATGCCCTCCCCCGCAGCCTTCAGCCCTTCTTCACCCTGAACCACGCCGCATACAGGGCCGGCAGGAACAACAGGGTCAGCACCGTGGCAACGATCAACCCGCCCATGATCGCCACCGCCATCGGCCCGTAGAACACGCTGCGCGACAGCGGGATCATCGCCAGCACTGCCGCCAGCGCCGTCAGCACGATCGGCCGGAAGCGCCGCACCGTGGCCTCGATGATGGCCTGCCAACGGTCCAGCCCCGAAGCGATGTCCTGTTCGATCTGGTCAACCAGGATCACCGAGTTGCGCATGATCATGCCCGCCAGGGCAATGGTGCCAAGCATGGCGACGAAGCCGAACGGCTGGCGGAACACCAGCAGGAACAAGGTCACGCCGATCAGCCCCAGTGGCGCCGTGAGGAACACCATCACCGTGCGCGAGAAGCTGCGCAGCTGGATCATCAACAAGCTGAGCACCACGACGATGAACAGCGGCATGCCGGCGTTCACCGACTTCTGCCCGCGCTCGGAGTCCTCGACGGTGCCGCCCACTTCCAGCAGGTAGCCATCCGGCAGCTTGTCTTTGATTGCCTGCAAGGTCGGGGCAATCTGCTTGACCAGGGTCGCCGGCTGCTCCTTGTCATAGATGTCGCCGCGTACCGTCACCGTCGGCAAGCGGTTACGGTGCCAGATGATGCCTTCCTCGAAGCCATAGTCCAGGGTCGCTACCTGCGACAGCGCCACGCTCTGGCCGTTGTCGGTGGGCAACGCCAGGCTGCCGAGGTTGCCCAGTTCGCCACGCTCCTTCTGCGTGCCACGCAGGAGAATTTCGATCAGCTCGTTGTCCTCCCGGTACTGGCTCACCGTGGTGCCGGTGAGCGAGCTGCGCAGGAAGCTCGACAGGTGCGCGGTACTTACGCCAAGTGCACGCGCACGGTCCTGGTCGATCGCCAGGAACACCGCCTTGCTTGGCTCTTCCCAGTCCAGGTGCACGTTCACCACATGGGGGTTTTCACGCACCTTGTCCGCCACCTCACGGGCCAGGGCGCGCACCTTCTCGATATGCTCGCCCGTGACCCTGAACTGCACCGGGTAGCCCACGGGCGGGCCGTTTTCCAGGCGGGTGACGCGGGCGCGCAGGTCGGGGAACTGCTGGTCCACCGTGTCGATCAGCCAACTGCGCAAGCGCTCGCGCTCCTCCAGGGACGTGGCCAGCACGACGAACTGGGCAAAGCTGGCGGCGGGCAGTTGCTGGTCCAATGGCAGATAAAAACGCGGCGACCCGGTGCCTACGTAGGCCACATAGTTGTCGATACCATCCTGCTGTTTGAGCAGGGCCTCAAGCTGCTTGACCCGCTCGGCGGTATTGCCCAGCGACGCGCCCTCGGCCAGTTTGAGGTCGACCATCAGTTCTGGGCGACCGGACGCCGGGAAGAACTGCTGCGGCACGAAGCGGAACAACGCAATGCTGCCGACAAAGGCTGCGATGGTCAGCAGGATCACCGTCTTGCGCCGCCGCACGCACCACTCCACTACACGTCGCACACGCTGGTAGAACGCTGTGGCATAGGGGTCCGGCGCTTGCCCGTTACCGTCATGACGGGCGGCATGCAGCTTGGCCAGGTCCGGCAGCAACCGCTCGCCCAGGTAAGGCACGAACACCACGGCCACCACCCACGAGGTGAGCAGCGCAATGGTCACCACCTGGAAGATAGAGCGGGTGTACTCACCCGTACTGGACGCTGCGGTGGCAATCGGCAGAAAGCCGGCAGCGGTAATCAGCGTACCGGTCAGCATCGGAAAAGCCGTGCTGGTCCAGGCATAACTGGCAGCCTTGAACCGGTCGAAGCCCTGCTCCATCTTGATCGCCATCATTTCCACGGCAATGATCGCGTCGTCCACCAGCAGGCCCAGGGCCAGCACCAGCGCCCCCAGCGAGATCTTGTGCAGGCCGATACCGAAATAGTGCATGGCGGCAAACGTCATCGCCAGCACCAGGGGTATAGCCAGGGCCACCACCAAGCCGGTACGCAGCCCAAGCGAGAAGAAGCTCACCAACAGCACGATGACCAGCGCCTCGACCAGCACCTGGACGAACTCGCCCACGCCCGCCTTGACCGCAGCCGGCTGATCGGAGACTTTGCGCAGCTGCATCCCGGCCGGCAGGTTGCGCGCCAAGCGTTCGAACTCACCTTCCAGTGCCTTGCCCAGCACCAGGATGTCGCCGCCATCCTTCATCGACACGGCCAGGCCGATCGCGTCTTCACCCATGAAGCGCATGCGCGGCGCGGGAGGGTCATTGAAGCCCCGGTACACCTCGGCGACATCGCCGATACGGAAGGTACGATCCCCTACCCGGATGGGGAACTGGCGAATCAGCTCGACGCTGTCGAACTGGCCACTGACGCGCAGTTGCAGACGCTCGCTGGGGGTTTCGAAAAAGCCCGCGGTGCTCACCGCGTTCTGCTCTCGCAGCGCTTGCTGCACGGCCTCCAGCGGCACGCCCAGGGTGGCCAGCTTGAGGTTGGACAGCTCGATCCAGATTTTCTCGTCCTGCAGGCCGATCAGTTCGACCTTGCCCACGTCCTTGACACGTTGCAACTGGATCTGGATGCGATCTGCATAGTCCTTGAGCACGGCGTAGTCAATGCCGCTACCGGTGAGCGCATAAATATTGCCGAAGGTGGTACCGAACTCGTCATTGAAGAACGGCCCCTGGATTTCCGGGGGCAGGGTGTGGCGGATATCCGCGACCTTCTTGCGGATCTGGTACCACAGCTCGGGAATGTCCTTGGAATGCAGCGAGTCCCGGGCCATGAAGGTCACCTGCGATTCGCCGGGGCGCGAGAACGAGACGATCCTCTCGTACTCGCCGGTTTCCATCAGCTTCTTCTCGATGCGCTCGGTCACCTGGCGCGACACTTCCTCGGCCGTTGCCCCCGGCCACAGGGTACGGATGACCATGGCCTTGAACGTAAAGGGCGGATCCTCGCTCTGCCCCAGCTTGGTGTAAGACATGGCGCCAATGGCAGCCAGCAGGATCATCAGGAACAGTACGATCTGGCGATTGCGCAGCGCCCAGGCGGAAAGGTTGAAACCCATCGGGACTTACTCCTTGGCCGTCAGGTTCACCACACGGTTGGTACGGTCCACCGGCCGCACCTCCTGCCCCTCGCGCAGCACGTGGCCGCCGGCGGCCACCACCCAGTCGCCAGGGTTCAGGCCTTCGAGTACGGGAACAGTGTCACTGCCATAAGGCCCCAGGCGCACGGCGGCACGCTCCAGGCGACGGTCCTGGTTGACCCGCCAGACGTATGCCTGACCGTTTTCCGCGGTGACCGCCGAGAGAGGTACAGCCAGTGGGATCAGCCCGTCATGGGCAATGTATACCCGTGCGCTCTGCCCAAGGTCGGCAGGCACCTTGGCCGAGTTGAAGGCGATGCGTGCGGCGAAGGTACGTGAACGGGGGTCGGCTGCAGGCGACAACTCCCGGATACGGCCCTCAAAGCGCTCATTGCCCCGCGACCACAGCTCGACACTGACCTGCTGGCCAACGGCGAAGCGGGCGAACTGCTGCTCCGGCACGCCGATGACGACTTCGCGCTCACCGTCGGCCGCCAGTGTGAATACCGTCTGCCCGGCAGCCACCACCTGGCCGACCTCGACCTGACGCTTGGCGATCACGCCGGCCTGGGGCGCCCGCAACACGGCGTAGCCGGCCTGGTTGCCAGCCACGTCGAATTCGGCTTTGGCCTGCTTGAGGCGCGCGAGCCCGGCCCGGTAGAGGTTCTCGGCGTTGTCGTACAGGGAATGGCTGACCATCTGCCGGTCCAGCAACTTGCGGTAGCGGTCACGCTCGGCGCGGACCAGCGCCAGGTTTGCCTCGGCGGCCGCCAACTGGGCACGGTTGGCCTCAAGTTGCAGGCGCACATCCTGGGGGTCGAGCTCTGCCAGTGGCTGATCGGCCTTTACCCGCTGCCCCTCCTCGACCAGGCGTTTGCTGACCTTGCCAGCGATGCGGAACGCCAGCTCCGGCTCGAAACGCGCTCGCACCTCGCCAGGGTAGCTGTCGGCTGAGGCTTGGGCTGGCTGCGGCTGGACCACCAGCGCTGGGCGAGGGGCAGTGGGCGGGGCGGCTTGCTGCCCGCAGGCGGCCAGCAACAACGCGGCAGCGGCAGGCAGAGCGAGGCACAAGGCATGACGCAACATGATGAATCCTTTCGCGACGAGCGCATCGAATATTTATACTGTCGAGTATATTAAATCAGGGAACCGAAGCCGGGAAGCCAGCGTCGGAAAGAAAATCAGCGCTAAGGATGGGCCATTCCCTGAAGCCGGAAGGCAACCGAGCCGGTAAGATGGGGGCCCTTTCAACCAGACACGGACTCCAATGCCCAACGACGCACCCATCGGCCCAGGTCGCCCCAAGGACCTTGCCAAGCGCGAGGCGATCCTCGAAGCGGCCAAGACGCTGTTCCTCAGCCTCGGCTATGCCAACACCAGCATGGATGCGGTCGCTGCGGCGGCAGGTGTTTCAAAGCTCACCGTGTACAGCCACTTCACCGACAAGCAGACCCTGTTCTGCTCGGCGGTCATGGCCACCTGCCAGATCCAGTTGCCTGATCTGCTGTTCGAGTACCCCGATGGCGTCGCGCTGGAAGAAGTGCTACTGACCATTGCCCGCGGCTTCCAGGCGTTGATCAGCAGTGATGAAGCGGTAAAACTCAGCCGCCTGATCATGGCCCAGGGCAGCCAGGACCCCGGTTTTGGCGAGTACTTCTACGAAGCTGGCCCGAAACGGGTGCTGGCGGGCATGGAGGGGTTGCTGCGCGAGGTCGCCGAGCGCGACCTGTTGCGCATAGACAATCCGTTGCGCGCGGCCGAGCACTTCTTCTGCCTGGTCAAAGGTGCGCCCGATTACCGGCTGCTGCTGGGGTGTGCGGGACCATTGGAGGGAGGTGAGGCCGAGGCGCATGTGCGCGAGGTGGTGGGGGTGTTTATGCGGGCGTTTCGGCCCTGAGAAGCTCAACGCCTATACAGGCAGGTACGCCAGGAGGCCAGCGACTTTCGTAAACAGTCACGAAATTAGCCGACCTACTGGATACCTGAAAACTTCGACAATTCAATCGATTCTAACTTTTAGTGAGCTTAACCCACTAAAGATCTGATTTTATCCCGCAATCTGTCTGCCAAGCGCATATCCGTGGTTGAACCGCCGTGGGCCGTTTGCTCATGAAGCATATCCAATTCTCTGATAAGGACTTCAAGTGAGGCCTTTTGGCCAACGCTATTCTGCCCCGCCAAGCTCTGGGGCTGCACAGAGTCGTCTACCTTCGCGACGGTCGGGAAAGACACACGACTCCTTAAGTCCCGACCCTGGCTAGGCAAGACTCTGGCCGCTTCGAAATTGCGGCGCAACTTAGCCAACTGAGCAACATATTTGGCATCAACTACAACATCCCAGATTCGCTCCTCCGATTTAGGCGTAACACCTACGCGCTGGCCTTTTTCTATCGCACCACGGGCACTCGCCGCACCAGGTCTTATAACCGTTGGTACTTTCGGTTTAACGCCGAACACTCTCCTGAAGAACTTCCCGATCCCCCAAAAATGCCCAGTCGGATCAGAACGGTTAACGGGGTCTCCTGCACAATAGGCATATGCATTCAGCCCCCCGGCCCCAAACGGACTCCAACTGTCCGGACTACAGAACCGCATCATTCCGATGCTAAACTGCCTGTAGCCATTTCCCAGAAGATAATTGCCAGTCACGGGTTCCACACGCTCACCGTTAAAAGCGAGTAAAGAGGGTACACCAGCGCCTCGCCTGAGCTGCCCGTAGGGCGAGTAGGTCTGCTGCACCCGGCGACCCACTTCATGTAGTGAAAACACTGAGTGCTTTTGATCGCACATCACCAACGCGCTGGAGCCGCTGGAGCCGGTCGTATTCACGTTCTTTAACGCCAGTAAACGCCCCTCGGCCTGAGAGACACGCCAATGCCGCTGATTATTGATCTCGGTAGACAGGAGGTCTTTGCAGTAGAAAATCCTGGTGCCCTGCTGCCGGGAATTAGGTACTGAGATCATGAGCTTCAACCGTGGTCTGAAAGGCGTGTTGAATATGGTCAGCCCCGTGACGCTTCTTCACAACTGTTAGATCTGATAGGGCAGCTCTGGATCGGTGTCTGGTTTTCGGACAAACGTGCGAGGAGGGCCATATAAGCGATTAAGAACTCAGGCCTTCAACGCCTTCTTCGGATAAATGTCATACCGGCTCGACTTGCCTTCGAGGCTATGACTCGGCTTGGGCCCGTCGATGATCGGTGCCTTGCGCGGCCGCTTCACCACCACCCGGTGGCTGGCCAACGCCAGCGCGGCTTCGAGCAAAGCCGGGGCGTCCAGGTCATCGCCCACCAATGGCCGAAACACGCGCATTTCCTTTTTCACCAAGGCGCTCTTGTCCCGGTGC
The DNA here is from genome assembly GCF_044748705.1 of Pseudomonas sp. NPDC089758. Classification (NCBI taxonomy): domain Bacteria; kingdom Pseudomonadati; phylum Pseudomonadota; class Gammaproteobacteria; order Pseudomonadales; family Pseudomonadaceae; genus Pseudomonas; species Pseudomonas sp. NPDC089758. The sequence continues at coordinate 35,279 of NZ_JBIVGN010000019.1, forward strand.
GGGAACATGGGGTCAAGGTAGATCACCTGCGGCGCCTCCCCTTCCCAGTCGCGCATACGCTCGATGGCGTTGCCCGTCAGCAAGCGCATGCGGCCGACGATGGGCCCCACCTCGTCATCCGACCGGGCTCGCGTCAGGCCGTCTTCCAGCAAGGCCGCGATCAGCGGCTGGCGCTCGATCAGGGTCATCTGGCAACCCAGGCTGGCCAGCACGAACGCGTCCTTGCCCAAACCTGCCGTGGCATCGAGCACTTGCGGCCGCACGCCCTGCGCGATGCCCACGGCCTTGGCGATCATCTGCCCGTTACCACCGCCGAACTGGCGCCGATGCGCTGCCTGGCCTTCGACGAAGTCCACCCGCACCGGCCCGGGCGCCTGCGGGCCCAACTGCTGGATCTGCAAGCCATCGGCGCCTACCTGCACAGCGAAACCGGCCGCATCGTCCTGCAGCGGCAGGCCCAGGCGCTCGGCCCATGCCGTCGCCTGGTGCGCATACTCAGCCGACATCGCTTCGACTCTGATACCCGTGCCTTGCTCTTCCATCATCCACACCTGAAAATTCAACCCAAGCCCTTAATGAATCGGCACCCTCGGCCGATACAGGCAATATCCCGCTATTCTGCCAGAGCACAACGCGCACGACTGCCATGACAGATACTCTTCCCATCGGCTTGACCTACCTGTCGCCCGTCGGCAACTACGGTCGGCAGAATACCCAGGCACTGGGAGGCGTCAGCCACCTGTGGCAGGATTTCTTTGCCCGCGCCATGGCCGAACAGCAAGGGGATGAGGCAGACAGCAGCCATCAGGCGCTGGTGCAGTATGACACCGTCAGCGGCGAGCCGATTGGCGGAGCCAGGGCCCTGGCCCTGATCGATGCCCAACGCGCCTGCCCCGTGCACGACACCATCGTTGCGCCACCCGAGCCCCTGTTCCTGCCCAAGGCCGAACTCGAAGCCAGCCTGCTGGAGCCAGCGCCGGAGCCATTCAGCGCCGCCGAGATGATTCAGCAGCAGCGCCAACTGGACATCACCAACAGCTGGCTACGCCCGGTCGTCATCAGCCAGGGGCAGCCGCTTGCCGAGCCAGGCCCTGCACCCTCCCCGCGCCCGCTGCACTTGCCTATCGCCGAGTTCGAGACTGCCCTGCTCGACCCCGCGCCGGAGCCTTTCGACGCCGCGACCATGGCCAAGCAGCAGAACGACCTGGAGTTCGACATCCATTGGGCACGGCCGGTCGTGCTGAACAACGTTCGCGTTCACGCCTGATGTCAACGGCAGACCTGCCACACGCCCATGTCCAGGTGAAAGTGATTGCGGTGAGCGGCATTGTATTCCGGCCCCAGCACCGTGCTGAAACTCTTGCAGGCCGCTTGCTGTACCTGCCGCAGGAAGGCCGCCTTTTGTCCACCTGCCTGCCAGTCCCGCGCCAGCACGATCCGCTGCCCATCTTGTAGACGAAAGCCGCTGATATCCAGCGCATTGGCCGTGGCGTGCTGACTGAGCCGGCCTTGCTTGCGGTGATAGACATTGCGGCAGGCAAAGCTGCCCAGATGATCGACCTGCGCCACCGGCTGGCCGAACACCTGCTGCGCGGCAGGTTGCAAGCCATGCTTCTCGAACAGCGCATAGGCCACCGCCAACGGGCAACTGGCCAGAAAACTGCTGCTCAACCGCGCCTGGCCTCTTTCTATCCGCCAGACGTTTTGCAATGGGCAATTGGCCGATGCCGGGCTATCGGCCTGCGCCCGATAGCGCAGGCTGGTGGTGGCCAACGCTTGGCGGCACAGCTGAGGGTCATCGCGCAGACGCGAAAGCTTGTAAGGCGTCAGCAAGTTCGGCGGCTGACCAACGTCCAGTGCTGCCCACGGATCCCAAGCCTGGGGCAGGCGCCAACCCAGCTGCCATAAAACGCCAGCTACCAGCAGCAGCCCGCACAGCAGCACCAATGCGCGCACCGCGCTTCAGCGCCGGAACAGGTCGTTGAGCTGGGCGAACGGCAGCGCCTGCTCACCGTAGCTGAACGTGCCCTGGTCACGAATTTCCAATGCCGCGCGGTGGACCGCACCGAGCGCTGCACGCGCCAGTGAAGAGCCCACGCTGATGCGGCGTACGCCCAAGTCCTGCAGCTGATTGACGCTCAATGGCACACCCGCCAGCCCCATCAGCACATTGACAGGTTTCGGCGCTACGGCCTGCACCACCGCGCGAATTTCTTCGGCAGTGCGCAAACCCGGCGCATAGAGCACGTCGGCGCCCGCTTCGGCGTAAGCCTGCAGGCGCAGGATGGTGTCATCCAGATCCATACGCCCGTGCAGCAGGTTTTCCGCGCGAGCGCAAAGCATGAAGGGGAATGGCAGGCTGCGCGCCGCCTGCACTGCAGCCCTCACCCGCTCCACCGCCAGGCCCAGGTCATAGATCGGCGCGTCGCGGCGCCCACTGGCATCCTCGATCGAGCCGCCGACCAACCCTGCTTCGGCGGCTCGCAAGATGGCGTGGGCACAGTCGTCCGGCAGGTCACCAAAACCATTTTCCAGGTCGGCGGCAACTGGCAAGGCAGTGGCATCGACGATCATCCCGGCGTTGCCAAGGGTTTCCTCCAGGCTCAGCGCCGCCTCGGCATCCGCTCGGCCAAGGCTGAAGGCAAGGCCTGCACTGGTGGTAGCCAGGGCCTCGAAACCGAGGTCTGCCAGTAGCTTGGCGGAGCCGGCATCCCAAGGGTTGGGGATGACGAACGCCCCATCGCGCTCGTGCAGGGCTTTGAAGGCTTCGGCACGCAGGGTTTGTACATCCATGGTCACAACCTCCTACTGGTCGGTGAGGGTCAAAGTAGCCCCAGTTGTTCGACCTCCGGGGCCCGTGGCAATTCCCACAACGCCGCCAGCCCCGGCAGCCGCGCCATCAGCCGCTGATGAAAACGCTGGGCCAGCGCGGCGGCCAGGCGGTTGTCTGAGGTGTGCAGGAAGATGTAAGGGCTACGGCCTTCCTCGATCCAGCTGGCGACCTTTTCAACCCATGGCGAAAGGAACGCTTCATTGGCCTCGAGCACAGGGTGACCGATAAAACGGACCTGTGGGTGCTGGCTGAACGCGGCGGGGCGCGGCGGAACCTTGGGCTTCTTGGCTTGCGCATCGAGCACGGCGGCTTCACGCGAGGTACAGCTGAACAATGCACGCGGGTCCAGGCAGATACGCTCAACACCGCGCTCGTTAAGCAAACGGTTGAGCAGGCGCTCCTCTTCACCCTTGGCGAAAAAAGCCTGATTACGCACTTCCACCGCCACAGGCACACCGATCTGATCGAGAAACTGCCCCAGCTCAGCCAGCCGGGCCGGGCCGAACTGCGCCGGCAATTGCAACCAGTACGGTGACACCCGCTGGCCGAGGGGCGCCAGCAGCCGGGTGAAGTCCAATGCTGCTTCCAGTCGCTCGCGCAGGTCGCCTTCATGGCTGACATCGCGGGGGAATTTGGCAGTGAAACGAAAGTGCGCGGGCATGACCTGCGCCCAACGCTCGACAGTGCTCGGCGCTGGGCGGGCATAGAACGTGGTGTTGCCCTCGACCGCATTGAGCACCTGGCTGTAAAGGCCAAGAAACTCGCCGGTGCGGGCGTCAGCGGGATACAGGTAGTCGCGCCAGGCGCTTTCGCTCCAAGACGGGCAACCCAGGAAATAAGGCAGGTGGGATGAACTCATCCCTCAAATGTACAGGTCCAGCCCCAGCACTTCCATGTCCCAATCGGTATAGCCGGCAGTACTGAGGTAGCTGGCCAGCGCGGTCGCCGTGCGGCGGTCCCGCGCCCGTGGGAACACCATGTCCTGCTGGCGGGCCGGCAGGCCAGCGGGGCGACGGCGCGGCGCCGCTTCCTGAGCGGCATCGCCCTCTTCGATGAGTTCGGCATCGTCGATGCTCTCATCGCGCACCGGCGCTTTACGCGGCGCGCGTTTTACCGGATAGGACTGCGATGAGAAACCGTCGATACGCATGATGAGCACTCAGGACCAATGATGGCAATTTAGCAGCATCAGTGTTCCGTCGCTAATGCCCTAGTGATAACTGGACCACAGTTTGCACCAAAGGTTTTATCGACAAGCGCGATAACCGACGGACAGCTTTCAGCGGGCTTTGGGCGTAGCGACATTATCGCGCAGGTAAACCGGTTGCGCCTGATCGGCGACGATTGCCTCGCCCCGTGCCCAGGCGAAGCTGGCCAGGCTGAGGATGTCCAGCGCATTGGGCAATGCCGCCGGGTTGCTGGCACTGGCCTGCACGGCCAGACGCTCGGCATAGCCCCAGCCGGTACCGGCACCGTACCAATCGCCGCTGCTGCCCTCTGGCAACGCCACACGCTCCGGTGGCAGCACCGCTTCCAGGCCTTGCAGGCGCATCTCGCCACCCACCGCCTGATAGCAACCCCAGTACACCTCATCCATGCGCGCATCGATGGCCGCCGCTACCTGCTGCGCGCCATGCTCGCGCAAGGCCCCCTGAGCCAGCGCGGCCAGGTTGGACACTGGCAGGACTGGGCGCTCCAGCGCGAAAGCCAGGCCTTGCACCACGCCGATGGCGATCCGCACGCCGGTGAAGGCGCCGGGGCCACGGCCGAAGGCAATGGCATCGAGGGCATTGAGCGCCACGCCGGAATCATTCAGCAGCTGCTTGATCATCGGCAGGAGCTTCTGCGCGTGCATGCGCGGGATCACCTCGTAATGGCTGGTTACCTTGCCGTCATGCAGCAGCGCGACGGAACAGGCTTCAGTGGCGGTATCCAGGGCCAGCAGGGTGGTCATCGAACGGGTATCCAGGAGCAAGTGAAAAGAGCGGCAGTATAGACGACAACGGCCCGCAAGCGGGCCGTCGTGACGCACGGTGATGGATCAGCTCAGGGCTGCCAGCACTTTGGCGGTAATGTCCTCTACCGAACCCACGCCTTCGATGTGGATGTACTTGGGCTTGCCAGCGTTGGCGGCCGACAGCTTCTGGTAGAAGTCCACCAGCGGTTTGGTCTGGTTGTGGTAGACCGACAGGCGATGACGCACGGTTTCTTCCTTGTCATCGGCGCGCTGAATCAAGTCTTCGCCGGTGTCGTCGTCCTTGCCTTCCACTTTCGGCGGGTTGTACCGAACGTGGTAGGTACGGCCCGAGGCCAGGTGCACGCGGCGGCCCGCCATGCGGCCGACGATCTCTTCGTCGTCGACGGCGATCTCGACCACTGCATCGATGTCGACACCGGCAGCGACCATGGCTTCAGCCTGTGGAATGGTGCGTGGGAAACCGTCGAACAGGCAGCCGTTGGCGCAGTCTGGCTGGGCGATGCGCTCCTTGACCAGGCTGATGATCAGCTCGTCGGAGACCAGCTGGCCGGCGTCCATGACTTTCTTGAGCTCCAGACCCAGCGGGGTACCGGCCTTGACGGCAGCACGCAGCATGTCACCGGTGGAGATCTGTGGGATATCGAACTTTTTGGTGATGAACTTTGCCTGAGTACCTTTACCGGCCCCGGGAGCTCCCAGCAGAATTACGCGCATCTCGTGCTCCTCAAATTTTTTTATGAAATTCAATGGATTCGGCAACCAGGGCCAAGTCCGGAAAATCGGGTATGACCATAAATCGGTCAGAAGGCTGCTCAAGATACACAGCGCCCGTCAGCCAGACAAGCGTGCAAAAGTTGCAGGAATGGGTCCTCTGTAGCCAAGGCGGCGGATGGTTGCGCCAAGCGCAACCACCTGCCCTGCCCTGGCCTGGTCCCCACCAAGGCCCTGTGGGCGAGCCCCCAGGCAGGGCCTCAGCCCGTGTTGCGCAGGCCTGCGGCGATCCCTGCAACGGTCACCAGCAGGGCCTGCTCCAACGGGCTGTCCAGAGCGGCTTCGCGGCTGCGCGAGCGCGCCAGCAGCTCGGCCTGGAGCCGGTGCAGCGGGTCCAGGTAGGTGTTGCGCAGGCTGATGAATTCCAGGGTTTCCGGGCTGTGCGCCAGTAGCACCTGTTGGCCGGTGAGGGCCAGTACCACCTGACAGGACTGCGACAATAGGTCGCGCAGGTGTGCACCTAAAGGAAGCAATTCCGGTTGCACCAGACGTTCGTCGTAGGCCTCGGCAATTTGTGCATCCGCTTTGGCCAGGACCATCTCCAGCATGTCGATGCGGGTACGAAAGAACGGCCACTGTTCACGCATCTGCGCCAGCAACTCACCCTGCCCCCGTGCCAGTGCATTGCCCAATGCGGTCTCCCAGCCCAACCAGGCCGGCAGCATCAGACGCGTCTGCGTCCAGCCGAAGATCCATGGAATGGCCCGCAGGCTTTCGATTCCACCGGCACGGCGCTTGGCCGGGCGGCTGCCCAGCGGCAGACGCCCCAGTTCCTGTTCGGGTGTGGACTGGCGGAAATACTCGACGAAGTCCGGGTTCTCCCGCACCACACCGCGGTAAGCCTTGACCCCATCGGCAGCCAGTTGGCCCATCAAGGCGCGCCAGGCCGGCTCCGGGGGTGGCGGCGGCAGCAAGGTGGCTTCCAGCACCGCCGCCAGGTACAGGTTTAGGTTCTGCTCGGCGATGCCTGGCAAACCAAACTTGAAGCGGATCATCTCGCCTTGCTCGGTAGTGCGGAACCGCCCCGCCACCGACCCCGGTGGTTGCGACAGGATCGCCGCATGCGCCGGGCCACCGCCGCGGCCGACTGTGCCACCGCGGCCATGGAACAGCAGCAGTTCGACCTGATGCTCACGGCAGATGCGCACCAGGTTTTCCTGCGCCCGGTATTGGGCCCAGGCCGCGGCAGTGGTCCCGGCGTCCTTGGCCGAATCGGAGTAGCCGATCATCACTTCCTGCGGCCCGCGCAAGCCCGCGCGGTAGCCCGGCAGGCCGAGCAGCCGCTCCATCACAGGGCCCGCGTTGTCCAGGTCGGCGAGGGTTTCGAACAGCGGCACGACCCGCATCGGCCGGGTCAGGCCCGCTTCCTTGAGCAGCAATTGCACCGCCAGCACGTCCGATGCCGCGCCGGCCATGGAGATCACATAAGAACCGAGCGACGCACCCGGCGCCGCAGCGATTTCGCGACAGGTGGCAAGCACTTCGGCAGTGTCCGCCTGGGGCATGAAGTGGGCCGGCAGCAAAGGCCGGCGGTTTTTCAGTTCGGCCTGCAGGAAGGCGATACGCTTGTCTTCATCCCAGTCCGCATAGCTGCCCATGCCCAGATAGTCGGTGATCTCCGACAGTGCGTCGCGGTGTCGGGCGGCATCCTGGCGCACGTCCAGCCGCCCCAGGAACAGGCCGAATGTCACGGCACGTCGCAGGCTGTCGAGCAATGGCCCATCGGCGATCACGCCCATGCCGCATTCGTGCAGGGACTGGTAGCACAGCTCCAGCGGCGCGATCAGGTCACGGTTGTCCACCAGCACCTCGGCACTGGCCGGCTGGGTTGCGGTGAGCGACGCATGGGCCCAGGCGCGCGTCGCCCGCAAGCGGTCACGCAAGCGCTTGAGAACGGCGCGGTACGGTTCAGGGGTGTCCCCTACCCGCTCGCGCACAGCGCTGCTGGCTTGCTGCATGGACAGCTCCGCGGCCAGCGCGTCGACATCGCGCAGGAACAGGTCGGCCGCCATCCAGCGCGCCAGCAGCAACACTTCGCGGGTCACGGCGGCGGTCACATTGGGGTTGCCATCACGGTCGCCACCCATCCAGGAGGCAAAGCGCACAGGGGCCGCTTCCAGTGGCAGGCGCAGGCCAGTGGCGTCGAACAGCGCCTTGTCCACCTTGCGCAAGTGGCTGGGAATGGCATGCCACAGGGAGTGTTCGATCACCGCGAAGCCCCATTTGGCTTCGTCTACCGGCGTTGGCCGGGTGCGGCGGATTTCTTCAGTGTGCCAGGCCTCAGCGATCAACCGGCGCAGGCGCTCGCGTACCTGCTGGCGCTCGACCGGGGTCAGGTCGCGATGGTCCTGCGCGGCCAGCTGGCCGGCAATGGCATCGTACTTCTGGATCAGCGTGCGGCGTGCCACTTCGGTCGGGTGCGCGGTGAGCACCAACTGGATGTCGAGCTTGGCCAACTGCCTGGCCAGGGCATCGTCCTTGTGCCCGGCCTGCTTGAGACGCGTCAGCAGCTCAGGCAGCACCCGCGCCTCGAAAGGTTCTGGCTGCTCGGCGTCGCGGCGGCGGATCAACTGGTACTGCTCAGCCATGTTGGCCAGGTTGAGAAACTGGTTGAAGGCACGCGCCACCGGCAGCAAGTCGTCCTCGCCCAGGTTCGCCAACGTAGAGCTCAGCTGTTCGCCGGCGCTACGCCGGTCCGCCTTGGCGCTATGACGAATGTCCTCGATCTTCTGCACGAACGCGTCACCGTGCTGCTGGCGTATGGTTTCGCCCAGCAAATCCCCCAACACATGGACATCTTCACGCAAGCGCACATCGATATCAGTCATTGGCCCTCTCTTCGGCACGGCTCGCCCGCGCTCTGCTCCGGAAACAGCACTGGCCCAAGAGTGCCCATAGCAGGGCAGCCATGGCAAGCCATGACCGGTAAAGCAAACTAAAGTAAACACGTAGCAGTCCGATGCAGTGCAGCCTTTTCAAGGCGTTGACAGAGGTCATCATGAAAATCCGCGAACTCGCCCAGCACTGGGAACAGAATGCCGCCGGCGCCCTGAGCCCGACCGGCCATACCTTGCACCTTGACCTGGAATCGGAGGCGCGCCTGGCGGCGCTCATCGACATGTACCCCAAGCGCACCGCCGAGGAGTTGCTCGGTGAACTGGTCGCAGCGGCGCTTGAGGAGCTTGAGGCCAGCTTCCCCTACGTGCAGGGCAACAAGGTCATTTCCACCGACGAAGAAGGCGACCCGTTGTACGAGGACATAGGCTCCACCCCGCGCTTTCTGGCGCTTTCACGGCGCCATCTGCACACGCTCAGCCACCCCGGCGAGAACAGCGGAAACTGACGTGCCAGCCCCCGTTCCGGGCTGCCCTCCAGCCCGGAATACCGCTTCTGACAGTGGAAGTTCCGCCCCCATACCACTGACCGATCAGTCAGAAATAGTTGGCATTTTTTTCTGAACTATTCAAAAAACGACTCAGTCACAGCCAATAGCCATCACGCTAAAACCCTGCACACAGTCGTTGTGCACCCTTGAGCTGACACACACGGCGATGCCAGGGATTGAGCGATGGGATGGACTGCTACGGACATCGTCGTTATCAGGAGTGATCCAATGGAGCTGACCACCATGAAGACCCGCACTTCGAAACTCTCCTCAACTCATGTGCGCGGGCTCAAGCTGGCCGCGCTGGCCCTGGGCAGTAGCCTGGTCCTGGCCGGCTGTGCAGGTAACCCGCCCACCGAGCAATATGCCGTCACCGAATCCGCCGTGAACTCCGCCGTCAGCGCTGGCGGTACCGAGTTTGCCGCCGTTGAAATGAAAGCGGCGCAGGACAAGTTCAAGCAGGCCGAAATCGCCATGCACGACAAGAACTACGAGCAAGCCAAGCGTCTGGCCGAGCAGGCCGAATGGGATGCTCGCCTCGCCGAACGCAAAGCCCAGGCAGCCAAAGCCCAGAAGGCCGTGCAGGACGCCCGCCAAGGCGTTCAAGACGTACGTCAGGAAGGCCTGCGTAGCGTTCAGTGAACGCTGCCCAACCTGCCTTAGCCTTCGCACTCGATCAAAGGATGAACACTATGCGCAAACACGTCATGATTCCCGCCCTGCTGGCCCTGAGCGTCGGTCTCGCTGCCTGCTCGCACGACCCGAATGCCAACCTGGAGTCGGCCCGCACCAACTTCTCCTCGCTGCAGAGCGACCCGCAGGCGAGCAAGGTCGCAGCCCTTGAAACCAAGGACGCACAGGACTGGCTGAACAAGGCCGACAAGGCCTACATGGAGCGGGAAGACAGCGAGAAAGTCGACCAGCTGGCCTACCTGACCAACCAGCGCGTTGAAGTGGCCAAGCAGACCATTGCCCTGCGCACGGCCGAAAACGAGCTGAAAAACGCGGCGGCCCAACGTGCCCAAGCCAAGCTCGATGCCCGCGACGCGCAGATCGCCAAGCTTCAGGACAGCCTGAACGCCAAACAGACCGACCGCGGTACGCTGGTGACCTTCGGCGATGTTCTGTTCGACTTCAACAAAGCCGAACTCAAGAGCAGCGCCTACCCTAACGTGACCAAGCTGGCCCAGTTCCTTCAGCAAAACCCTGAGCGCAAGGTCATCGTAGAGGGCTACACCGACAGCGTCGGTTCGGCCAGCTACAACCAGTCCCTGTCCGAACGTCGCGCCGGTGCTGTACGCATGGCGCTGGTACGTGCAGGCGTGGACCCTGCGCGCATCGTCGCCCAGGGCTACGGCAAGGAGTACCCGGTTGCTGACAACTCCAGCAACTCGGGCCGTGCGCAGAACCGCCGGGTGGAGGTGACCATCTCCAACGACAACCAGCCGGTAGCGCCGCGCTCGGTGAGCCAAGTGCAGTAACGCTCACAGGCCGCTAAAAAGAACCCCGCCTTCATGGCGGGGTTCTTCATTTTTGATCATTGGCTGGAACGGGTCATTGCACGCGTTGCGGGGTTTGTTCACCCATGCAGCGCACCGCACGCTTGCGGTTGTCGACCAGTACCCCGGTAAGGCCCTTCTGCGCTGTGTCGAACAGTACCAGCACACCATCTACACACTGCGCCACCTGCGGCGCAGGGTCGAGGGACACCTTGTAATCCTCGCCGGGAACGGTCTTGAGCATGGTGAAATCCTGCAGCAACAGCGCGTCTTCCGGCTTGGCGAAATGCAGGTAGCCGTAGTACCACAGAGCCCCCACCGTCACGATGATGCTGCCGACACCGGTCAGGATCAGCGGGATGGCGTTGCGTTCTTCACTCATTGCTTACTCTTCTCGTCGGGGTAGTTGGGCACTTCGGCCAGCCGCCGCAGGCCGTTGAAATGGCTGGGATCATCAAGAAAACGCAGCATCACCTGGCGCCAGACCGGGTCGGCAAAGGTCTGCACGTGGCCGCCACGGGTCAACTGCAGCACCCTTGGAGGCGGTGCGTGCTGGTAGAGGCGGATGCCGTTGTCCATGGGTACCAGGTTGTCGTCGATGCTATGGAAGAACAGTTTGGGTGGGCTGCTCAGGCGCTCGACGGAACGGATCGCGCTGTCGCCATCGGGTACCAGCCAGGACAACGGCACCTGCAAGGGCCAGGTCAACCATGATGTGCTCAGCGCAAAGCGCCCGACGTCACGGTAACTGGCCGGTACGCCATCGAACACCAGTGCGCTGAAGCGCTGGCGCTGCTCGGGGTGGGCTGCCAGATAATGGATGGCCATTGCCCCACCGAGGCTCTGCCCCAGCAGTACCAGGGGTTTACCCTTGACCTCGGGGGCCTGGTCGAGCCATGCCATGGCCGCTGCGATGTCGTTGTAGACCTGCGGCAAACCGGGCTTACCCTCAGACAGGCCATAGCCCCGGTAATCGATCATCAGCACCTGATAACCCTGCTCCGGCAGCCAGTAGCTACCGCCCAGGTGCCCCGCCAGGTTGCCGCCATTGCCGTGCAAGTGCAGCACCGTGCCCTTGACCTCGACACCGGCCTTGGCCGGCAGCCACCAGCCATGCAGGCGAACGCCGTCGGCGGTGGTCAGGGTGACATCGCGGTACTGCAGCTTGGCACGCTCGGGCGTGAACGGCTGGCCCGGCTCCGGGTAGAACAACAGGCTGCTGCAGCCGCCCAGGCCCAGCAGCGCCAAGCCCAGGACCAGGCAGCGGCAGCGCTCAAAGAATGTTCGCGTAGTCGGCTTCAATGCGATCCAGGCTCAGGTGGTTGAGGAAGTTGGAGAAGCACATCCAGGCCGACAGGGCATTGAGGTCGCGGAACTGCTCCGGCAGGTACTTGGGCGGTTCCACCAGGCCTTCTTCGACCAATTGACGCAAGGTGCGCATGTCCTCGAGGGTAGTCTTGCCGCAGAACAGCAGCGGAATCTGCTCTAGCTTGCCCTTTCTCACGGCCAACTGAATGTAGTTGTAAACCATGATGAAACCCTTGAGGTAGGACAAGTCCTTGGTAAATGGCAGACCATCGGGCACCGACCCGCGGAATACCCGGCTTGCATTGCTGTAGCTTTGCGCCATTTCGAAACCCTGGGCGCGGAAGAACTCGAAGACCTGAAGAAAATCGGCGCCCTCTTCGACCATGTGGATGGCGCGCGTGCGGTTGGTGAGTTTGCGCAGGCGGCTGGGGTACGAGGCGAAGGCGATCACCTCCATGAGAATCGCCAAGCCCTCCTGCGTCACCGTCGATGAAGGCGGGCCCTTGGCCAGGAAGGTGCAGATCGGCTGGTTCAGGCCGTTGAGCGTGGTGCCCACATGCACCAGCCCCTCGTGCACTTCCAGCGCGCGCACATCACGGCTGTTGAACATGGCGTCGGCGCGCACCTTGATATAGTCGGCACCGGCCGCTGCATCGGCGACGATTCCGTCCGACTCAAACACCCGGATGGTCTCTTCAGCCTCGCCGAACACCTTGTTCAGGCGATGCTGGAGGATATCCACGGTCTCTTTGGCAGTGATGTTCTTCGGCTCGTCCTTGAGGTCACCACGGCCGTCGATGTTGTTCAGGTAATCGGAAAGCATCAGGCCGAGGTCGGCCAGGGTCGGGTCGCCAGCGTGGAAGGCATCGGACGCCGCGCCATAGAGTTCCTGGGAGATCAGGCCGAAATCCTCGGTGCCGCGTGCCTCGAGCATGCGCACCACCATGCGGTACTCCTTGCACATGCGCCGCATGATCTGCCCCACCGGGTTGAACTGCCCCAATTGCCGGGTGATGTCGCGCTCGATGCTCTGGAACTCGGCCTTGACCGCACTTGAATCGAACGACAGCGGCCGCGACTGGTAATAGGCGCGGTCCACGGCCGGGGGCTCTTTGCCCTTGGCCTTCAGAAAGCCTTGGCGGATGCTGTCGTCCCATTTGACCGCGTCGAGCACTCGGATCGGGGTCTGCGCGGTGACGATGCGATCGGACAGTGCGCGAATGGTCTGCTGGTACTCGTCCAACGGGGAACTCCTTTCTAGAACAAGGCACCTGTACTGGCCCTAGCCTCGGCACGCCGGCGCTAGGGCCTGCACGGTCATTTGCCGACTCGCTGGAAGCGTGCCACCTCGACGAACAGGTCGGAGTTGGCCGGGTCATCCAGGTAGGCCAGCACCCGCGCTGAAGGGCTGTCGATCAACACGCCCTCGCCATTGTCCTCCGGCACCTCGGTACTACGCCCGCTCAGCTCTTTTTTCTCCAGCGCCTGCTGCACCTGTTCTACATCAAGGTTGTAGATGACCAGCTCCTTGCCATCGACGATATCGAAACCGCCAATCAGGAAATGGCCGCCCAGGCGTTTGGGGACACCAGCAGACAGGTACCAGCGGTTGCCGTGGCGTGACACGGTGAATACGTACTCTTCGGGCTTCTTGCCTTTGGCAGTGGCCACGGCCTTGTAGGCATCGGCGCCACTGCGGCTGATGACCATCTTGAGTGGCTCGCCCCAGGCGTCCTTGCTGCTCCACGTGCCGAGCAGGGTTTTGGGCGCCGCCTGATTGCTCGGCAATGGCTCATGGAAGGTCACCAGACAACCGCCCAGCACGAGGAATGACAACGTCAACAACACCACACGCCAGGCTTTCATCAAGTTCTCCTTGAAAGTTCGTTCTCGGCTCAGCCCGATGCCAGCACCAGGTGCAGGTAACGGGTAAGCATAGCGAGCATCTGCCCATCGGCTTGCGCATCGGCATCCTTGAGCAGGCCCTGATATTCCATCTGCTCGATGATCGCCGTCAACATCTGGGCATCCTGTTCCGGTTGCTGCGAACCGACCACCTGCAACAGCTGGCGCGTGCCATGCAGCAGGATCTGTTCGTGGGCACACACCAACTCGGCCAGGCGCGGGCACAGCAGCGCCTCCTGACGGAAGGCCTGCTCCGCCATCAGGAAGTCGCGGCGGGTGACCAACTGACGGGAAACGTAGTCGGCAGTCATCTGCGCCACTTCGTCAGCCAGGCGCGCCCTTGATTGCGCACTGCCATCCCCCTGGGCAAGCAGCTGGCGCAGCACCACTTCGGTATTGGCCCACAGCTTGGCCATGTAGGCGGCACTGCGTTCGACGTATTGGGCGAAGGTATCGGTGAGCAGGTCCTCGATATCCTTGAAATAGTAGGTGGTGGCCGACAGCGGCACACCGGCTTCGGCGGCAACGGCACGGTGGCGCACGCCACGCACACCATCACGCACGACAATGCGCATGGCGGCGTCGAGGATCAACTGGCGGCGCTGTTCGCTGCCTTGGCGGGCGGTCTTGCGACCCTGGTATTGCACGCTTTCGGCGACGGCGGTGGCAATGCCGGCGGCGCCTTGCTGGGCCATTGCGGGGGTCACGGGTGTACCTCATCGATCTTGGGGGTGACTGCACCGGCCCTATCGCCGGCAAGCCGGCTTCCACAACGTGCACTGCCCAACGACATTGGATGGGTGTCCAACGTCCGGGGGCCGCCCAAACACCCCGCGCTGTTCAAGCGCAGTGCGGTTTCTGTGGGAGCCGGCTTGCCAGCGAAGGGGCTCTGACAAACAAAATAAGGCTTCAGGCAATAAAAAGCCGCCCCGAAAGGCGGCTTGTTCAATCCACTCAGGCCTGTGGGCGCATGTGCGGGAACAGGATCACGTCGCGAATCGACGGCGAGTTGGTCAGCAGCATCACCAGGCGATCGATGCCGATACCTTCACCGGCAGTCGGTGGCATGCCGTACTCCAGGGCGCGAACGAAGTCGGCATCGTAGTGCATGGCTTCGTCATCACCGGCGTCCTTCTCGGCCACCTGGGCCAGGAAACGCTCTGCCTGGTCCTCGGCGTCATTGAGCTCGGAGTAGGCGTTGGCGATCTCGCGGCCACCGATGAACAGCTCGAAGCGGTCGGTCACGGCCGGGTTGTCGTCGTTGCGACGGGCCAGCGGCGACACTTCGAACGGGTATTCGGTGATGAAGTGCGGCTGCTCCAGCTTGTGCTCGACCAGCTCTTCGAAAATCATCACCTGCAGCTTGCCCAGGCCTTCGTGGCCCAGCACCTTGGCACCGGCTTTCTTGGCGATGTCGCGGGCCCGCTCGACATCCTGAAGGTCCGCTGCGGTCAGCTCCGGGTTGTACTTGAGGATCGAATCGAACACCGACAAGCGCACGAACGGCTCACCAAAGTGGAAGACCTTGTCGCCATACGGCACATCGGTGCTGCCCAACACCAGCTGGGCAAGCTCGCGGAACAGCTCCTCGGTGAGGTCCATGTTGTCGCGGTAGTCAGCGTAGGCCTGGTAGAACTCGAGCATGGTGAACTCGGGGTTGTGCCGGGTCGAAACGCCTTCGTTACGGAAGTTGCGGTTGATCTCGAACACCTTCTCGAAACCACCGACCACCAGGCGCTTGAGGTACAGCTCCGGCGCGATACGCAGGAACATGGCCATGTCCAGGGCGTTATGGTGGGTTTCGAACGGTTTGGCCGCGGCGCCTCCAGGGATGGTCTGCAGCATCGGCGTTTCGACTTCGAGGAAGTCGCGGTCGATGAGGAACTTGCGGATGTGCGAGATCACCTGCGAACGCACACGGAAGGTGTGGCGGGTTTCTTCGTTGACCATCAGGTCGACATAACGCTGGCGGTAGCGCTGCTCGGTGTCGGTCAGGCCGTGGTGCTTGTCCGGCAGTGGGCGCAGCGACTTGGTCAGCAGGCGTACGTTGGTCATCTCGACGTACAGGTCGCCCTTGCCGGAACGGGCCAAGGTGCCTTCGGCGGCGATGATGTCGCCCAGGTCCCAGGTCTTGACCGCGGCCAGGGTTTGCTCCGGCAGGGTCTTGCGGTTGACGTAGACCTGGATGCGCCCGGTCATGTCCTGGATGACCATGAACGAGCCACGGTTGAGCATGATGCGACCGGCAACCTTGACCGGGATCGCTGCCGCTTCCAGCTCTTCCTTGGTCTTGTCCGCGTACTGTTTCTGCAGGTCGTTGCAGTAGCTGTCGCGGCGGAAGTCGTTGGGGAAGGCCTGACCCTTCTCGCGCTCGGCAGCAAGCTTTTCCTTGCGCAGGGCGATCAGGGTGTTTTCTTCCTGTTGCAGGTCTTGCGATTCGGTCTTGAGGTCGCTCATGTCGTCATTCTTTCCATCAGGTATTCGTTGCCCTTTTCGGGCAGGGCACGCGATGCCGGCGTACAGGCATCGCGGCGGTGGTGTGCGGCTTACAGCCCCTGCTTGAGGCTCGCTTCCAGGTACTGGTCGATGTCGCCATCGAGCACCTTGTTGCAGTCGCTGCGCTCGACGCCGGTACGCAGGTCCTTGATGCGCGAGTCATCGAGCACGTAGGAGCGGATCTGGTGGCCCCAGCCGATGTCCGACTTGCTGTCTTCCAACGCCTGGGAAGCGGCGTTGCGCTTCTGCATTTCCAGCTCGTACAACTTGGCCCGCAGCATTTTCATGGCGGTGTCCTTGTTGGCATGCTGGGAGCGTTCGTTCTGGCACGCCACCACGGTGTTGGTCGGCACGTGGGTGATACGCACCGCAGAGTCGGTGGTGTTCACGTGCTGACCACCGGCACCGGAGGAGCGGTAGGTGTCGATACGCAGGTCGGACGGGTTGATATCGATCTCGACCTTGTCGTCGATCTCGGGCGACACGAACACCGCCGAGAACGAGGTGTGGCGACGGGCGCCGGAGTCGAACGGGCTCTTGCGCACCAGGCGGTGCACGCCGATTTCGGTGCGCAGCCAGCCGAAGGCGTACTCGCCCTTGATGTGCACGGTGGCGCCCTTGATGCCGGCGACTTCGCCTTCGGACAGCTCGATGATGGTGGCATCGAAGCCGCGCTTGTCGGCCCAGCGCAGGTACATGCGCAGCAGGATGTTGGCCCAGTCCTGCGCTTCGGTACCGCCGGAACCTGCCTGGATGTCCAGGTAGGCGTTGTTCATGTCCATCTCGCCGCTGAACATGCGACGGAACTCAAGCTGGGCCAGGTTTTCTTCCAGGCCTTCCAGCTCGGTCACGACATCGCTGACGGCGCCTTCGTCATTTTCCTCGACAGCCATGTCGAGCAGGTCCTTGCAGTCCCCCAGGCCACCGGACAGCTTGTCCAGGGTCTCGACGACCTGCGCCAGCATGGCGCGCTCGCGGCCCAGGGCCTGGGCGTACTCAGGCTTGTTCCAGACGTTGGGGTCTTCCAGCTCGCGGTTGACTTCGATCAGGCGGTCATGCTTTTGATCGTAGTCAAAGATACCCCCGAATGGACTGGGAGCGTTCGGTGAGGTCCTTGATGGTGTTCAGGATCGGTTGGATTTCCATGGGCGCGGGGCTCTCGTACGAATTCGGTGAAAAGCCCGCGAGTATAACCCATACAGCCAAGCACGGCAGCCCGTTGAGCAGCCCGCACAGCGCCGGATCATGACCGCGCGTGATTTCCTGGCAATTCTGCCAGTAGCCCCCAGGCGTCGAGCCACGCAAGACTTGCCCTCAGGCATGCGGATCGTCCGCCGCCTCAATGGGAGCAATGAAAATGAGTGATGACTTTGACCGCGCATTGAAAATGCTGGAGGGGTTCGAAATTCTGCCTCCAGAATTCACGAACGCCGTGAACGACACGCTAGAGTTCGACCCAGCGCCCGCCCGTAACCCTGTAAAAGTACATTACCCGGGGTTGAAGGAAGAGATTCCCGGGCTCGAAAGCGTCACCGTCGGGTGTTACGGCGATAATTGGGGAACGGGACGATCACCTGCAGACCCCCGACGCGAAGAGACCGTTGAAGGCTATGTACCCGGCGCCGTCCTGAAAGAGGCCGCGAGCTACAGAATTTGGGCGGTCGTCAGGTTCAAGATCACAGGCGAAGAAACGGAGCTCATCGTCCGCTCTGCGGACCGCACTTACAGCCTCAAGAGAAAAGCCGCCAAGTAAACTTGACTGGCGGCTACCCCGCTCGTGCCAGCCAAGCCCTTATGCGATACCCACTTTGTTCCGACCACTGTTCTTGGCCAGGTACAAGCCTTTGTCGGCAGCGGATATAAGCTGCCGGCAATGGCTGCCCACAGCCGGGGTCTGCGTCGCCAGGCCAATGCTCACGGTCAGGCGCGAATCGTCGTGCGGCGCGGTATGCGGGATATCCAGGCCATGTACGGTCTGACGCAGTTTCTCCGCGACCAGCCGCGCCCCGCCCGGGGAGGTGTTGGGCAATACCAGCGCGAACTCCTCTCCACCGTAGCGCGCCGGCAGGTCGGTAGGCCGTGAACACGAACCGCGAATGGCCTGTGCCACCTTGCGCAGCGCCTCATCGCCGGCCAGGTGCCCGAAGCTGTCGTTGTAGACCTTGAAATAGTCGACATCGATCATCAGCAGCGACAACTGCTGTTGCTCACGCATGGCCCGGCGCCACTCCAGCTCCAGGTACTCATCGAAATGGCGGCGGTTGGACAGCCCGGTGAGGCCATCGGAGTTCATCAGGCGCTGCAGCATCAGGTTGGTATCGAGCAATTGCTGCTGGCTCACGCGCAATGCCCGGTAGGCCTCGTCACGTTGCAGCAGGGTCAGGTACGAGCGCGAGTGGTAGCGGATGCGGGCCACCAGTTCGATGGTGTCCGGCAACTTGACCAGGTAGTCGTTGGCCCCGGCAGCGAAGGCGGCACTCTTGACCAGAGGGTCTTCCTTGGTCGACAGCACGATGATCGGGATGTCCCGGGTAGCCGGATTGTTGCGGTATTCGCGCACCAGGGTCAGGCCGTCGAGGCCCGGCATGATCAGGTCCTGGAGGATCACCGTGGGCTTGATGCGCATGGCCTGGGCCACGGCCTGATGGGGGTCGGCGCAGAAATGGAAATCGATGTTTTCCTCTTGGGCCAGGCCACGCCGCACCGCTTCACCGATCATCGCCTGATCGTCGACCAGCAACACCATCGCCGAATTTTCATTGGCGGTCGCAAACCCTTCGATCGGTAGATCAATCATCCCTTTTCACCTGATCACGGCCGCAGGAGCGGTGTGACTCAATACATATCGTCATTGTGCAAAGATTTCCATCAAGCGCCCGGCGATTCGTTCCAGCGGACGGATTTCCACCGCTGCATCGATTGCCGCGGCGGCTTTGGGCATACCGTAGACTGCGCTGCTTGACTGGTCCTGAGCAATGGTCAGGAAACCTTGCTGGCGCATCATTTTCAAGCCTTGGGCACCATCGCGCCCCATGCCGGTGAGCAGCACGCCCACCGCCTGCCCGCGCCAATAGCGCGCCACACTCTCGAAGAAGACATCGATCGAGGGCCGGTAGATCTCGTTGACAGGTTCGGCAGTGTAGGCCAACTGGCCGTTGTGCAGCAGGCGTATATGGTGGTTGGTGCCCGCCAGCAGGACCTGCCCGGGCTGCGGCGGTTCGCCTTCACGGGCCAGGCGCACCGGCATGCCACAGGCACTGCCAAGCCACTCGGCCATGCCGGCAGCGAACACTTGGTCAACATGCTGGACTAGCACGATGGATGCCGGAAACCCCTTGGGCAACCCTTTCAACAGTACCTCGAGGGCCGCAGGCCCCCCGGCCGAAGAGCCGATCGCCACCAGGCCGCGGCGCTGGGCGGCGTCGCGTAAAGGCGCGGCGACCGGTTTGGTCGCGCTGGGCCGCTGTTGGCCGATCAACCAGCTGATGTTGAGGATCTTGCGCAGCAACGGGGCCGCTGCCTCCCGCGCATCACCCGCGCCAAGCGCCGGGGTGTCGACCACATCCAGGGCCCCGTGGCCCATGGCCTCGAACACGCGGTGCACGTTCTGCTTGCGGTCGACGGTGACGATGACGATGGCACACGGCGTTTCGGCCATGATCTGCCGGGTCGCTTCCACCCCATCCATCACCGGCATGATGAGGTCCATGAGTATCAGGTCGGGGGTTGCCTGGGCACACTGGCGCACGGCCTCGGCGCCATTGCTGGCCACCCAGATCACCTCATGCGCAGGCTCCAGGGCCAGGGCCCGGCGCAACGCTTCTACCGCCAGGGGCATGTCGTTGACGATGGCGATCTTCATCCTTGAGCACCTCCGATCAGTTCGATCACAGCATCGATCAACGCATCGTCGTGGAAACTGGCTTTTGCCAAATAGTAGTCGGCGCCAGCGTCCAGGCCCCGCCGTCGATCTTCTTCGCGGTCCTTGTACGACACCACCATCACCGGCAGCGACTGCAGCCGCTGGTCACGGCGCACCAATGTGACCAGCTCGATACCGTCCATGCGCGGCATGTCGATGTCGGTGATCAGCAGGTCGAAATCCTCGCTACGCAGTGCGTTCCAACCGTCCATGCCGTCGACCGCCACGGCCACCTCGAAGCCGCGGTTACTCAGCAGCTTGCGTTGCAGCTCGCGTACGGTGAGCGAGTCGTCGACAACCAGAATGCGCTTGCGGCTGGCACCACGGCCGGCCTGCACGCCGCGCTCGATGCGCTCCAGGCGGCCGGTGCTGAGCAGCTTCTCGACCGAGCGCAGCACGTCTTCGACATCGACGATCAACACCACTGAACCATCGTCCAGCAGCGCCCCCGCAGAAATGTCCTGGACCTTGCCCAGCCGTGCATCGAGCGGCATCACTACCAGCACCCGCTCACCGATCAGCCGCTCCACGGCCACACCGTACAGCTGTTCACGTTCGCGGATCACCACCACCGGCAAACCGCTTTCATCACCTTGCACGGCGGGCCGGTTGAGCAACTGGCTGGCCGCCACCAGGCCGATATGCCGGCCCTCATGCCAAAAATGCTGCCGCCCCTCGATTTGCACGATCTGCTCGGCCGTCACTTCCACGGTGCGCTCGATATGCGCCAGCGGGAACGCATAAGCCTCACCGCCGACCTCCACCACGAGGCTGCGTACCACCGAAAGCGTCAACGGCACTTCAAGATGGAAACGGCAGCCCTGGCCGGCCTGCTGGGTCAGCTCGATCGAGCCGCGCAGGTCCCGCACAAGATGCTGCACCGCGTCCAGGCCGACGCCACGGCCGGAGACCTCGGTTACCTTGTCGCGCATGCTGAAGCCCGGCAGGAACAGGAAGGTCAGCAGCTCCGCCTCGCTCATCTGCGCCACGGTATCGGCCGGGGACAGGCCGCGCTGAACGATACTGCGCTGTAGCTGTTGCAGGTCGATACCGGCGCCGTCATCGCTCAGTTCAAGGACCAACAGGCCGGCATGATGGGAGGCCCGCAGGCGCACTGCGCCTTCTGGCGGTTTGCCCGCCAGCAATCGTTGCTCAGGCAGTTCGATACCATGGTCGACTGCATTGCGCAGCAGGTGGGTCAGCGGCGCTTCGAGCTTTTCCAGTACATCACGGTCGACCTGGGTCTTTTCACCGTCTATCTGCAGACGCACCTGTTTGCCCAGCGAGCGGCCCAGGTCCCGCACCATACGGCTCTGGCCGGTAAGCACATCGGCAAACGGGCGCATGCGGCAGGCCAAGGCCGTGTCGTACAGCAACTGGGCGCGCTGGCTGGCCTGCCAGCCGAATTCGTCGAGGTCGGCGGTCTGCTGCTGCAGGATCTGCTGGGTTTCCAGCAACAACCGTTGCGTCTGGGCCAGTGCCTCGAGCACCAGCAGGCTCTGGCCGCTGCCTTCCAATTGGGCTTTCAGGCCATCGAGGGCGCGCATGCCTTGGCCGTGCATGCGCTTGAGGCGCTGCAGCGTGGCCAGGTAGGGTTTGAGGCGCTGAGTCTCGACCAGCGACTTGCTCGACAAGTCGAGCAGGCTGTTGAGTCGATCGGCGGTTACCCGCAACACCCGCTCGCCACCTGGTGCGCTGCGTTTGCCTGTTTTGCGCGGCACAAGCGGCTCTGCTTCTGGCTCAGGCTCGGCAGTGATCGGGTCGGCCGCAGCTAATGGTTTGTGCAGCGGCTCCGTGGCAGGCGCAGGTGCACTGGAAGGGCCCAGCAGGCCAGACATCTGGGCCAGAAAACCGGGTACCGCGCCCTCCCCGGCGGGGTCACCGGGTGTGGCGACATGCAGCAACAGGTCGGTCCCGCGCAGCAAGGCGTCGATATGTTCAGCGCGCAGCAGCAGCCGGCCTTCCTGGGCCGCTACCAGGCAATCTTCCATCACATGGGCCACGCTGACGCCGTCGTCGATGCCAACGATGCGCGCAGCCCCTTTCAAAGAGTGTGCAGCACGCATGCAGGCTTCCAGCTGATCGGCCTGGGTCGGGTCACGCTCCAGTGCCATCAGCCCGGTGATGAGCACCTGGGTCTGAGCTTCCGCTTCCAGGCTGAACAGCTCGAGCAACGATGCGTCGCGCATTTGCTCAGGGGTCATGACAGGCTCCGCTGCACGGCAGACAGTAGTTGTTGATCATCCAGCACACGCACGCTGCGACCGCGCCACTGCAGCACGGCGGCGGTGAAGGGTGCGCTATCTTCAGTGCCCCCCGGTAGTGTGGGCTGCAGGCGATGAATACCGTCGATCTCGTCCACCGCCAGCACCACTGGCCCGCCTGCCGCCGCCAGAATCAACATGCGCGGCATCGCCCGGCTGCTGTGCGCAGGCTCGGAGAAGTGCGCCACCCCCAGCAGTTCGCTCAGCGACAGGCACGGCACCAGTGCGCCACGCACATTGGCCACCCCTTGCAGCACTCTGGAGCGCTGATGCGGCAAGGAATGCACCGGCTGCACCGGGGCGATCTCGGCCAGGCAGGCAGTGGCCAGGGCCAGCCACTCCTCCCCCAGACGAAACAGCAGCAGCGAGCGCCCGACGCTGGCCTCGGCCTGCGCCGCCTCCTGCACATGATCGTCCTGGACCAATGCATAGCGGTCCAGCAGACGGGTAGCGGCCGCCGCATGGATTTCACAGTTGCGACAATGGATATGCCTTTCCAGCAGCGGGCATTGCTTGTTGCCGTGCACGCCGATCCGGTTCCAGCAATCGTCGATACGCTCAACGTCCTCGGCGAGCAGTGCAATCGCGTCTTCAACGCTCATCGTTCAGCCCCCCTGCCAGCGCGTGTCGCGCGCTCCTGCAAGCGGCGGGCACCTGCTTCGTCGCCCTGGGCCGCCAGCAACATGGCCAGGTGCAGCAGCGCCTCAGGGTGCTGCGGCTCCAGGTACAGGGCTTTGCGGTAGTGAGTCTGGGCTTGCCGGGCATCGCCTTCGGTATCGCTGAGCAGTCCCAGCCAGTAATACACCTGAGCCGTGGGTTCGAATTGCTGCAGGTAGCGCTGGCAGTTGGCACGCGCTTGCGCGCCCTCCCCGGCGTTGGCCTGCTTCGCGATCAGGGCCAGCAACTCACTGGCGCTCTCGCGCGGCACCGCAGTGGGCGGGGCAACCGGCACCGAGCGCAATGGCCGCAAAATGGGCGCCGGGGCCGGCACGGGGCGGGTCGGTGCGACTGGCACCGGCGGGCTGAGCCGAGGCTGGACTGGCGTCTCCAACGGCTGGCGAACGTAGGCGAACGACTGGGCAATGCCCAGTGGCCGCATCCCCAACCTTGCCAGCAAACTGCCCTCGGCCGGCCCGATGAACAGCACGCCGTGCTCGTGGGTAAGGCGCTTGAGCACCTCGAAGACTCGCTGCTGGGTCGCCACGTCGAAGTAGATCAGCAAATTGCGACAGAACACGAAGTCGTAACAGCCATTACGGCTGCCCAGTGCCGGATCGAGCACGTTGCCCACGGCCAGGTCCACCTGTGCGCGCACCCGCTCATTCAACTCATGGCCCTCGGCAAGCGCATTGAAGTGGCGCTCGCGAAAGCCCAGTTCAGCGCCGCGGAACGAGTTGCGACCGTAGATCGCGTGCACGCCCTTGGCCACCGAGTTGGGGCTGATGTCGATACCGTCGATGCGAAACGCAGCCGGGTTCATCCCCGAATCGAGCAGGGCCATGGCCAGGGAATACGGCTCTTCGCCCGTGGAGCACGGCAGGCTCAGCAAGCGTAGCGGCCGTTCGCCGGCGAGTTCGTGCAGGCGTTTGTGGGCCAGCCCGACCAGCGCGGTAAACGACTCTGGGTAGCGGAAGAACCAGGTCTCCGGGACGATAACCGCTTCGATGAGCGCTTGCTGCTCCTCTGCGGAGCGCTGCAGGTACAGCCAATAGTCGTTCAGGTCTTGAGCATTGACCGCGACACAGCGCTGCTGCAGGGCACGCTCGACCATGGGCACGCCAACCGACTCGACATCCAGGCCGATGCGCGCTTGCAGAAAGCGGAAAAACCGTTGCTCGCTCATGCCGACACCTGCCCCGATGCTGGTGGGAACAGCAGTTCGCGCACAGGATCCGACAGCAAGTCATCGACCTCGATACGCTGCAGCAGGCCATCGGCGTCCTGGCGAACCGGGCCCAGGTAACGCGCTTCGGGGTTGTCCAGCCCATAGGGCTGAAACTCCTCGGCGAGGCAGCGCAAGGTCTCGGTAGCCTGTTCGAGGATCAGCCCCAGTTGATGCTCGCCGCGATAGTGCACCAGCACCAGCCGTGTGCTGGTGCGCGCAGTGGCAGGCTGGCCGAAACTCAGGGCCGACAGGTCGACCACCGGCACCAGCACGCCTCGATGGGCGACAATCCCAGCGACCCAGGCTGGCGCCTGGGCGATCGGCTTGAGTGGCCGGCGCGGCAGCACCTCGATCACCTCGCGCACATCCAGGGCGAAGCGTTGCTCGTTGAGACGAAACAGCAGGTACAGCTTGCCCTTGGCGCTGGCCGTTACTAACGCATGCGAGTACAGGTCACTCATGGCGGTCAGACTTTGAAGCGCGATACACCACCGCGCAGGCCCGCGGCCACCTGGCTCAACTCGTCGATGGCGAAGCTGGCCTGGCGCAGCGATTCCACCGTCTGTGTGCTGGCATCGCTGAGCTGAGCCAGTGCCTGGTTGATCTGCTCGGCCCCCGTAGCCTGGGCCTGCATGCCTTCGTTGACCATCAACACCCGTGGCGCCAGCGCCTGTACCTGATGAATGATCTGGCTCAGTTGCTCGCCCACTTGCTGCACTTCGAACATGCCTCGGCGTACTTCTTCGGAAAACTTGTCCATGCCCATCACCCCTGCCGATACCGCCGACTGGATTTCCCGCACCATCTGCTCGATGTCGTAGGTGGCCACAGCCGTCTGGTCCGCCAGGCGCCTTACTTCGGTGGCTACCACGGCAAAGCCGCGCCCATACTCGCCGGCTTTTTCCGCTTCGATGGCAGCATTGAGCGAGAGCAGGTTGGTCTGGTCGGCGACCTTGACGATGGTCACCACCATCTGCGTGATGTTGCTGGCCTTTTCGTTGAGAATCGCCAGCTTGGCATTGACCAGGTCGGCTGCCCCCATAACCTGGTGCATGGTGTCTTCCATGCGCGCCAGGCCTTGCTGGCCGGAACCGGCCAGGCTCGAGGCCTGGTCGGCGGCACTGGTGACTTCGGTCATGGTGCGCACCAGATCGCGCGAGGTGGCGGCGATTTCACGCGAAGTGGCCCCAATTTCCGTGGTGGTAGCAGCGGTTTCGGTGGCGGTGGCCTGCTGTTGCTTGGACGTGGCGGCAATTTCGGTGACCGATGTGGTCACCTGCACCGAAGAACGCTGAGCCTGGGACACGAGCTTGGCCAGCGCCTCGGCCATCTCGTTGAAGCCGCTTTCGATGGCGCCGAACTCGTCCTTGCGCTCCAGGCTCAGGCGCATGCTCAAGTCGCCCGAGCGCAGCTTGTCGAGGGCGTGCACCACGCGCTGCACCGGGGCGGTGATGGCGCGCATCAGCAGCAGGCCGCAGATGCCCGCGGCGATGATTGCCAACAACAGCGAAACGATCATGCTGCCTTTGGCAGTGCTCACGGCACCGACGATCTGGTGGTTAGCGGTGTCAGCGGCTTCGCGGTTGTACTCGATCATCGTGTTGAGGTGGTTCCGGCCCTGGGACCAGACCGGTGCCAGCACGTCCTTGATCAAGCGCTCTGCCTCGGCGTAATCACGCTGACGGTAGGCTTCGATCACCTGGCCAATGATTTGGGTGTAGTTCGCCTCCATCTGGATGAAGGCGTCGAAATGGGCCTGGTCGTCCTTTTCGTGAATGGTGCCTTGGTAGCTGGCCAGATATTGCTTGAGGCGTTCGTCGAAGCTTTTGAACAGCTCCATGTCGGCGGCTGTGATCTCGCGGTGGTCGGACAACCCCACCAACTGCTGGCTGGTGACATAGCTGTCGACCCAGGCACTGCGGATCATCGAGCTGTAGTAGACCCCGGGAATGCTGTCGGTACCCACTGCCTCCTCGGCACTTTCGATCGCCACCAGCCGCGAGTAAGCAGCTACGACCATCAGCAACATGATGGCGATGATCATGGCGAAACTTGCCAGGATCCGTTGGCGCAAGGTCCAGTTCTTCACATTCAGCCCTCAGGAATTCACAACGAGCGGGAAAAATCGCCGAAGTATAGCCCAGGCTTCCTACGCTTAGGCGGCTGAATATGCGGGGCAATCAGGCATCCCTGCCTTGAGATCAGGCCATTTGCGCGTCATTGACCTGCGGCGGCAAGGCGGGCCTGGCTTTCCAGTTCCTGACGCAACGCTGGGTCCAGGCGAAGCTGGCGGGCCAGTTCGTCCAGGTACGCGCGCTCCATGAAGTTCTCCTGATCGACCATCATCAGGCTGGCCAGGTACATCTCGGCAGCCATCTCTGGTGTTTGTGCGGCGCGCGCGACTTCGGCCGGGTCCAGCGGTTTGTTCAGCTCGGCGTGCAACCAGTGCTGCAGTTCACGGTCGCTGTCCAGGCGGGTGAATTCGCCTTCGATCAACGCACGCTCACGGTCATCGATGTGACCATCGGATTTGGCCGCTGCCACCAACGCCCGCAGTACCGCCTGGCTGTGCTGCTCGACCTGGGCCGGGGGCAGGCGATCGAGGGTTTGCGGTTCGGCCCCCTGCCCTGCGCCCTGACGGGCCTGCCAGTTGCCATAGGCCTTGTAGGCCAGCACACCGAGCGCGGCGAGGCCACCGTAGGTGATCACTTTGCCCCCGTACTTGCGCGCCTTCTTGTTGCCCAACAGCAAGCCCAGGGCGCCGGCACCCAGCGCCCCGCCCCCAGCGCCGGACAACAGGCTGCCCAGGCCGCCTGAGCCTGCGGCCGGCTTGCCTGCGCCGCCCTGTTTGTTCAGCAGTTCCTGGCCGGATTTGAGCAGTTGATCGAGCAGACCCCGAGTATTCATTGGCATGGCTCCACGCTGCGGAAAATGACGTTCAGAGTAAGGCCTGCAGGGCCCAGGGCCACCCGTGGATTTGCTTCCGGATGTTGCATCGGTAGGCAAAAAGCCAACTAGACTCGATTTCGCCACAAGCGCTTTACACCTATGACGATCGCTTCACTGCTTTCTTGATTGCAGCCGATAAATACCGGGCCGATTCCCAACTGGAAACACCTCGACCTGCGTCTGCAGGACGACCGAACGAGGGCCGCGCTCAGGCCGATGACGGGCCCATCGACGTGCCGGTGACCAACGTGGTTGCCATGCTGGTGATGCTGGTGACCATGCTGCCGATCCTCGGCGCCTATTACCTGACCCGCGACGGTGAAAGCGTTGCGGGCAGCGGCAAATGACCCACAAGGAGCCCCCGATGCAAACCAACATGCTGATCAACGGTCGCCTGGTCGCAGGCGATGGCCCGGCCTGGACCGTGCTCAACCCCGCCGAAGGCAGTGCCTTGGCACAGATCAACGAAGCCACCGAGGCCCAGGTCGATACGTCAGTGCGCGCCGCCGACCTGGCTTTCGACAGCTGGTCGCAGACCAGCCCGAAAGAGCGCTCGCTGGCCCTGCTGGCGCTGGCCGACACGATCGAGGCGCATGCCGATGAGCTGGCCAGGCTGGAGTCGCAGAATTGCGGCAAACCGTTCGCAGCGGCCCTGAACGACGAGATACCGGCCATCGCCGATGTGTTCCGCTATTTTGCCGGCGCCGCCCGCTGCCTCGGTGGCTCGGCGGCTGGTGAATACCTGCCCGGGCACACGTCGATGATCCGCCGCGACCCGCTGGGCGTAGTGGCCTCGATTGCGCCCTGGAACTACCCGCTGATGATGCTGGCGTGGAAGATCGCCCCCGCCTTGGCGGCTGGCAATACCGTGGTCATCAAGCCGTCCGAACTCACCCCGCTGACCGCCCTGCGCCTCGGCGAACTGGCCAAGAACGTACTGCCGGCCGGCGTGCTCAACATCCTCTTCGGCCGCGGCCAGACGGTGGGCAGCCCACTGGTGACCCACCCCAAGGTGCGTATGGTCTCGCTGACCGGTTCGATCCCCACCGGCGCGCACATCATCGGCGCCACGGCGGGCAGCGTTAAACGCATGCACATGGAGCTGGGCGGCAAGGCGCCGGTGCTGGTGTTCGACGATGCCGACATCGATGCCGCCATCGATGGCATCCGCACCTTCGGTTTCTACAACGCAGGGCAGGACTGCACTGCGGCCTGCCGCCTGTATGTGCAGGCGGGCATCTACGAACGCTTCGTCGAACGCCTCGGCAAAGCCGTGGCCAGCCTTAAAACCGGCCTGCAGGATGCCGAGGACACCGAACTCGGCCCGCTGATCAGCGCCCAGCACCGTGACAAGGTAGCCGGCCTGGTCGGGCGCGCCATCGCCCAGCCGCACATTCGCCTGGTCACCGGAGGCAAGGCACTACCGGGGGAGGGTTTCTTCTTCGAGCCAACAGTGCTGGCGGATGCGCTGCAGGATGACGAGATCGTGCGTCACGAGGTGTTTGGCCCAGTGGTGTCGGTAACACGCTTCACTGACGAAGCGCAGGCGCTGGAATGGGCCAACGACTCGGAGTACGGCCTGGCTTCGTCGGTGTGGACCCGCGACACCGGCCGCGCCCACCGCCTGGCGGCGCGGTTGCAGTATGGCTGCACCTGGGTCAATACCCACTTCATGCTGGTCAGCGAAATGCCCCATGGCGGGCAGAAGCATTCGGGGTATGGCAAGGACATGTCGATGTATGGGCTGGAGGACTACACCTGCGTCCGGCATGTGATGATCAAGCACTGAACGTGAGGTGAAGCTACCGGCCTCTGCTGAGACAAGTCCGCAAGGAGGCCGGTACAAAGTGGCGATCGTCCTCGCATGGATACCTAGGACCTTTCCTTCAAGCACGGTCCCTATCTCCTACAGTCCGGCTGTCGAGGAGGCCGTTGATGACACCTCGAAACCTGAGAACGCCTTGGCCGTGAGCCGCACAAGACCTATTCGGGGAAGCTGAGACTGCGCCTTGAGCCCACCCTTCCCGCCAGCGTGGCCGCAGAGGCCGAGCTGGCGGAAAAAAGCACCAATCAGTGGGTCAGCGATATGCTGCGCAAGGCCGCTTACAGCTGAGGGGTCAATCAGTCCCGCAGATCCGACTCATGTATCGGATTTGCCCGGCTGGTAGCCCGTTGATACTGCGCCGGCCATGTAGCCCTGTTACCGCCCAGGTCATCATCGGCATGCAACGGCCAGTAAGGGTCGCGCAGCAGCTCGCGAGCCAGGAAGATCAGGTCGGCCTGCCCGGTGCGCAGGATGTGTTCAGCCTGGGCCGGTTCGGTGATCATGCCCACCGTGCCGGTAGCGATTTCCGATTCCTTGCGTACACGCTCGGCGAAACGGGTCTGGTAGCCGGGGCCGGTGGGGATTTCCGCATTCATCGAAGTACCGCCGGAGGACACGTCGATCAGGTCGACCCCGAGCACACGTAGCCGGCGGGCCAGTTCCACGGTTTCGTCCGGGTTCCAGCCGTCCTCTACCCAGTCGGTCGCCGACACACGCACGAACAGCGGCAGTTCCTGCGGCCAGACCTTACGCACCGCCTCGGTCACCTGCAGCGTCAGGCGGATGCGGTTTTCGAAGCAACTGCCATATTCATCGCGGCGCTGATTGCTCAGCGGCGAGAGGAACTGGTGCAGCAGGTAGCCATGGGCGGCGTGGATTTCGACCACTTTGAAGCCCGCTTGCAACGCGCGTTCGGTGGCTTTGACAAACTCGGCTACAACATCCTGGATCTCGTCCTTGCTCAACTCACGCGGCGCCGTGTGTTCAGGGTCGAAAGCAATCTTCGACGGCCCCACCGGCTGCCAGCCTCCTTCCTCGATTTTGACGCTGCCATGCTTGCCCAGCCAAGGGCGATAGGTGCTGGCCTTGCGCCCGGCGTGGGCCAGCTGGATGCCCGGCACAGCGCCCTGGGCTGTGATGAACCGCGTAATGCGTTGCAATGGGGCGATCTGATCATCGGTCCACAGACCAAGGTCCTCGGCAGTGATACGGCCCTCGGCGGTCACGGCTACCGCTTCGGTGATGACCAGCCCGGCGCCGCCGACGGCGCGGCTGCCCAGATGAACGAGGTGCCAGTCGTTGGCCAGGCCATCGACGGCGGAATACTGGCACATCGGCGAGACGGCGATGCGGTTGGGCAACGTCAGCTGACGCAGGGTGTAAGGCTCGAGCAGCAGGCTCATGAGGGCACCTCCCAAGGACTCCAATGGTGATCCAGCCCGGGCATTCAAGTGCACATCCCTGGCCCGGTGCCGGTCATTAATCAGACTAGACCAGATTGGTGGGGGGGAGGTTCGATGGGATTGTTGACAGCGCTGACGCCATGGGTGCTACCACCCTCCAGAGCGATCTGATGCCGATCGACTGGCCTATCTAGAAATAACCTACAAGATAACTTTAATAATCCTACGGCCCGGTAAGAATCTCTTCTCAATAAGCGAGTGCTGCGTCCTATCGCCGCCCTACCCAAATAAAACTATCGTCACTGCCGACCTCGACTTGCGAAAGATCCTCGCAAATCGAGGAATATATCTATCGACATGACGATCATGATAATGGAAGAGCTTTTCTCATCACAAAATATATGCACGCTCGATAACGCCATTACCGACCACGAACAGCTGCTGCTTACCCAGGCATTTTCTGATGCCCTATGGAGATATGACTGGCCGGTAAACTCAACACCCTTCTCTCGTCCCTGCTGGCATTTTTTCATCGCAGGAAGCCGCCGCGAATCGCTCGAATGCTGTGAGGAAGAGCTGGAAAACAATAAACGTTGGGGTTTTCTGGCTCATATCTGGCACCGATTGAAAACAACGCACATTAAAGACTCCAGACTACTTGGCGTGTACGCAAACGGACAAACAACAGGGCAGGACAGCCCGATTCATCGAGACAACCTACCAAGCGAACCCGGCCAGACAGCAGTGATTTTCTGCAACGACTATTGGGCCACGACTTGGGGAGGCGAACTCATGTTTTGCAATGATGTGAAAAACGACATTATCGCCGCCGTACTTCCGAAACCTAAACGCATAGTAGTGTTCAACGGCGAAATCCCACACCGGGCAAAATCGCCAGCAATTGAATGCGATCGTTTGCGAGTCACACTTGCATTCAAAACAATTAGGAGCAAGTCGCATGAATAATCGTGTGGAAATATTTGTTGCCATGGTAGACCGGGTGGGCAAACCTGGATTCCAGGCTGGAGCAGCTTCGGCTGTCCATGATCAGTTTAATACCGATAAAAAGGGATTTTCACTGGTAGTACAAGGTGCTCAAACCAGTACCGCAGTCGCCTCTGTACTTTCAGTCACCCTGATGACGGCGGGGGCAGTACCATTTATCAATATCGCTACCAACACCCTCGCAGGTACGGTTACTTTCTTGAAAATCGTTGCCGAATACAATTCAAAAAAAGAGCTACAAATAGGAGACTATGTCAGCCTCGTAGGCAACGTCGCCGGCGTTGTCGCGGGATTTGCACTATTACTAGGTTCACCACTGACCGCAGGTTTTTTTACCGCGGTGTCCCTAGGAGCAAGCCTGATAGGAACCTATAATTCGGAGTTAGCCAAAAAAATCCAGAAAACTGCTATAGATCCAATATTCAATGCGTTGAAAAACAACGACGTGACGCGAGAGCCTACCTCCCCCTTAATAGCACCAAATCTGACAATAACAAATCCAAAGTCGATAACTGCTCATTTCGGCGGACTCATCACCGTCATCACATGGAACCCTACAAATCACGACATCAAACTAGATACTCGCTTGCTTGAACACTTTAAGGCCAATTCAAGTACCCAACCCGTCATCCTGGGTGGTGGCAACCTAGCAACTCCACCCTCTGTACCTCAGCCCCCAGGTGGAGCGACAGTGACGATAGGGATTGAAAGCTTAAACGGGCAGATACCCACAGGGCCCAAGCCATCAATCACTGTCGGGGTAGGCGGAGGCCAAGACCAATATGCTTGCTGTATTGCCCCTCAGCAAGACAAATACCGCTGACCGAAAACTATTCTGAAGAGAGGAATGATCAATGCTGACTTGGGGAGCGTGGATCAAACAAATGCGCAGCCTGCCGCCGCATGACCGTGCGAAGTGCCTGCTCGGAACAGGGTTCGCCTTCCTGTGCTTCCTGCCCATATTCATATACAACTTGAATATAAAAGTCGAACCCATCGCCGCGCCATGGATCCGCCTGCCAGCCTCACTGGCTTCCGACGTCGAGCCGTGGGAATACGATAAATCAATTTACACTGTGAGCATTTACTACAAAACACCCGGTGGTCGACGGACCAAAGCCGGAATATACATCTATAGGTCCCGCTATGATGCGGCCAATATAAGCAAAGCAACGCCTTTATTCGTGGAAATCGAAGACACACTTTCCGGCCCGATCGCGAGGACGTTATCGACTGAAGATGAAATCTTGTCCGACCTTTCACTCAGACACTATGTAAACGAAACAAGTGATCGAAAAGCTGTCGAAGGGATCGTGTTCTTCTGCACGCTCAGCCTACTCTCATTTATAGGGGCTGCAGTGATTCACTGGCAAAATCTGCGAAATAAGAGACAACAGGGGGCAGTCAGAACATAACCACATTTTTCGGCTTCGGCGCGCGAGTGCCGGAACGCAAAAGGACGTTGCAGCGATAGGGCCGCAGCGAACTGCAGAGCGACCAAGTGCCCACCGGTAGGTTCGCATTGCCTATGAGAATGAGCGCCGCGCCGGCGGCGCTCGATTTGCGCAACCCCGCAAAAATCGAGGCAGGCACCTGCAGGCTCCTCAGCGCGGCTCCATATGCGCAATCATCAATTGCACACTTTCGTTCCCGCGGAACTCGTTCACATCCAGCTTGTACGCCATCTCCACCCAGCGCACGGTCGGGTTGGGCCACACTTCGCGGTCAATGCCAAAGGCGATGCCGTCCAGACGAACCGAGCCACATTCGCTCTTGAGCACCACCTTCAGGTGCCGCTCGCCGACCACACGCTGCTCGACCAACTGAAACACGCCATGGAACAGTGGTTCGGGGAAGTGTTGCCCCCAGGGCCCGGCATTACGCAGGGCCTTGGCCAGGTCCAGGTGAAATTCCTCCACCGCCAGGCTGCCGTCCGAAAGCAGACGGCCGGTCAAATCGTCTTCGCGCAACTGGCGACGGACTTCTTCATCGAACGCTTCGGCGAACGCCGGGAAATGACTTTCGGGCAACGACAGGCCTGCAGCCATAGCATGGCCGCCAAACTTGCTGATCAACTGCGGATGGCGCGCCGCCACTGCATCCAGCGCATCGCGGATATGGAACCCCGGCACCGAACGTGCGGAGCCCTTGAGCATGCCGTCGCCAGCATCGGCAAAGGCGATGGTCGGGCGGTGGTAACGCTCCTTCAGGCGCGAGGCAAGAATGCCGATCACACCTTGGTGCCATTCGGCATCGAACAGGCACAGGCCGTACGGCATGGCCTCGACCGGCAAATCCTTGAGCTGGGCCAACGCTTCGCGCTGCATGCCCTGCTCGATCGACTTGCGGTCCTGGTTCAGGCCATCGAGCTGCTGCGCCATGTCCTGGGCCAGCGCCTCGTCCTCGCACAACAGGCACTCGATACCCAGGCTCATGTCGTCCAGGCGCCCGGCGGCATTGAGCCGCGGGCCTAAAATGAAGCCCAGGTCGGTGGAGGTGATACGCCGGTGGTCGCGACGTGCCACCTCCAGAATCGCCTTGAGCCCCGGCCGTGCCCGGCCGGCGCGGATGCGCTCAAGGCCTTGGTGCACCAGAATGCGGTTGTTGGCATCCAGCGGCACCACGTCGGCAACGCTGCCCAGCGCGACCAGGTCGAGCAGTTCACCGATGTTCGGTTGTGGTTGTGTTTCGTAGCGGCCCAGGCTGCGCAGGCGGGCGCGCAAGGCCATCAGCACATAGAAGATCACCCCGACCCCGGCCAGCGACTTGCTCGGGAAGCCGCAACCTGGCTGGTTCGGGTTGACGATGGCGTCGGCGTCCGGCAACTGCTGGCCTGGCAGGTGGTGGTCGGTGACCAGCACTTTGAGCCCGGCCGCTTTTGCTGCCGCCACACCCTCGACACTGGAAATGCCGTTATCGACCGTGATCAGCAAGTGTGGCTGGCGCTGCAGCGCCACCTCGACGATCTCTGGCGTCAGGCCGTAGCCATATTCGAAACGGTTGGGCACCAGGTAGTCGACATGGGCTGCCCCCAGCAGGCGCAGCCCGAGTACGCCGACCGTACTGGCGGTGGCGCCGTCGGCATCGAAGTCGCCGACGATGATGATGCGCTGGCGCTGGTCGAGCGCTTCGACCAGCAAGTCTACCGCGGCATCAATGCCTTTTAGCTGCTGGTACGGCAACAGCCTCGCCAGGCTCTTGTCCAGCTCTGCCTCAGATTGCACGCCACGGGCGGCATACAGTCGGGTCAGCAAGGGTGGCAGGTTACCGAGAAACGGCAGTGTCGGCGGCAGCGGGCGGGGTTCGATACGCATGGGTCGGTTGGCTCAGCCACGCTCACCGAGCAGCCACTGCAGCTGCACTTCGTGCTGGCCACGGTCGTCAGTGACGAACACCGTGCCTTCGCTGATCATCACGTCCCACTTGATGCTGCGCGGCATGTCCGTGGCCAGCACTTCGAGCACCTCTTGCGGTACAGCGGCGATGTTCAGGTTTTTCAGGTTCTTGACCGCGCCGACCACCTTGGACTCCCATACCCGCAAGCTGCCGTAGGCCAACAGGCTGGTGCGCTCGGTACGGCGCGAACACCAGGTCAGGCGATCAGCGTCAGGCTGGCCCACTTCGATCCAGTGCAGCACGCGGTCGTCCAGGCTCTTCTCCCACAGGGCAGGCTCGTCGACATCCGACAGGCCGCGGCCGAACGACAGATTCTCGTTGTACCAAAGTGCGTAGGCCAACAGCCGCACGGCCATGCG
This sequence comes from Pseudomonas sp. NPDC089758, assembly GCF_044748705.1. Classification (NCBI taxonomy): domain Bacteria; kingdom Pseudomonadati; phylum Pseudomonadota; class Gammaproteobacteria; order Pseudomonadales; family Pseudomonadaceae; genus Pseudomonas; species Pseudomonas sp. NPDC089758. Next base: position 70,462 of record NZ_JBIVGN010000019.1, read on the forward strand.
CTCCTCGGTTTCCGAAGGATGACGGGCGATGGTCTGCTTGACGCTTTCGTACACGCCGCGATCGAGATCGGTCAGATTCAGTTCGAATTTGTAGGTGGTGGACGGCTGGGCCATGGTCGACGGGCTTCTTGCGCAAAGAAAAGTCACACAGTCTACCCGATCCTGCTCTTCGTTGCGCCGCAGCAGTATCTGCCGCCAACGACCTATGATAAAACCACGCCTCTGCCCACTCGCCCCGGATGCCCCATGCCTACACCGAGCAAACCCCTCGCCGGCCTGAAAGTGATCGAGCTTGGCACCCTGATCGCTGGCCCGTTCGCCTCGCGCATCTGCGCCGAGTTCGGGGCCGAGGTAATCAAGGTCGAGTCGCCCGACGGCGGTGATCCGCTGCGCAAATGGCGCAAGCTGTACGAGGGTACGTCGCTGTGGTGGTTCGTGCAGGCGCGCAACAAACAGTCACTGACCCTGAACCTGAAGCATCCCGATGGCCGCGAGGTCCTCAAGCGGCTGCTGGCCGAGGCGGACATTCTCATCGAGAACTTCCGCCCGGGCGTGCTGGAAAAGCTCGGCCTGGGCTGGGATGTGCTGCACGAGCTCAACCCGAAACTGGTGATGGTGCGCCTCTCAGGCTTCGGCCAGACCGGGCCGATGAAGGATCAGCCAGGCTTCGGCGCCGTGGGCGAGTCGATGGGTGGCCTGCGCTACATCACCGGCTTCGATGACCGCCCACCGGTACGCACCGGCATCTCCATCGGCGATTCGATCGCGGCATTGTGGGGCGTGATCGGCGCACTGATGGCGCTGCGTCACCGCGAAGTCAACGGCGGCCAGGGCCAGGTAGTGGACGTGGCGCTGTACGAGGCAATCTTCGCCATGATGGAAAGCATGGTCCCGGAGTTCGATGTGTTTGGCTTCATTCGCGAACGCACCGGCAACATCATGCCAGGCATCACGCCCTCCTCCATCCACACCAGCGCCGACGGCAAGCACGTGCAGATCGGTGCCAATGGCGATGCGATCTTCAAACGCTTCATGCAGGCCATCGGCCGTCACGACCTGGCCGACGACCCGGCGCTGGCCAGCAATGATGGCCGCGATGCACGGCGTGACGAGCTGTATGGCGTTATCGACCGCTGGGCCAACAGCTTGCCGCTGGAGCAGCTGATGCAGACGTTGACCGTCGCCGATGTTCCGGCCAGCCGCATCTATTCGGCGCAAGACATGTTCAGCGACCCGCAGTACCTGGCCCGCGAAATGTTCCTGCAGGCCCGCCTGCCAGACGGTAAAGCGTTCAAGATGCCAGGCATCGTACCCAAGCTGTCCGAGACACCCGGCTCGGCCGAGTGGGTGGGCCCGGCGCTAGGCGAACACACAGATGCCCTGCTTGGCACCCTGGGGTATGACGCCGCCGCCATCGCCCGCTTGCGCCAGGCCGGCGCGGTCTGAGGTCGCCTCCGCCCGTGCGCGCGCGCCTGTCCCTGCTGTGCGGGCTGCTGCTCGCCATGGCCATCGCGCCAGTGCAGGCCAAGGAACGCCTGCTATGGCTGGTCCGCGACCTGCCGCCTTTCACCATCCTGGAGGGTGCGGCCAAAGGCCAAGGTGCGATCGACCGGATGCTGGCGCTGCTGATCGAGCAGATGCCCGAATACGACCACGACATCGTGCGCGTCACTCGGGCACGCGGCATACAGATGCTGCAGGACCCTGCCAGCTTCACCTGCGACCCGACCTTGATGTGGACACCGGAGCGCGCGAAGTTCGTGCACTTCTCCAAACCGGCGCTGGGGGCGATGAGCGGTGGCCTGGTCGTGCGCAAGCAAGCCGGACCGCTGCTGGCACCGTTTCTGGATGGCGCGCAGATCGATCTCAGGCGCTTGTTGAGCGATACGCAACTGAAGCTCGGCATCGTCGCCGGGCGCAGCTACAGCACCCAGATCGATGCGATCCTGCACCCGCTTCCCGACTCGGTTCTCAGCCGCCACTATGGTAACGATGCCACTGCCAACCTACTGCAGATGCAGCGCCTGGGGCGCCTGCAACTGGTGCTCGGCTACTGGCCGGAAGTGCGCTACCTGATCCAGCAACAAGGCGGCTCGCTCGATGACTATCAGTTTCACCCGATACAAGGCGTGGACCGCTATCAGTTCCTGCATGTGGGCTGCTCCGATACGCCATCGGGGCGCGCAGCCATCGCGCATGTAGACCAACTGCTGTCGGCGCTGCGCCAGGACACACTTCCAGCGCTCTATGCCAGTTGGCTGGACCCGGAGTTCCAGACAGAGTACCTGGAGCAGAGCAGCCATTTTTTCGAAGGGCGATAAAAAAGAAACCCCGGGACGCTGGGGAGGACGCCCGGGGCCAATCGAAAGTCCTCATGGACTTCCCGTGACAACCCGCCATCACCGGAGCTGTGTGCTGGCTGGCTGCCCTACTGTGTCTGATGCGCCACTCAGGCAAAGGTTCCCGCAGGTTGTTGGCGTTGCTGCAAAGCCGCGATGACACAGGGTTGCAGGCGCCCCTCGGCGATCTGCAGGTCACGGTGAAGGCCATCGACCAGGTCGATCAGCAGGCGCTGCTCCTGTAACTGGCGTTGGCTGACCGTTCGGCGCAAGGTCATGCCACCGAGGCTGTCGAAAACGGTGAGTTGCCGATTACCACTGGCATCGGCGGCGCCAAGCTGGGTCTGATAAGGGCTCAGTGCGTCATTAAGCAGGCTGCAGATTCTTTCCATCCGGATCACTCGCTGCGTGGTGGTCTATGAAGAAACTGACCAGCAAGCGCAACGGAAAGTTCGTTACGCTTGAGCTGTTTCAATGAGCATGCGTGGGGGATGTGAACCTTTGAATACGCTGCAAGGCCTGTTGCCAGCGCCGCACCGGCAGCGGCCACGGCAAATCGGCCAGCACCCAGAGGCCACGCTCGCGTGCTTGCTCGGCAAGGTTGGGACGGTGCTCGCTGGCACAGCCGACGAAAAGCAAGGCGTGTGAACAGCGGTTGCGCTGCAGACGTTCGAGCAGGGCCTGGCCGCCTTTCATCGAATGGTCGAGGATCAGCAGGTCTGCACCGCGCTTGCGTGCAAGGCAGGCATTGAGGTCAAGCAGATCATGGGTGATGCGCACGTCGAAAACGCCCAGGGCATTGCACGCCTGATGCAGGAGAATCTGGTGGGAAGGCCGAGCCTGGTGAATCAACACGTAGGGCTGATGCATGAGCCGCTCCTGAGGGAAGGACGGGCCACTGTATGCAGCGCTTAACGCGTTTTACATAGGAAAAATCTGAATGAAACCAGGGAAAAGTCTAAAAGCGGGGCCGCGCAGCGGCCCCCTTCATCACGATTAAAGCGGCTTGCCGCGGTTACCGTGCTGGCTGACGAAGGCCTGGACGGCCTTGAGGTCGTTGGCCAGAACCGTGCAGCGCTCCTCTCGGCCGAACAGGTCGCTCAGGTGCGCAGGCAGCTCCAGCGCCTTGCCGACGCCCGCCTTCTCCACGGCCTCCGGGAACTTGACCGGGTGCGCGGTGCCCAGCACCACCATCGGCGTATCCAGGCTGCGACGGCATTCGCGCGCGGCCTTCACACCGATCGCGGTATGCGGGTCGAGCACTTCCCCTGTGCTGGCGAAGACCTCGGCGATGGTCTGGCAGGTCTGCTCGTCGCTGACGGCCAGCGAATCGAACAGCTTGCGCGCCTCGGTCCAGCGGTCCTGGTCGACGCTGAAACCGCCACCCTGCTTGAAGTTGGCCATCAATTCGCCGATAGCCGCGCCGTTGCGACCATGGAGGTCGAACAACAAGCGCTCGAAGTTGGACGAGACCATGATGTCCATCGACGGCGACAAGGTCGCGTGCAGGGTTTCCTTGACGTACTGGTTGCCGCTCATGAAGCGGTGCAGGATGTCGTTGCGGTTGGTGGCAACCACCAGCTGGCTGACCGGCAGGCCCATGTTGCGTGCCAGGTAGCCGGCGAAGATGTCGCCAAAGTTGCCGGTCGGCACCGAGAACGCCACCGAACGCGCCGGGCCGCCAAGCTGCAGGGCAGCGTGGAAGTAGTAAACGATCTGGGCCATGATCCGCGCCCAGTTGATCGAGTTGACCGCGACCAGGCGGGTGCCTTTGAGGAACGACTGGTCGGCGAAGCTGGCCTTGACCATCTCCTGGCAGTCATCGAAGTTGCCTTCGATGGCGATGTTGTGGATGTTGTCGCCGAAGATGGTGGTCATCTGGCGGCGCTGAACTTCCGACACGCGCTGGTGCGGGTGAAGGATGAAGATGTCGACGTTGTCGCAGCGGCGGCAGCCTTCGATCGCGGCAGAGCCGGTGTCGCCGCTGGTCGCGCCGATGATCACCACGCGCTCGTTGCGCTTGGCCAGCACGTGATCGAGCAGGCGCCCGAGCAGCTGCAGGGCGAAGTCCTTGAAGGCCAGCGTCGGCCCGTGGAACAACTCAAGAACCCACTCGTTGCTGTTCAGCTGGCGCAGCGGAGCGACCGCGGCGTGGGCGAATTCGCCGTAGGTCTCTTCCAGGATCTTCTTGAAGTCGGCGTCGGCAATGCTGCCCTCGACGAACGGGCGCATCACACGGAAAGCCAGCTCGTGATACGGCAGGCCCGCCCAGGAAGCGATTTCTTCCTGGGTGAAGCGTGGGAGGTTCTCTGGCACGTACAGGCCGCCATCGCTGGCCAGGCCAGCCAGCAGGACGTCTTCGAAATTCAGGGCCGGTGCCTGGCCGCGGGTGCTGATATAGCGCATATGCAAACCTTCGGTTTGAGCGGCAAGCTGCGAGTTGCAAGAAAAAGCCGATCGGCATTTCTCTTACGCCCTGCACTGCCCTTGCCGCAAATTTAAACTGTTAAAAGCCTCAACACCGAACTGCTTTTTCTTGCAGCTTGCAGCTTGAAGCTTGCCGCTTAGTTGAGCTGTTCGACGCGGATACGCACGACCTTGCCGACCACGTCCTGCAAGGCTTCCAGAGCAACGATGGCGTCGTTGATGCTCTTTTCGACCACACGGTGGGTCAGCAGAATCATCGGCACCAGGCCGTCCTGTTCCTCGGCTTCCTTCTGCATGATCGACTCGATGTTGATGCCGCGCTCCGAGAGGATGCTCGCCACCTGGGCCAGTACGCCCGGGTGATCCTTGGCCTGGATACGCAGGTAGTAGGCACTCTGGCAGGCGTCGATCGGCAGGATCGGGTGCGCCGACAGCGAATCCGGCTGGAAGGCCAGGTGCGGTACGCGGTTTTCAGGGTCGCTGGTCATGGCGCGGACAACGTCGACCAGGTCGGCGACCACCGAGGAGGCGGTGGGCTCCATGCCGGCGCCGGCGCCGTAGTAAAGGGTGGAGCCTGCTGCATCGCCATTGACCATCACGGCGTTCATCACGCCATTGACGTTGGCGATGAGACGGTCGCTCGGGATCAGCGTCGGATGCACGCGCAGCTCGATGCCTTCTGCAGTGCGGCGGGCCACACCCAGGTGCTTGATGCGGTAGCCCAGGGCTTCGGCGTAGTTCACGTCGGCGGTGGTCAGCTGGGTGATGCCTTCGGTGTAGGCCTTGTCGAACTGCAGCGGGATACCAAAGGCGATGGACGCCAGGATGGTCAGCTTGTGCGCGGCATCGATACCTTCGACGTCGAAGGTCGGGTCGGCTTCGGCATAACCCAGCGCCTGCGCTTCGGCCAGCACGTCGGGGAAGGCGCGGCCTTTTTCACGCATCTCGGTGAGGATGAAGTTGCCGGTGCCGTTGATGATCCCGGCCAGCCAGTTGATGCGGTTGGCCGACAGGCCTTCGCGGATCGCCTTGATCACCGGGATGCCACCTGCCACTGCGGCTTCGAAGGCGACGATCACGCCCTTCTCACGGGCCTTGGCGAAGATTTCGTTGCCGTGTACGGCGATCAGCGCCTTGTTGGCGGTGACCACGTGCTTGCCGTTGTCGATGGCCTTGAGCACCAGGTCGCGGGCGATGGTGTAGCCACCGATCAGCTCGATGACAATGTCGATCTCCGGGTTGCTCGCAACGTCGAACACATCAGCGGTAATGGGGGTACCGGTAATCTGGCAGTTCGGGTTAGGCGAGCGCATGGCGATCTGTGCCACTTCAATACCGCGCCCGGCACGGCGGGCAATCTCCTCGGCGTTGCGCTGAAGTACATTGAAGGTTCCGCCACCGACGGTCCCCAACCCACAGATGCCTACTTTGACCGGTTTCACTGTGAACTCCCCATTGAACGGCCGGCACCTGCGCCGACCGTGAAACATGCCGTCACCCCATGACGACGGCGTACTGAATGATTTACTTGGCGGCCTGCTGTTGGCCGGCCAGGGCCAGTTTGGCCACTTGCGGTGCCGGTTGATAACCTGGAATCACCTGGCCATTTTCGAGCACGATCGCCGGCGTGCCGTTTACGCCGATCGACTGGCCCAACTGGAACTGCTTGCCGACCGGGTTGGTGCATTTGGCGGCCTTGATTTCCTTGCCGTCGATCATCTTGTCCAGCGCTGCGCGGCGGTCACTGGAGCACCACACGGCCTGCAGCTGCTCGTCACCCGGCGAGCCGAGCCCCTGGCGCGGGAAGGCGACATAGCGCACTTCGATACCGCGACGGTTGAGCTCTGGCACTTCGGCGTGCAGCTTGTGGCAATACGGGCAGGTGGTGTCGGTGAATACGGTGATGTGCGACTTGGTCTGGCCCTTTGCAGGATAAACCACCATCTCGGCGGCTGGAATGCCATTGATGAGCTTGGCGACCCCTTGGCGTTCGGTCTTCTCGGTCAGGTTGACCGGCTTGCCGTCCTGGATCTGGTACAGGTAGCCCTGCATGACGAACTGGCCATCGGCGCTGGCGTACAGCACACGGCCGCCCTGCAGCTTGACTTCATACAGGCCGTTGAGCGGGCTGCTGGCCACGCTCTCGACCGGCACTTCCAGCTCAAGGTTCTGCAACGACTTGCGAATCGCCTGCTCGGCAGCGGCATTGCTGTCGGTCGCCGCGGCAACGGCAAAGGTACTGGCCAGCGCCAACGCGGCGGCGGCGAAAATCTGGGTCACGCGCATGGGAACTCCTGAAGGCGGACAGGGGCCGAGGGGCGTCACCTGCGGAAAAACGCGGCGACCGTGCGGCCCTTGGTGCAAACCGCCCAAGCCTACCACAACACGCTACCGGTGAAGGGGTCTGCGAGTACCGGCCGGCGGAACATGAAAATCATTCATCCACGTGGGTGGTGCTGTGCGTGCAGTTGCTGCAGGCGGGCCTTGGCCACATGGGTATAGATTTGCGTGGTCGACAGATCGCTGTGCCCCAGCAGCATCTGCACCACGCGCAGGTCGGCACCGTGGTTGAGCAGATGAGTGGCGAAGGCGTGACGCAAGGTGTGCGGCGACAGTGGCTTGTCGATACCGGCTACCCGCGCGTGATGCTTGATGCGGTGCCAGAACGTCTGGCGGGTCATCTGCTCCCCGCGCAGGCTGGGGAACAACACATCGCTCGGGCGCCCGCTGAGCAGCTCGGCGCGCCCGTCGCGCAGGTAGCGCTGCAGCCACAGCACCGCCTCTTCGCCCATGGGCACCAGGCGCTCCTTGCTGCCCTTGCCCATCACCCGGAGCACGCCCTGGCGCAGGTTCACCTGGTCCAGGGCAAGGCTGACCAGTTCGGTAACGCGCAGACCACAGGCGTACAGCACCTCAAGCATGGCACGGTCGCGCTGGCCAATGGCTTCGCCAAGGTCGGGGGCCTGCAACAGGGCCTCGACGTCGGCTTCCGACAGCGACTTGGGCAAGGGCTTGCCCAGCTGCGGCATCTCTATCTGCAGGGTCGGGTCGACGGCAACGAGCTTTTCCCGCAGCAAGTAGCGAAAAAAGCCACGCAGACCGGAGAGAAAACGCGCTGTAGAACGGGGTTTGTAACCCTGATCCAGGCGCCAGGCCAGGTGATCGAGGATCAGCTCCCGACCGGCCTCAGGCAAGGCCAGGCCGTGATCCTGCAGCCAGCCATTGAACAGCGCCAGGTCACTGCGATAGGAGAGGCGAGTGTTGTCTGAAAGGCCTTTTTCCAGCCACAGGGCATCAAGGAACTGGTCGATCAAGGGGTGGTCAAGGGCAGGCATGAAAACTCGGTGGCAAACGACGAAATGACGCTTAGTCTTTCATAACAACGCCGGCATAGGGAGCCCGCATGAACGAACAGCAGATCCTTCTCAGTGTGGGCGGTATCGGTGCCGCCGCCCTCGCCTGCCAGTGGCTGGCCTGGCGCCTGAAGCTTCCGGCGATTCTCTTCCTGCTGCTGGCCGGCATAACGCTCGGGCCGTTGCTCGGCTGGCTCGACCCGCAAGCGCTGTTCGGCCCGTTGCTGATGCCTCTGGTGTCACTGGCGGTGGCACTGATCCTGTTCGAAGGCAGCCTGACCCTGCACCTCTCGCAATGGCGGGAGATCGGCAGCGTGGTGCACCGACTGGTCACCGTCGGCGCCCTGTCGACCTGGCTGGTGATCGCCCTGGCCACGCACTGGCTGCTGGGGTTCGACTGGCCGCTGGCAATCCTGTTCGGCACCTTGACCCTGGTCACAGGCCCTACGGTCATCGTACCGATGCTGCGCGTGGTACGGCCCAAGGCGACCATTGCCAACATCCTGCGTTGGGAAGGCATCGTCATCGACCCGATCGGTGCCCTGCTCGCCGTCGTGGTGTACAGCTTCATCATCGCCAGCGCCGATGGCGATGGCCTGAGCCAGAGCCTGGGCACCTTTGCCGGGGTGATCTTCTGCGGCAGCGCCCTTGGCGCCGCCGGCGGCTGGCTACTGGGGCAGATCATGCGCGAGCAATGGCTGCCGGAATACCTGCACAACCTGGCGTCGCTGGCTGCCGTACTGGGTATTTTCATCGCCGCCAACCAGATCGTTCACGAGTCCGGGCTGCTGGCGGTGACGGTCATGGGCATGTGGCTGGCCAACATGCGTGGCGTGGATGTACGGCAGATCCTGCACTTCAAGGAGAACCTCAGCGTACTGCTGATCTCTGGCCTGTTCATCCTGCTGGCCGCACGGCTCGACCTGCACGCCCTGCTGGGGCTGGGCCCGGCCGTACTGGCACTGCTGCTGGTGATCCAGCTGGTGGCGCGGCCGTTGAATGTCTTGCTGTCAACGCTGGGCTCCACGCTGAACTGGCGGGAACGGGCGCTGCTGGCCTGGATCGCACCGCGCGGTATCGTAGCCGCCGCAGTGTCGGCGATATTCGCCATCCGCCTGGATGAGGCCGGGCATCAGGACGCGCTGCTGCTGGTGCCGCTCACCTTCGCAGTGATCATCGGCACGGTCGTGCTGCAGAGCGCGACGGCGCGCCCCTTGGCGCGCCTGCTGAAAGTGGCGGAGCCTGCGCCCAGCGGTTTTCTCATCGTCGGCGCCAACGAGCCTGCACGCACCCTCGGCAAGGCTCTGCAGCAATTGGGTTGCCGTGTGTTGCTGACCGATTCGAGCTGGGAAAACATTCGTGCGGCACGCATGGAGGGGCTGCCGACCTACTTTGGCAACCCGGCTTCGCAACATGCCGACGCGCACCTGGACCTGGTAGGCCTCGGCCACCTGCTAGGGCTGTCACCTGCCGGGGAAATCAACGCCTTGGCCTGTGCGCGCTTTCGCCATGACTTCGGCCACGGCCGTTTGTATGTGCTGGCCAGCGGCCTGGAGAAGCAGCGCAGCGACAAACACCGGGCCAGCGAAGAGCACCGCGGCCAACTGCTGGGCTCCAGCCCGATGACCTACCAGCAAATGGCCAATCGCCTGCATCATGGCGCGGAGCTGTACAGCACCCACCTTACCGAGGGCTTCGACTGGGGCAATTACCAGGCGCTGCATGGCGAGCGCGCACATCTGTTGTTTGCCCGGGATACCCAGGGCTGGGTGCATGTATCAAGCCCCGAGAACCCGCTTGCGCCGCAGCCTGGCTGGACCTTGGTGGCACTGGTAGAACCGGCCCCCGTCACCGAGACGACTGCCGCGCCGGGTTGAGCCCTCAGGCCTGTGGCAACACCGGCACCGGGCGCTTGTCCTCGTCGATGGCGACAAAGCTGAACACACCATGTATCGCCCGCTCGCGCCCATCCAGGTACATGTTCTCGACGAATACGTCCACTTGAACCTGCAGGCTGGTGTTTCCGACCTTGATCACCGTTCCCACCAGCTCGACGATAGTGCCCGCCGGGATCGGGTGCTTGAAGTCAATGCGGTCGGTGGAGACGGTCACCAGCGGTAACCGGCAAAAGCGCGTAGCTGCGATGAACGACACTTCGTCCATCCAGGCCAGCGCAGTGCCGCCGAACAAGGTGTTGTGGTGGTTGGTGGTGCTGGGGAATACCGCTTTGGTCACGCGGGTCACCGACAACTCGGTGCGGCGCTGAATTTCCTGGTCTCGGCTGGTCATGTCCGTCACTTCTTTCGGGTTTCAAAACGCAAAAAAGCAGCCCGAAGGCTGCTTTTTTCTCGCTAGGCGGCCAGAGCCACCGGGCAAACTGTACTCAGGACAGTTTTTCCTTGATGCGAGCGGCTTTGCCGGACAGGTCGCGCAGGTAGTACAGCTTGGCTTTACGCACGTCACCACGACGTTTCACGGCCAGGCTGTCGATCTGCGGGCTGTAGGTCTGGAAGGTACGCTCAACGCCAACGCCGCTGGAGATTTTGCGCACGGTGAAGGCGCTGTTCAGGCCACGGTTACGCTTGGCGATAACGACGCCTTCGAACGCCTGCAGACGGGAACGCTCACCTTCCTTCACTTTAACCTGAACGACGATGGTGTCGCCTGGTGCGAAGGTCGGGATTTCCTTGCTCATCTGCTCGGCTTCGAGCTGCTGGATGATCTTGTTGGTCATGCTGTGCTCCTAAGATGGATACGTGATCCACCATCGATACGTTTAACTATCGTCCCGCTCGCGGAGATATTCCTCGAGCAGCTTCTTCTCTTCTCCAGAAAGCGAGCGACTTTCCAGAAGATCGGCGCGTCGTTCGAAGGTCCTACCAAGGGACTGCTTCATCCTCCAACGCCGGATGTGTGCATGGTTGCCACTTAGCAACACGTCGGGAACACGCTGATCCGCATACACCTCAGGTCGGGTGTAGTGCGGGCAATCGAGCAGACCGTCGGTGAAGGAGTCTTCCTCCGCCGAGTCCACATGCCCTAAAGCTCCGGGCAGCAGCCGTGTAACCGCATCGATCAGTACCATGGCCGGCAGCTCGCCACCGGAAAGCACATAGTCGCCAATCGACCACTCCTCATCGACATGAGCTTCGATAAAACGCTCGTCGATGCCTTCATAACGACCGGCGATCAGGATCAGCGATTCCTGTTCGGCCAGGCCTTTGACCGCTTGCTGAGTCAGCTTGCGGCCTTGCGGCGAAAGGTAAATCACCTTTGCCGATGCTCCGGTCGCTTGCCTGGCGCTAACCAGGGCGTCTTCCAGAGGCTTGATTTTCATCACCATGCCCGGGCCACCGCCAAACGGCCGATCATCCACCGTGTGGTGGCGATCTGTGGTGTAGTCCCGCGGGTTCCAGCAGGTCACCTGAAGCAACCCCTGTTTTACCGCGCGGCTGGTAATGCCGTACTCCGTGATGGCCGAGAACATCTCGGGGAACAACGTGATGACGTCTACGCGAAGGTTACCCATCGTTTAGAAGTCCGCGTCCCATTCAACCCGCATCACGCCTGCTTCCAGGTCGATTGCCAGCACACATTGCGCCGTATAGGGCAACAGACGCTCGCGATCATCCAGGCTGCCTGCGCAGGGCTTGACCACCATTACATCGTTCGCACCGGTCTCCAACAGGTGATCGACCTTGCCGAACAGCTGTTCGTCCTGGTTGATGACCTTCAGGCCCTGCAGCTGGTACCAGTAGTACTCGTCTGCGGCCAGGTTGGGCAAAAGGCTCCGCGCAATGCAGATTTCGTAGCCGCTCAGAAGACGCGCTTCATCACGATCATCGAGGCCTTTCAGTTTAACGACCAGGCCCTTTTGGGAGCCACGACCGCTGACCAGCTCGACCTGCTTTACCTTGCCTTCGTGCCGAAGCGTCCAGCTTGGATAATCCAACAGGTTTTCAATCGGATCGGTAAAGGAATACACCTTCACCTCGCCGCGAACGCCGTGAACCGAAAAAATCTTGCCAACGACGATGAGGTCGTCAGCCTTTTCTGGCGTCGCGTTCATATTGCTCAGGCAGCGGCCTTGGCAGCGTCCTTCAGCAGCTGAGCAACACGCTCAGACGGCTGTGCGCCTTGGCTCAGCCAGTAGCTGACGCGCTCTTGGTTGACCGACAGCTTGACTTCAGCGCCAGCAGCGATCGGGTTGAAGAAACCTACGCGCTCAACGAAACGGCCGTCACGGGCGTTACGCGAGTTGGTCACGGTCAGGTGGTAGAAAGGGCGCTTTTTCGAGCCGCCACGGGCAAGACGGATGGTTACCATGTGAACATCGTTCCTATAGTCGGTGCTGCAAATCTGAATGCCAAATAGGCACACGGGTGCCCAAAAGGCCGCATATTCTCGGGGAATACACGGACATTTGCAAATGACTTTTTCGACAAGGCCTCGCCCTGCCGTCCAGATTTGCCGGTTGAGCCACGGATTGCGTGGCCGTTGCCCCGCCGCAGCGGGGGTTCTGAGCGCTCATCCTGCAAAAGACAAGTGCTCGGAATAAGGGTTACAGCTTAGGCATGCCGCCACCCGGCAGCATCCCGCCCAGGCCGCGCATCATCTTGGCCATGCCGCCCTTGGCGGAGAATTTCTTCATCATCTTCTGCATCTGCTTGTGCTGCTTGATCAGCCGCCCGATATCCTGCACCTGGGTACCAGAACCCAGGGCGATCCGGCGCTTGCGCGAACCGCTGATCAGGTCAGGGTCGCGACGCTCGGCCGGGGTCATGGAGTTGATGATCGCCTCCATCTGCTTGAACTGCTTCTCGGCCGCGCCCTGGGCATTGCCCATCTGCGACAGGTTCACCCCGCCGATGCTCGGCAGCTTGTCCATCAGGCCGCCCAAGCCGCCCATGTTCTTCATCTGTAGCAGCTGATCGCGGAAGTCTTCGAGGTCGAAGCCCTTGCCCTTCTTCAGTTTCTTGGCGAGCTTGTCGGCCTTGGCCTTGTCGATGGTCTGCTCGGCCTGCTCGATCAGGCTGAGCACGTCACCCATGCCGAGGATGCGCGATGCCACACGGTCCGGGTGGAAGGGCTCGAGCGCCTCGGTTTTCTCACCCATACCGATGAACTTGATCGGCTTGCCGGTGATGGCACGCACCGAAAGCGCAGCACCGCCACGGGCATCACCGTCGACCTTGGTCAGCACCACGCCGGTCAGCGGCAGGGCTTCACCGAAGGCCTTGGCGGTATTGGCGGCGTCCTGGCCGGTCATGGCATCGACCACGAACAGGGTCTCGACCGGCTTGACCGAAGCATGCAACGCCTTGATCTCGTCCATCATGTCGGCGTCGATGTGCAAACGGCCGGCGGTGTCGACGATGACCACGTCGATGAACTTGAGCTTGGCCTCGCGGATCGCCGCTTCGGCAATGGCGACAGGCTTCTGGCTGATATCGGACGGGAAGAAGGTCACACCGATGTCGTTGGCCAGCGTTTCCAGCTGCTTGATGGCTGCCGGGCGGTAAACGTCGGCCGAAACGACCATCACGCTTTTCTTCTTGCGCTCCTTGAGGAAGCGCGCCAGCTTGCCGGCGGTGGTGGTCTTGCCCGCACCCTGCAAGCCGGCCATCAGCACCACGGCAGGCGGGGCAGCATTGAGCGCGAGGTCTTCGTTGGCCGCGCCCATCAGGCTTTCCAGCTCGGCCTGGACGATCTTCACGAACGCCTGGCCCGGGGTCAGGCTGCGCGACACCTCGGTGCCGACGGCGCGTTCTTTCACGCTGTTGACAAAATCCTTGACCACCGGCAGGGCAACGTCGGCCTCGAGCAGGGCCATGCGCACTTCGCGCAACGTATCCTTGATGTTGTCTTCAGTCAGCTTGGCCTTGCCGGTGACATGGCGCAGCGTCTGTGACAGGCGGTCGGTCAGGTTTTCGAACATGGTGATCCTTTCAGGCCAAGTAAAAGCCGAGGTTTGTCAGGCGCCCAGATGAATATGCACACGCGCTGGGCACAGCAAGGCGGCGATTATAGCGAAGAGCGGCGGCGGCGCACACCTCAGCTTCCCGGCGGCACCTTTGACGCTGCCAGGCGCAAGCCGCGAACCATCAGAAAATCCCCTCCCCCCACGCATCTGCCTTCGTTTGCGGCGTGCCGCTTGAAGCATGCAGTTCACTAGCCCCCCCAGCGCGATCTATGCCAAACTCCGTTTCTTTAAGGCTTGCCCACCAGGACTTATGGTCTCCTCACCCAGCCTCATCCCCAACCTGATCGCCGCCGGCCTATATATAGCGGCGACCGTTTATCAGGGTTCGCGCCTGGCCCAGTCGAACAAAGCCGACAAACGGCTGCTCGGCCTGCTCGGCGCCCTCGCCGTGATCGCCCAGAGCGGCGCACTGTTCTTTCAACTGATCACCCCGCTGGGGCTGAGCCTGGACTTCTTCAGCGCCGCCAGCCTGATCGCCGTGGCGGTCATTACCCTGACCCTGCTGGCCTGCCTGCGCATACCGGTGGAAAACCTGTTGGTGCTACTGTTCCCGCTCGGCGCCATCACGGCCCTGCTGGCCCAGTTCGCCCCACCCGGCACCGTTCCGCTGATCGATGAAGAGCCGGGGATTCTCGCCCATATCCTGCTGTCGATCCTGGCCTATGGGCTGTTCACCATCGCGGTGTTCCAGTCGCTGCTCCTGCTGCTGCAGGACCACCAGCTGAAAAACAAGCACCCTTCCGGGCTGATCCGCAACTTCCCACCGTTGCAGACGATGGAAAGCCTGCTGTTCGGCTTCCTTTGGGCGGGCTGGTGCCTGTTGTCGCTGTCGCTGATCTCCGGCTGGCTGTTCCTGGACAACCTGTTTGCCCAGCACCTGGTACACAAAACCCTGCTGGCCTGCGTGGCCTGGATCGTCTTCAGCGTACTGCTGTGGGGGCGCACCCGCCTGGGCTGGCGTGGCCACAAGGCGATCCGCTGGACGCTGGCCGGTTTCTGCCTGCTGATGCTGGCCTATTTCGGCAGCAAGCTGGTTCGCGAATTCATCCTGCATATCTGACGGTCGCCCATGGACACCCTGCCGTACGCTCCGCTACTCGGCACTCTGGCACTGGCGCTGCTGTGGTCGGCGCTGTTCAGCGCGGTAGATGCCGCCCGCCTGCAGCTCAACGGCTCGTTACGCCCCGGTCACGACGAGCAACCTGTATTGCCAGCCCAGGCCCTGGTGCTGTGTGCCAGCGTGGGCAAGCTTCTGGTGCTGGGCCTGGCCTGCCTGCTGGGCCAACGCTTCAACGGCGAGCACGGTTTCTGGCTGGCAGGCCTGGCCGCCACCGCTGGCTTGCTGATTTTTGCCGAGTACCTGCCGCGGCGCCTGGCGCGGCGCAATCCGCAGGCCTTCATCAGCCTGGGCGTCAGCCTGCTGAAGCTGCCATTGGCGCTGCTGCAACCCTTGGCCTGCCTGCTGGACGGCTGCGCCAGGCTGCTGTTGCGGCCGTTTCGCGTGCCGCCTACCGCAGTGGCCCTGCACCCGCAGGCAGATGATGACTTCAGCGACGATGAAGACCACGACATGCCGCGCCACGGCCTGCTCGATGGCCTGCACTCGCTGAACAAGGTCACTGTCAACGACATTCTGGTGCCGCGCAACGAGGTCGACGGCATCAACCTCGACGAGCCGATCGAGCGCATCATCGAGCAGTTGATCCTCAGCCGCCACACGCGCCTGCCGGTGTATCACAACGATATCAACCAGGTCGAAGCCATCCTGAACACCAAGCTGATCAGCCACCTGCTGCCCAAGGCCGAGCTGACGCTGGAGAAACTCCACGATGCCTGCTACGAGCCCTACTTCGTCCCCGAAAGCACGCCCCTGCAATTGCAGCTGCTGAACTTCCACAAGCAGCAGCGCCGGCTAGGCGTGGTGGTAGACGAATACGGTGAGGTACTGGGTATCGTCACCCTGGAAGACATACTCGAAGAGATCGTCGGCGAGTTCGAGGAAGAGCACAGCCTCGACAACCCCCATGTTCACCCACAGCCCGATGGCACCTTCGTCATCGAGGGCGCCGCTTCGCTGCGCGAAATCAACCGCACCCTGGGCTGGCACCTGCCCAGCGACGGTGGGCCGAAGACCCTGAACGGCTTGGTCACCGAGGCCTTGGAAAGCATCCCGGAAAGCGCTGTGTGCCTGAAGATCGGCCGCTATCGCCTGGAAATCCTCGAAACAGAGGACAATTGCGCCAGCAAGGTACTGGTGTGGACCGTGACCCGCTAGCTATACTCGGGTCACGCTTACCCAGCCCTGCCGTCCCGCCCGCTACCCGCACCCGGCGCCTCACGGCCAGCGCGCCCCACTGACGCGCCCTGCGGTCCTGCTTCAACACCCTGAACAGTGCCCGCTCCCGCCCCTATCCCCCTTGGGCTATCGTCAGTCGGGCGCACAAGAACAATACGCTCCGGCGTCCGCGAACCGTACCTGCCCTTTACTGGCCGGCGGAAACCTTCGCGGGCAAAGCCCATGGAGCACGACCAGACTGTTAGGGACCTATTTAATGACAACCAGCAGCACGTATGCCCAGGCGCCTGCCGCGCCGGTCAACTCCCCCGCGAGGGTCGCCACTGCCAGTTTCATCGGCACCGCCATCGAGTTCTACGATTTCTACGTTTATGCCACTGCCGCTGCGCTGGTGATCGGGCCCGTGTTCTTCCCTTCGGGGTCGGGCACCGCGCAGATGCTGGCGGCCTTTCTTACATTCGGCATCGCCTTCCTCGCCCGCCCGCTGGGTTCCGCACTGTTCGGGCACTTCGGTGACCGCATCGGGCGCAAGTCGACGCTGGTCGCCTCGCTGCTGCTGATGGGGGTATCCACCACGCTGATAGGCGTGCTGCCAGGCTACGACAGCATCGGTGTGTGGGCACCGATCATCCTGTGCCTGCTGCGCTTCGGCCAGGGCCTTGGCCTGGGCGGGGAATGGGGTGGTGCGGCGTTGCTGGCCACCGAGAACGCGCCGGCGGGCAAGCGTGCCTGGTTCGGGATGTTCCCGCAGCTAGGCCCTTCGATCGGCTTCCTGGCGGCCAACGGCCTGTTCCTGACCTTGGCCCTGCTGCTCAGCGACGAGCAGTTCCGTGAGTGGGGCTGGCGCATTCCGTTCCTGCTCAGTGCCGCGCTGGTGCTGGTAGGCCTGTACGTACGCCTCAAGCTTGAAGAAAGCCCGGTGTTCGCCAAGGCCGTGGCCCGCCACGAGCGGGTGAAAATGCCGGTGGTGGACCTGTTCAGCAAGTACTGGCTGCCGACACTGCTGGGGGCCGCGGCCATGGTGGTGTGCTATGCGCTGTTCTACATCTCGACGGTATTCTCGCTGAGCTACGGCGTCACGACGTTGGGCTACAGCCGCGAGACGTTCCTAGGCCTGCTGTGCTTGGCCGTGGTCTTCATGGCCCTGGCCACGCCGCTGTCGGCCTGGCTCAGCGACCGTTACGGGCGCAAGCCGGTGCTGATCGTCGGCGGCCTGCTGGCGGTGGCCTCGGGCTTCACCATGGAGCCTTTGCTGACCTCTGGCTCGACCACAGGTGTTGCGTTGTTCCTGGCCATCGAGCTGTTTCTGATGGGCGTGACGTTCGCACCGATGGGCGCATTGCTGCCAGAGCTGTTCCCTACTCACGTGCGTTACACCGGCGCATCGGCGGCGTATAACCTGGGCGGCATCGTCGGAGCTTCGGCGGCGCCGTTCTTTGCTCAGAAGCTGGTGAGCATGGGCGGGCTGAGCTGGGTAGGTGGGTATGTATCGGTTGCGGCGGTAATCAGCCTGATCGCTGTGCTGTGCCTGAAAGAGACCCGCCACACGGAGCTTTGAAGGCTTGAAGCTGCAAGCTTCAAGCCTCAAGCTGCAAGCAAAGGCATCCCCTTGCAGCTTGCAGCTTGCAGCTTGCAGCTTGCAGCTTGCAGCTTGCAGCTCAAAGCTTAGAACTCGACCTTGACCGCCTGCGCCGCGCGGGTCGCCTTGGCGCGCGCCGCTTCGATCGACTCATCACGTGCCAGGCACACACCCATGCGGCGCTGGCCGTTGATTTCCGGCTTACCGAACAGGCGGATCGCAGTATCCGGCTCGCTCAACGCTGCGCCGAGGTTGGCGAAGCTGGTCTGCTGCGACTGGCCTTCAGGCAGGATCACCGCCGAAGCGCTAGGGCCGAACTGGCGTACCACCGGGATCGGCAGGCCCAGAATGGCACGGGCATGCAGCGCGAACTGCGAGAGGTCCTGGGAAATCAGAGTGACCAGGCCCGTATCGTGCGGGCGTGGCGAGACTTCGCTGAACCACACCTGATCGCCCTTGACGAACAGCTCGACGCCGAACAAACCACGGCCGCCCAACGCATCGGTGACCGCCTTCGCCACACGCTGCGACTCGGCCAAGGCTTTCGGGCTCATCGCCTGGGGCTGCCACGACTCCTGATAGTCGCCCTTCTCCTGACGGTGACCGACTGGCGCAAGATACATGGTGCCGCCAACATGGCGCACGGTCAGCAGGGTGATCTCGTAGTCGAAGTCGATGAAGCCTTCGATGATCACGCGGCCCTTGCCGGCGCGGCCACCCTCCTGAGCGTAGTCCCACGACTTCTGCAGGTCGGCATCGCTGCGCAGCAGGCTCTGGCCCTTGCCGGACGAACTCATCACCGGCTTGACCACGCACGGGTAACCGACATCGGCCACGGCCTTGGCGTAGTCTTCAAAGGTGTCGGCGAAGTGGTACGGCGAGGTTGGCAGGTCCAGCTCTTCGGCCGCCAGGCGGCGAATGCCCTCGCGGTTCATGGTCAACTGGGTGGCGCGGGCGGTCGGCACGACGTTGAACCCTTCGTTCTCCAGCTCGACCAGCGTAGCGGTGGCGATGGCTTCGATTTCGGGGACGATGTAATGCGGTTTTTCAGCCTCGATAATGGCGCGCAGGGCGACACCATCGAGCATGTTGACCACGTGGCTGCGGTGCGCGACCTGCATGGCCGGTGCGTTGGCGTAGCGGTCCACGGCGATCACCTCGACGCCCAGGCGCTGCAGCTCGATCACCACTTCCTTGCCCAGCTCGCCACAGCCGCAGAGCAGTACACGGGTCGCGGTAGGCGACAATGGGGTTCCGATACGGGTCATTTCAGGTCCTCGAAGGCGTCCGGGGCCGCGCCAGTCTTAGCGCCGCCCGCTGAAAAAGGACCGGTATTCTACACCATCAGCCGGCCACGGCAGCCCGCCGCGCACGAAATGCCATGGCCAGCCACACCGCAGTCACGCCGGCGAACTTGGAGGCCATTGCGGTGCCGATCACGGCCGGTGTCAGGGCACCGATCATGCCGAAGAAAATGAAGGTATCGACCGGGATGCTCAGTGCCGAGCTCAACCACAAGCGGTCACGCAAGGGGCGCCGGGTGATGCTGAACACCAGCCAGTCGATCAGCTCGGAAACGAAGAACGCAGTGGCGCTGGCCAGGGCAATGGCCGGCTCGGACGTCACGTACGACAGCACCAGGGCCAGCAGCATGGCGATCAGCGCGCCATGGCCGTAGCGGGTCTGCACCATGTCACGCAGGATGAACACCAGCCCGCCCCAGGCGGACCAGATCACGTCCAGATGCGGGGCGCTGGAAAAGGCAAAGTTGATCAGTACAACGCTGCTGATGTAAGCGATTAGAAAGAACATGGGCAGTGACCGTCCGGCAAGCGGCACAGATTACCTGATTTTCGAGTCAACCGCAGCGCTTACATGATCAATCCGGCAGCCACCGCCCGCTCATGGCAACGCTTGAGCACCGCCCGGCGTTCGGTATTGTCCATCCGCCCCCAGCGGCCGATCTCTGCCACGGTACGCTGGCACCCGGTGCACACATCCTGCTCGTCCAGCGCGCAGATGCTCACGCAGGGCGAAGCGACCGGGCGCTCAGTGGCGATCACCTCACTCATCGTCCACCTCCAAGTCCCGCGCATAGCGCTGGGCGTTGTGCACATAGTGCGCGGCGCTGGCCTCGAGCAGGCGTTTTTGCTGCTCGGTGAGCTCGCGCACGACCTTGCCAGGCGAACCCATTACCAGCGAGCCATCGGGGATTTCCTTGCCCTCGGGGATCAGCGCATTGGCGCCGATGATGCAGTGCTTGCCGATGCGCGCACCGTTGAGGATCACCGCATTGATGCCGACCAGGCTGTAGTCGCCAACCGTGCAGCCATGCAGCATGGCGTTGTGGCCGATGGTCACGCCCTTGCCCAAGGTCAGCGGCGAACCCATGTCGGTATGCATCACGGTACCGTCCTGGACGTTGCTGTCCTCGCCGATATCGATCAACTCGTTGTCACCGCGCAGCACGGCGCCGAACCACACACTGGCGCGCGCCTGCAGGCGCACCTTGCCAATCAGCATGGCATTGGGGGCCGCCCAACTGGTGGCATGGCTCTCGACCCGCAGGTCGCCCAGGCGGTATTTCATTCTCGCTCCTCAGGGTATCAGCGGCGAAGGGGGGCGCCGTTCAGATCTCTACATAACGCTCGGGTGGCTGATGCAGGCTGATGCCTGCGTCATACAGCAAATTGACCAGTTCGACGATCATGATCGCCGACAGCCCCCAGATCTTGTATTCGCCATATCGATAGCTGGGCACATACCAACTGCGGCCCTGGTAATCGATACGGTGGGTGTGGTCACGCGGGTCCTGGCGGAAGAATTCGAGCGGCACGCTGAATACTGCCGCGATCTCCGCATCATTGGCGCGGTATTCGACGAAATCGGGGATAACCCCGACGAATGGCGTCACTTTCAGCCCATGCAGGGAAATCAGCGGGCTCAGGGGGCCGAGTACTTCCACCAGGCCTGGCGGCAGGCCGATCTCTTCTTCGGCCTCGCGCAGCGCGGTGAACACCAGGTCGGGGTCTTCCGGGTCGCGCCGGCCACCGGGGAAGGCGACTTCGCCGCCATGGGTGGAAAGGCCCTTGGCACGCAGGGTCAAGACCAGCTCGGGCGCTTCGCTACGGGTAATGGGCAAAAGTACCGCAGCCTCGGGGAACCGTCGGTCGGTTTCCAGTGAAGCTGGTTGGTGGTTGCTCATTCGGCGAAGTAGCTCGTCCAGCATTGCGCACTCTCGTTTCCAAGGCCTGCCCTGCATGATGCACCAAAGCCGCGAAGCACCCAAGCCCTGTACGCTTGCGGCAGGTATGCCTGGCGCGCCAAGATAGCCTGGGCTCAAGGGAAGAACAGCATGAAATTCTGCAGCGCGTGCGGCCAGCCGGTCATTCAGCGGATACCCGAAGGCGACAGCCGCCTGCGGTATGTCTGCGATCATTGCCAGACCATTCACTACCAGAACCCGAACATCGTTGCCGGGGTGTTGCCGGTGTGGGGCAGCCAGGTGCTGCTGTGCCGGCGAGCCATCGAGCCCCGCCGCGGCTTCTGGACCTTGCCCGCCGGGTTCATGGAGAACGGCGAAACACTGGACCAGGCCGCCCGCCGTGAAACTGTCGAAGAAGCCTGCGCCCGGGTCGGCGCGATGGCCCTGTACCAGTTGTTCGACCTGCCGCACATCAACCAGGTGCATGTGTTCTTCCGCGCCGAGCTGGCCGACCTGGACTTCGACATCGGCACCGAAAGCCTGGAGGTGCGGTTGTTCGACGAACACGAAATACCGTGGGGCGAGCTGGCTTTCCGGACCGTCACACGCACACTAGAATGCTATTATCGCGACCGCATCGGGCAGCATTACCCCATAGGCCATGAGTACCTGCCACCGATGAACGTTTCGCCCACCACTTAAGCTTGCAGGTACCGCTTCATGCGCTGGTTGTTTGCCCTTTTCTGCCTTTGCGTTACCTCGGTGTCCCAGGCGGCCTTCACCGAAACCATCATTCGCAAGCCGCAGCCGCCTTTGCCAGCAACATCGCAATCACAGGCAGCCATGCAGCCGCTGATCGACAAGGTGCTGGTGATCAAGTCCGAGCGCCGCCTGCAACTGATCAGCCGTGGCGAACCGCTGAAAACCTACCGTATTTCGCTGGGCAAGCAGCCCAAGGGCGCCAAGCAGCGCGAAGGCGACAAGAAAACCCCCGAGGGCCTGTACTGGCTGGACTGGCGCAAGCAAAGCGACCGTTTCAACCTGTCCATGCACATCACCTACCCGAACATCAGCGACGCCGCCCGTGCCACACGCGAAGGCTGGAGTGCCGGCAGCATGATCATGATCCACGGCACCCCGATCAACGACGAGTATCCCGAATGGTATTTCCATACGCTTGACTGGACCGATGGCTGTATCGCCATGCGCAACTCGGACATGCGCGAGGTCTGGGACCTGGTACCAGACGGCACATTGATCGAGATTCGACCCTGATAGTCCGGCATTCCGGTTGATGCTGTAGGAACCTTCCCACTTCAATCAAGCATCTGCCCTACCGCAGTGTAGGTAGCAGACTGCATCCAATCGACTGGCAAAATTTTTAGCATCCACGCAAACGAGTACGCAGGCCGTACGCCATTTGCGGGGATCCCCAATGCCATCCCGATACCGCCACATCGCCAGCAGGCTGCTTGCCTGCTGCATGACCAGCTTGCTGGCCCTGCCACAGGCATTGGCGGACGACCCTGCCAGCCTGCAACTGCGGGATCAACAGCGCACACTGCGCCAGTTCGAGCAGCAGCAACGGCTGCAGCGCTGGCAACGCCCTCCAGCGGCGCAACCCGACGCCCCCCTCCCGCCGAACCCACACCGCGACAGCCACTGCTGGGCGATCACCGGCGTTCGTCTGGCCGGCCACCGGCAGCTTTCGGCACAGGCCCTTGAGCCGGCCATCCAGGCACTGACAAAACCCTGCATGGGCATCGCCGACATCAATCGCGTGCTCAAGGCCATCACCCAGCGCTACGTGCTCGCCGGTTACCCGGCCAGCCGCCCCTACTTGCGGCAAGCACCAGCGCATGACGCACCGCTGGACATCGTCATCATCGAAGGCTTCGTCGAATCGATCGAGCTGGATGCCGAGCTGCCGCTTTCCCTGCACAGCGCATTCCCCGATCTGCTGGGCAACCCCCTGTACCTGCCAGACCTCGAGCAGGGGCTGGACCAGCTCAACCGCCTGCGCGCCTACGAGCTCAGTGTCGACCTGTTGCCAGGCGAACTGCAGGGCGGCACGCGGGTGCTGCTGCAGCCTCGCCACGTGGCTTCACGCTGGCACCTGGACAGCCGCTTCGATAACCGGGGCAGCCCGTTGACCGGGCGTCACCGCCTGAACCTCGGCCTTGGCGTGGACAGCCCCTTGGGCCTGAACGACGACCTGCGCCTGTCGCTGTCGACCACGGTCATCGATGCGCCGGGGCGCAGCCAGGGCGTCGCCCTCTACTACAGCCTGCCCTACGGCCCATGGACCTTCACGCTGAATGTCGGCCAGCTGCGCTACAACGCGCCGATTCCGCAGGGGCGGTACGACAGCAACGGCAGCAGCAGCTACCAGAGCGTCGGCGCCGAGCGCATGCTCTGGCGCAACCAGTACGGCATGCTCAGCGCCAGCGCCCGGCTGGACCGCAAACGCCTGATCAACCGCGCCGGCTCTGCCGTCATCGGCCTGCAGAGCCCCACCCTGACCAGCGTGGAGGCCGGGCTCAACCTGCTCTGGCTGGACCACGGCCTGTGGCACGCCTACATCGGCGTCGCCCAAGGCACCCACTGGCTGGGTGCCGAGCAACCCGCCAGGCACGCGACAGCGCCGAAGCCCGACTATCGAAAATACCGCGCCAGCCTGCTGCACCTGCGCCAGGGCCCTGCGAACTGGCCGTGGCGCTGGCAAAGCGAGCTTGGCCTGCAGTACAGCACCGATGCCTTGCCGGCCGTCGAGCAGATGTTGTTGAGCGACGATTCGGCCGTGCGTGGCTTTCGCCTGCGTACCTACAGTGGCGCCAGCGCCGCCGCCTGGCGCAATACCTTCAGCCAACCGCTGCCACTGCCCTGGGCCACACCGGCTACGGTGCGCCCCTACCTGGGCCTGGACCTGGGCTGGGAACGGCTGGCGCAAGGCGCTTCGCCGCGCCGGCTGGCAGGTGCCACGGCGGGTATCGAAGTGACCCTGCCGCACAGCCGTCTGCGCCTGGACTATCAGCGCGCCCTCTATGCCAGCGACCTGCACCGCCCGATGCTCGAACCCGGATTCTGGGTAGTTGAGTGGGCCCTGAACATCTGACTGACCCACAACAAAGAGAACGAGAACATGCTTACACTCTCGCAGATACCCGCTATCCGTCCCGATACCTTGCGCTGGGCCATTTTTCTCGCCCTGCTCGCCTCCACCAGTGCGCTGGCCCAGAACGGCCTGGAGGCGGCCATCGGCCCTGGGGGTACACCGCTCATCAACAACAACCATGGCGTACCGGTTATCGACATCGTCGCGCCCAATGCCAGCGGCCTGTCGCACAACCAGTTCCTCGATTACAACGTCGCCCGCCCCGGCGTGGTATTGAACAACGCGCTCCAGGCCGGGCAGTCGCAACTGGCCGGCGCGCTGGCGGCCAACCCCCAGTTCCAGGGCCACGCAGCCTCGACCATCCTCAACGAGGTGATCAGCCGCAACGCCTCGCTGATCGAGGGCCCACAGGAGATCTTCGGCCGCCCGGCCGATTACATCCTGGCCAACCCGAACGGCATCACCCTCAACGGCGGGAGCTTCATCAACACCACCCGGGCCGGGTTCCTGGTCGGTACGCCGGAGTTGCAGGACGAACAGCTCAAACACCTCAACACCCTCAATGCCAGCGGCACTCTGCAAGTGCTCGCAGGCGGGCAGCGCAATGCCGAAGGTGCGCTTGACCTGATCGCACCACAGCTCGACAGCAAAGGCGTACTCCTGGCCCAGGGCGACCTCAACGTCACCGTTGGTCGTAACCGCCTGCGCCACGACGACGGGCAGGTCATCGAGCATCTGCCGGGTACGCCGTCGAGCATCGACGCCAACCTGTTCGGCGCCATGCGCGCCGGGCGCATTCGTGTCGTCAGCACTGCCGAGGGCGCGGGGGTGCGGGTGGGGCCGGTGCAGCTCAAGGCCGACCAGGGCATCACCCTGCAGTCTGCCGGCGCGCTGCAGGTCAGTGGCCATGCAGACCAGCCAGGGGAACTGACCACCGACCACGGCGCCTTGCAACTCACCGCCGCCGATGACCTGCGCCTTGGCGCGGTCGACGGCAAGGCCGAGCGCATCGAGATAAAGGCAGGCAAGAAGCTCACCCTGGACGCCGAAAGCCGCCAGAGCATCGCCCGCGAGCAGGAAAGCTGGAACAAGAAGTTTTTGTTCATCACCCGCGAGACCTACCAACGCGAACGTACCACCACCGACCAGCACGTGCGCGGCACACAGCTGCAAGCCAGTGACAGCGTGCTGTTGAAGTCCGGCGCCGACATGCGCCTGGTGGCAGCCGACGTGGTTGCAGGGGGCGACCTGACGCTCGACAGCGCTGCCGACCTGGGCATTGCCGCCGGCACCACCAGCCAACGTATCGAGGAGCAGGTACGCCACCGCAAAGACCTGTGGCGCGGCGACAGTGATACCAGCCAGTACCAGGAGTCGGCACAAAGCAGCACGCTCAATGCCGCGCGCATGACGGTCAAGGCCAATGACACCCTCACCGTGCAAGGTAGCAAGCTGCACAGCCGCGCCGACCTTGACATCCACGCCAGGAACCTCGACATCGGCACTACGGCGCTGCAGGAGCAGGGCACAGGCCTCAACTACAGAGGCGACTTGGTATCGGGCACTTTCTTTGGTGGCCGCAAGGGCAACGATACCCAAGGGCAGCGCCTGGCCGGCAGCGCGGTCACGGCCGATGCCAAGCTGAAGGTTGCGGCCGAACAGGTGAGCATCAAGGGCAGCAACGTCCACGGCGCCCAGGACGCGGTGCTGTACAGCGAAAAAGGCGCCTTGGCGATCGAGGCCGACCACGCCAGCACCGTTGCCACCGAGCGCGACAGCAACAGCAAGCTGTTCGGCCTGATCGGCAACGATCGCGAGCGCACGCAACACAAGCAGCAGGTGTTGGGCAGTGACGTCAGTTCTGCCAGCAACCTGCGGCTGGCCAGTGCTGAAGAATTGCGTATCCAGGGTTCGAAAGTGACGGCCGGCGGGCATCTGCAGGTCGAGGCCAAGGGCGACCTGTCGATTGGCAGCACACCGTCACGCGATGAAAGCCAAACAAGCAGCCAGCGACGCGGTTTCACGGCCAGCGCCAAACAGACCGAAACGGCCGAAGACGGCAAGCCCGAGTCGCGCCAGTACGCCGCAGGCGTTGCTTACGAAGTGGTCACCACCACAGGCCAGCAGCGTGAAACATCGCAGGTGGCCAGCGAATTGACGGGCGCTACGGTTGGCCTGAACAGCGGCGCGCACCTGCAGGTCAACGGCTCCAACGTACAGGCCAAAGCCGGCGACCTGGACGTGCAGGCCAAACAGCTGACCCTTGGCGCGACACGCAACGAGCGCGAGTCGTCCAGCGGCTCTACCCACAGCAGCGGCGTCCTGCAGGTGACTGGCGGTATCGACCGGCTGGGCAGCCTGTTCGAAGGCCATCGCAACAACGAAGGCGTCACCGAACGCGACAGCAAGACGCAACGCACCCGTTTGCAGGCCAGCGGCGACCTGAAGCTCAGCGCCGACGAATTGATCACCGAAGCGGCAAGCGCCAACGCAGGCAACACCCTCGAGATCACTGCCAAACGCATCGACAACCGTGCCGTGCAGGACACCCATGACCGTGAAGTGCAACGCAATGACGGGTCAGGCAGCCTCGGCGCCAGCCTGGAGTACCGTGACGTGACCCGGCCGATCGAACGCTTGGTCCAGGGTGAAGAAGCAGCGCGCTTCCAGCAGGCCTCGCCCGAAGACGCAATGGTGGCACCGAGCGGTGGCGGCGACATGACCCTCGACCACCTCAAGCGCTTGGAAAACCAGCGCCGTGGCTTTGCCCAGGTGAGCGAACTGGCAGGGGCAAGCGTGAAGGTCAAGGCCGATACCCTCGCTGACCAGGGCACCGCCTGGCGCGCCAACGCCGGCGCCCTGCAGGTCGACGCACAGCACCACCAACTGCGCGCCGCCGAAAACACCCGGGAGGATAGCCTCCAGCGCCTGTCCTACGGTGGCGACCTGCGCGTGGATACCAGTTCGGGGAGTGACCTGAACGTACGCGTTTCCGGCAAGGGCGGCTCGCAGGACAAACAGGCGGTCGCCCGCACTGCAGTACCGGGCAGCCTGTATGGGCAACAGGGTATCCAGGTTCAGCTGGGCAGCGATGGCCGCTACGAAGGCACGCGCATCGAGGGCGGTGAAGGTGATGTGCTGATCCAGAGTGCCGGTACCCTGTCACTGCCCCAAGCCACCGACCACACCCAACAGCGCTCACGCCAGCTCGATGGCAGCGCCTGGGCCAAGGTCGGCAACCGCCCGGGCAGCACTGGCGTCGACGGCCGGGGCTATCTCAACCATGCCTGGGAGCAGGCGACCCAAACCAATGCCCAGGTGGCGCAGATCGACGGCAAAGGCCAAGTGCGCCTGACCAGCGGCGGCGACATGCTGCTCGAAGGCACGCGTATCGGCAGCCGCGAGGCCAAGGTCGGTGACACCCTCCTGCAAAGCGCTGGCCGCTTGCACATCAAGGCTGCGAGCAATACCCGGCAGGCCACCGGCGGGGGCCTGGGCGGCGGCCTGGAGCTGGCCGTGAAGACCGGCACCACCCAAGGTGGCGCCATCGGGGGCCACTTCAACCACGGCAAGAAGAACGAGGATGCTCGCCAGGCAATCGATGCGCAGTTGCAAAGCGCGGGCAAACTGACCCTCGGCAGCCGCGCTCGCGAGGACATCGCTGTGCACCTGGCGGGCCTGCAGGCATCGGCCGAGTACATCGACATCGACGCCGCCAAGGGCGGTGTGCTGGTCGAAGCGTCATCCACTGTCGAGCGCCACGACAACCTGGACATCACCGCTGGCGCCGGTTTCAACACGTCCAAGGGCGACACCGACACCCTTGGGCTGCATGGGCGTGCCCGGGTCGACCTGAACAAACGTGACAACCTGATCTGGAACGCCGGCAACCTGCGCGCCGAGCGTATCGGCCTGCACAGCCGCGGCGACACCCGCATCGAAGGCGTGAGCCTGGAGGCCGGGCACATCAGCGGCGCAATTGATGGCGACCTGCGCATTGCCAGCCGCAAGGACAGCGTCGATACCCTGACCTTAAACGGCGATGCACGGCTGAGCAAAGAGCAAAACCCGCAGGGCTATGTAAACGCTGCCACGGCCGTCGCAGGGCCGCTGGGAGGCAAGGTCAGGGAAAAAGCAGGTTCTGCCCTGGCCAAAGTAGACCCGGGCGTTTCGCCCACCTTCAGTCTCGATGTGTCGCATGTTCAGCGTGATGGCGTTGCCCAGCAGACGACGCTCAAGGGCAGCGAGGGGGTAGACCTTGCGGTGGGTGGTGACGCTCACCTGACGGGCGCACGCGTGCAATCGGCCATGGGTGACGTCACACTCACCGCCAGCGCGGTGACCCAGCAAACGCTGAGCGGCGATGATTACCGCCGCGATGTATCGATCGATGCGTCGAATTCGCCGGTAGACCTGGGTACCGCCATTGCCCAGATCAGCAAAGGCAAAGGCGCCGCAGACGGCGAAAATGCACTGGACTTAGGCCTGCTACGCACCAGTGGGCATAGCCGCAGTGAGCAGTGGGCTGCGGGGGTTGAAGGCAAAGCCAACTGACCCAGAGCCCCTGTCGCCGGCAAACCGGCGACAGGGCCATGAGCTGCACGGCAACCGCTGCTTACCAACGCCACGTCTGTTGCCCCGTCAATGCCTGTGGCCCCAGCAGCCGAGCAGCACGCAGCAGCGGTGTAAGTGCGGCGTCCGGCTGCAGTTCGGCCGCTATCACTGCCTGGCGCCCCAGAAGGTCTGCATCCAGCGCCAACCGATGCTCACGCTGTTGTATCAGCTGCCCATGCAGGCGCCAGCCTGTGCGGCAATCCATTTCTAACCAGCCCTGCCCCAACCCCAGCGACCAAGGTTCGCTCAAAGCCAGGTCAGTGACCGCGATGCGGCCTTCGCTGGTACGGCACTGCCGCCCCGCGCCTTGCAGGCGCAGCGTGCCCTGCCACTGCCCGGCCAGGCGGTAGGCGGTCTGCACACTCACCTGGGGAGCCTCTGCGGTAACGTGCATCCGCCAGCGCCATGGCCAGCCTTCGGCCTGCAACTGCCAGCCCTGGCCCTGAAAGCCCAGCTGTGCGTTGGCCTGCAAGCGCCACGGCTGCAACGCCCAGCGCACCGGCCCGACAGGCCCGATCTGCTGCGCCTGGCCCTGCCACAGGCTGCCGCTGACCCCCTGCATCGGCAGGCCAAAGCCCAGTGCAACCCAGGATGCCGGCAAATACACCAGCAACGTCAGGCTGAACACCAGCCCGGCCCACAGCAGACCACGGCTGCTCATGGTTGCACCACCACGTCGAAACGCAGGCCTTTGGCATCCTGCTCCAAGCCCCACTGCAGCGGTTGAGCCCCCTCTGCGCGCAACGCCTGCAGCCAGCGCTGCAACACCTGCTCATCGGCCACCAGGCCGCGCAGCTGCCACACCTTGCCTTGCACCTCGACCTCGGCCACGTCGATGCGCCGGGCCTGGGCAGACTGGCGCAGCCGCTCCAGGCTCACGGCTGGGCCGCTGTGGAAGGCGGCGGCCTGCACTGCCAGCCCATGCCACTGGCTGAGCTCGCGCCATTGCGACACGCCCTGGCGCAGGGCCAGCAACGCCAGCAGAACGCCGATCAGGCACCCGGCAAGCAACATTCGATGACGCTCAAACCACTCGCGGGTCATGTTGGCGCTCCCAGATCGAAAACCACGTGTGCCGAGGGTGCAGCGCTCAGTACCTGCACCGCCGCTGCGGCGGCGCTGGCCATTTCGTGCCAGGGCGGCTCGCCCCCCTCGCCCTGCAGGCGCAGGTGCCAGCGCTGGCCGTCATAGCGCACCGCTTGCAAGCGCCAACCTGGGTGCTCATGCAGCCAGGCCTGCAGACGTGCCTGCAGGTCTTGAAGCTGGCGCTCGCGCAGGTGCTGTTGCAGCTCGCTTTCGCGCAGGCGCTTGAGGGCCTGCGCCGCTTGCCCAGGGCTGGCCTGGGCGCCGGTGACGGCCAGCACCTGCGCGCGCCAGGTGTGCACCTGCCGCCATTGCTGGCCCGCCCATAGCCCGCACCACACCACGGCCAGCACCAGGCAGGCGACAACAAGCCCACGCGGCAGGGCAGGCATACGGGGCGCGGAGCGTGCCTGACGGGTGCGCTGGAACAGGCTTGGGAGGGTGTCGAGCGGCGCCAGGGTACCTGGCCAGCGCCCGACCTGGCTGGCATTACGCAGGCTACCCCAGGGCTGCTGCGGCACCTCACCCAGCGCGTCAGGCCAGGCCAGCCAATGGGCATGCCCCTCTTCGCTGTGCCCCAGGTACAGGCACAAGCCAGGTGCGCGCTGCCACTGCCAGCCCGTCCCGGGCTCAGGCGTGGGCAACAGCTGGAACTCGGCCCAACAGCGCTCGATCTCAAGCCCCCATTGGCTGCACTGCCCACGCCATCCCTCCAGCGCTGCCCGCGCTACCGCCAACAGGCGCAACTGCCCTGCCTGGCGAGCGAGGCAAGCGCACTGCACCTGTTCGGCGTTCTCCAGCAAGTGGTCTTCCAGCAGCATGGGCCACTCGTCACGTTTGAGGCCTGGCGGTACGGACAGCTGAAACTGGCTGCACCGCTCGCCCGGGATGATCAGCGCTACCCGTGCGCCCAGGTTCGCCGGGGGTTCGCCCTGCCCTTGCCGTTGGGCCACACCGTTTTCGACCAACAGCCAGTCCCAGACCACGCCCGGGCGCAGCAGCAACCATGGCCGCGCTGGCACACGTCGACGCCATTCAAGCTTCATGAACGCCCCCAAGGGAGCGTGAAGGTGCAGACATAGGGGGCTCCGTCACGCTGCAATTGCACGCGCACACCCCGGCCGGGGTGCGCGGGTTGATCAGAAGGCCAGGGCAGCCAGCGGCCTCCCTGGTGATAAAGCACATTCAGCGCACTGACCTGCTGCAGTTGCTCACGCATGACCCAACGGGGTTCGCTGGCCGCGTACAAGTCTGCCGAGGTTTCCAATATCAGGCGCTGCTCACGGGCGTCGAAGCGCAGGCGTTGGCGCTGCAGGCGCGAGCCACCTTCGGCCTCAGGCACAGCCGTGGCTGCCACCCAGAGCAACTGCTGGCGGTCGGGCTGCCAGTCGAGCCAGCGGCTGGCCAGTGGCAGGCGTTGCTCATACACCCGGCGCAATACCGGGCTGTCGAAGCGCCGCTCCAGGGCCAGGCAGAACTCCAGCACACTGTTCTCGTGGCCCGTCACCTGCAGCCGCTCGCGAACCTTGAGCCAGCCATTGACCAGCGCTGCGAGCATGACCCCAAGCAGCGCGGTCAAGGCCATGGCGACCATCAGTTCGATCAGGGTCAAGCCTGCCTGCCGCCGCTTCATGGACGCTCCAGAAAAACCGTGTACTGGCCCAGCGGCAGGCGCTGATCGCGGTCGGCATACAGCTGCATCTCGCCGCGGCGCAGGTCGCGCACACCGGTACGGCGCAGCTGCAGCTGCCAGTGGCACGCCTGCCCGCCCTGGTTCAACACACCACTGGGCTGGTTGCTGGCCGGCCAGTACTGCTCCACGGCAAAGCGTGCCTGCAGCTCGCGAGCGCACAGCACGCCAAGGCGATGCCATTGCACACTGTCCTGAACGGCCAGGCGCTGACGCAGAACCTGGCTGGTGATCACCGCCAGCACTGCGGCAATCGCCAGGGCCACGGTCACCTCCAGCAGGGTGAAGCCCTGTTGCCTGCGCTTCATGGTTCCAGCCCCACACGCAACTGGCCGTTACGCCCCCACGCCCAGCGCTGACTGCCGCCCGCCCAGTGCCAGCGCACCGAACCCGGTTGAGCCCACCCTTGCGGCGTGAACTGCAGAGGCGGCTGCAGGCTGGCCGGCCAGTCGGGGCGCAGCCCTTTGGGCCAGTCCCCAACGCTCGCGGGTTCGGCCACCCAGCCCTCGCGCTCACGCCGCACGAACTCTGGACGCTGGCCGGTCCAGCGCAACCCGCGCAGTTGCCCGGCATGCCGGGCCAGTGCAGCCTGGGAGCGGACCTGCGCAGCCAGCCGCTGCAACGCCTGATCGACGCTGGCCTTGCCGCTGTCCAGCCAGGCCACGGCAAGCCCGGTCATGAGGCCGGCAATGGCCAGCACCACCAGCAATTCGAGCAGGCTGAAACCGCGCTGCAGGCGCATCGCTCACAGCGCCCAGTTGCCCAGGTCGGCGTCCTGGCCTTCGCCGCCCGGCACACCATCGGCACCCAACGAATACACATCGACCCGGCCATGCTCGCCAGGCATACGGTACTGATACGGGGTACCCCACGGGTCATCCGGCAGGCGGCGTACATAACCATCGCTGCGCCAGGCACGCGGCAGCGGCTCCTGGGCCGGTTTTTTCACCAGCGCAGCCAGGCCTTGCTCATTGCTGGGAAAGCGCAGGTTGTCCAGCCGGTACATGTCCAGCGCCTGCTCAAGCGTGCTCAGGTCGGCCATGACTTTCTGCCGCATGGCCTTGTCCTGGTTGCCCAGCACGCTGGGCGCGACCACGGCGATCAGCAGGCCGATGATGAAAATCACCACCATGATTTCCATCAGGGTGAAGCCGTGTTGGCGCTTGCGTCGATGCTGCATGGGGTTGCTCCTAGTCATCTACAGTTGCAGGCCCTGGTTGAGTTGCATGATCGGCAGCAGCACCGCCAGCACGATGAACAGCACGACGGCGCCCATCACCAGGATCATCAGGGGTTCGAAAAGCGCCATGGCCGTATCCACCTGGCGGGCAAAGCCACGCTCCTGGTCGTCGGCCACGCGCTCGAGCATGTCGGCCAAGGTGCCGCTGGCCTCGCCACTGCCGACCATGTTCACCAGCAAGGGCGGGAACTGCTGGCAGGCGTCCAGCGCCCGGTGCAGGCTGGTGCCGCCCTGCACCTGTTGGCGCACCTGCTCCATGGCCAGGCGGATGCGGCGGTTGCCGACGGTTTCAGTGGCCACCTGCAAGGCTTCGAGCAGCGCGACGCCGCTGCTGGTGAGGATCGCCAGGCTGCGCGCCAGGCGGGCACTTTCCAGCACCTGCAACAGCCCGCCTGCGCGCGGCAGGCGCAACAGCAGGTCGTCGCGGCGCAGGCACCAGTGCGGCTTGCGCAGCAACCAGCTGGCCAGCAGCGACGTGAGGGCCGCCAGCCCCAGCAACCAGGGGCCGGCGTGCACCAGGCCCTGGCTCAGGCCGATCAGCAAGGAGGTGATCAGCGGCAGGCTCTGCCCGGCATGGGCAAACTGTTCGGTGAGCTTGGGTACGACGAAGGTCATCAGGCCGATCACCACCGCCAGCGATACGCCCATCAGCACGCAGGGGTAGATCAGTGCGGTCCGCGCCTTGTGCTGCTGGCGCTGTACCTGTTCCAGGTGGTCTGCAAGCCGGGTAAGCACCTGGGCCAGCCGCCCCGAGCGCTCACCGGCTTCGACCAGCGCGCAGTACAGGCCGGTGAAAGGCGCGCCCTGGCGGGCCAGGCTGCGGGCCAGGCCAAGGCCTTCGGCGAGCGAGCCACGCACAGCCACCAGCACCCCGTGCAGGGCTGGCTGACGCAACTGGCGTTCAAGCGTCGCCAAGGCATCGACCAGGGGGATGCCCGCGCCGGTCAAGGTCGCCAGCTGGCGTGTCAGCTCACACAGCTGGGCACGGCTCAGGCGTTGTCGGCGAGGCTGCCGGGCACCGTTTTCCAAGCGCTGCAACTGGCGGGGGAACAAACCCTGCTCGCGCAGCAACTGGCGTGCGTGGCGTTCGCTATCGGCCTGCAGGCTGGCTTTGTGGGTCTTGCCGGCCAGATCAACGGCCTGGTAACGAAAGGTCGGCATGGGTCAGCCCTGCACCACACGCAGTACTTCGGCCAGGCTGGTCTCGCCGCGGGCCAGGCAGTCACTGGCCATCGCCACCAGGCTCTGGCGGCGCTCGGCCAGGTAGTCCTGCATGGCCAGTTCACTGGCGCCGTCATACAGCAGGCCGATGAGACCGGCGTCCAGTTCGATGAATTCGTACAGGCCCAAACGGCCGATATAGCCAGTGCCCTGGCACTGCTCGCAGCCCACCGCGTGGTAACTGCTGCCCAGCGCCGCCAGCTCAGGCCACAGCGCACGTTCGGCCGGCTGCAGGGGCTGCGCCACGGCGCAATGGCACAACCGCCGCACCAGGCGCTGGGCCAGTACACCGCGCAGGCACGATGCGATCAGGAACGGCTCGACGCCCATGTCGCGCAAGCGGGTGACCGCGCCCACTGCGCTGTTGGTGTGCAACGTCGACAGTACCAGGTGGCCGGTGAGGCTCGCCTGCACGGCGATCTGCGCAGTTTCCTGGTCGCGGATTTCGCCGAGCATGATCACATCCGGGTCCTGGCGCAGGATGGCACGCAGGCCGCTGGCGAAGGTCAGCCCGGCGCGCGGGTTGATGGCCGTCTGGCCGATGCCGGCGATGGCGTATTCCACCGGGTCCTCCACGGTGAGGATATTGCGGCTGCCGTCATTGAGGCTGTTGAGGCTGGCGTACAGGGTGGTGGTCTTGCCCGACCCGGTCGGCCCGGTGGACAGCACGATGCCGTTTGGCCTTGTCAGGCAGCTGCGCAGGCCGCGCAGTACTGCCGGGGGCATGCCCAGGTTGTCCAACGCCAGCAAGCTGGCCTGTTTGTCGAGCACACGCATGACCACGCGCTCGCCGTGGATGCCGGGCAAGGTCGAGACGCGCACGTCCACCTCACGCCCGGCGGCGCGCAAGGTGATACGGCCGTCCTGGGGCTGGCGTTTCTCGGCGATGTCCAGGCGCGCCATGACCTTGATCCGCGACACCAGCATGGCCGACAGCGCGCGCGGCGGGCGCAACACCTCGCGCAGGTGGCCGTCGACACGCAGACGCACCACCAGGCTCTGCTCGAAGGTCTCGATATGGATGTCCGAAGCGCGCAGGCGCAGGGCCTGGCCGAACAGGCCGTTGATCAGGCGGATCACCGGCGCTTCATCATCGCTTTCGAGCAGGTCCTCGATGCGCGGCATTTCGCTCATCAGGCTGTCCAGGTCGACCTGTTCGCCGATGCCTTCGATCAGTGCTTTGGTGGCGGCATCCCCGGCCTGATACAACTGCCCGAGGCGTTCGTCGAACGCCGCAGCTTCCAGGTAGTGCAGGGCCACGGGCTGGCCGTGCACACGCAGCAGCTCCTGCAGCTGGTTACTGTCGGCATCGCGGCGCAGCCACAACTGCCAGCCAGCCTCGGTCGGGGCCATGGCCAGCCCGGCCTGACGCGCAAGGCGATAGGGCAACATCACCAGTCACCCCCGTCCAGGCGTGCGCGGCTGGCGGGGAACACCCGCAGCAGCTGGCCGTCCTGCGCAAGGCCTGGCAGCTTGAGCGGCGTGGTCTGCTGCAGGGTGCGGTACTTGTCTTCGCTCAAACCCGCCAGGCTGGGCCCATCACGCAGGATCCGCGGGCGGATGAAAACCATCAGGTTCTGCTTGGTGTTCTTGCTGGCCTCGGACCGGAACAGCCGGCCCAGCCCTGGAATATCACCGAGAAACGGTACACGTTGATCGCTGGTGCTCAGCTCATCGCTGATCAGCCCGCCAAGGATCACCAGGCCATTGTCCTCGACCATGACCTTGGTCTTGATCTCGCGCTTGTTGGTGATCACGTCGCTGGCGGCGCTGGAGTCGGCGATCGATGAGACTTCCTGAACGATATCCAGGCGTACGCTGTTATCGATATTGATCTGCGGTTTTATGCGCAGCTTCACCCCTACTTCCTTGCGCTCGATGGTCTGGTAGGGGTTGGCGTTGTTCTGCGTCACGGAGCCGGTGACGAAGGGCACTTCCTGGCCGACCAGGATCGATGCTTCGGCGTTGTCCAGGGTCAGCAGGGTTGGCGTGGACAACAGGTTGAAGCCGCTCTTGCCCTTCAGTGCGTTGATCAGCATGGCGAAGTTGAAGCCACCGCCGAAGTGGCCGATACCGGCCGTCACGCCTGTGGTGGCCGACAGCAGGTCGCCCAGCGCTTCGTTGTCGCCACTGGCGGCAGCGCCCGCGATGTTGGCGATGTTCACCCCGTTGCTGCCGAAGTTGACGATGCCAGCGCCGAACTTTTCGTCGGCGAACAGCCACTGCACGCCAAGCTCCTGGGCGCGGCTGTCGGACACTTCGGCGATGATTGCTTCGACCACTACCTGGGCGCGGCGAATGTCCAACTGCTCGACGATGGAGCGGTAGGCGGCCAGTTCGCTGTCGGGGCCGACCATGACAACGGCATTGGTGCCCTCCTCGTACTCCAGGCGTATGCCCGAGTCGCTGGCGGCGGCCATCACCGGCTGGTCCTTGGCCTCGCCCTCGCCTGTTCCCTCGCTGGGCACGACGCCTTCCTGGCTCAACCCGCGCAGCACCTTCACCACCTCGCCAGCATTGGCATGGCGCAGGTAGATCACCTGGGTGTTGCTGCTGTGCCGGTTCTCAGTGGGCTGATCGAGCTGGCCCAACAAGGCTCGCACACGGTCGGTGCTGCCACGTACCAGCAAGGCATTGCTGCGCGGGTCAGCCACCACCTGGGTGCTATCTGCGCCCTGCTCGCGGGCCAACAGGCGGGTCAGCAACTGGGCGGTATCGGCGGCGCTGGCATGGCGCAGCGGCATGACCTTCAGGGGTTCGTCACTGACCTGGTCCAGCTGGCGCAACAGGCTGTCGATGCGTTCGAGGTTGCTGCGCCAATCAGTGACCACCAGCAGGTTTGCCGCAGGGTAAGGAGTGATCACACCGACACGGGGGTCGATCAGCGGCTTGAGAATACCGAGCATCTGCTCGCTGGCGGCGTTACGCACATTGAATACGCGGGTGGCCACGCCATCGCTGCCTTCGCTGGGCTTGCCGGCGGCCTCCACCGGCACCGGCTCAAGGCGCGCGGCCTGGTCGGGGACGATTTTCACGCTGCCATTGGGCAGATCGACCGCGGCATAGCCTTGGGCACGCAGCTGGGCAAGAAAGATATCGTAGATGGCATCGGCATCGTGGCGGTCGACGGTACGCACCGTGACCTTGCCTTTGACCCGCGGGTCGACGATGAAGGTGGTGCCGGTGATGCGCGACACGCTGTCGATGAACTCGCCCAGCTCGGTGTCGACGAAGTTCACCTCGTAAAGCGGTGTGCCGTTGTCATCGAAGGTTTCCGGTTCCTCTGCCCAGGCCGCAGACAGGGCCAGGGCCAAGGCAACGGCCACGCAATATTTCACCCGCATCGTTCATCCTTGCCGCTTGAAGCCGGTCACGACGGGGCGTGGCGGCCAGGGCAAGCGTTCGCGCCGCCCCTGGTTGTCGAAAATCAGGCCATCGGCGTCGATGTCCTGCAATACGATCCCTGGTGCCAAGCGCTGGCCACGGCCCAAGGTACGCACCTGCTGGCCATAGCGCAGCACCACGACGCTGGCCGACAACGGCTGTGCCTTGAGGCCGCCGAGGTACTGCAATGGCAAGCGGGTGAGCGCAATCGAGCCATCGTCGCCTGGGGCCTGCCAATGGCCGACCAGCAACCCCGGCAGCGGCGCGTCGAGGGCGACCGGGGCGCTGGCCGGTTGCGGCTGGCGCGCCAGCTGCAGCACGCATTGGGCGGCAAGCCACCCGGCCAGCGTGAGCAGGCTGCCGGTCATCAGGCGAGCGGCGAGTGTCATGACACCAGCTGCCGTGGGTGCCAGCCTGGGTGGCCTTGCACGTAGCGCACCTGCGGTACCTGCAAGGCCGCCAGTTGCCAACCCGGCCGCTGTCGCCCGAGCCAGGCCTCGACCCGCTGCCACAACGGCTCACCCGCCTGCTGCTCGAATTGCAGGCCAAAGGTGCGGCACAGACCCTGCACCGGCTCCAGGCCAGTGATGCGTTTGCCTTGTGGGCTGTAGCTCACCCCCCAGGCCTGGCTCTGCCAGCGTGGCAGGTCCTGGCTGTTGTCCAGCAGCAAAGGATCACCGAACAGTTGCTCGGCCGCGTTTTCCAGCACCTGCTCGACCTGCCGGGCCGGCGCCTCGACCACCGGTGCCGGGTAGCCACCGGTGAGGCTGATCAGGTGCTCGCGCGTGATGGCCTCGCCAGCGGCCAATGGGTAGTCATAGCGAAGGCCCGGCAACAGCACCGGCATACTGCTGTCATCGGCCAGGGCCTGGTGCAGCAACGCGTCCCAACTGCCGCCACGCGTGTCGCGACGCCACAGCGCCTGTGGCGCAAGCGCAAGCGGCTGGTCGAGCCACGCTGCATGGCCTGCACGCTGCTGACGCAACTCGGCCTGCAACTGGCTGGCGCGCAACTGCGCTGCGGCTGAGAGTTGCTGGGCCACTGCCGGAACAAAACGCC
Organism: Pseudomonas sp. NPDC089758; assembly: GCF_044748705.1. Taxonomy (NCBI): domain Bacteria; kingdom Pseudomonadati; phylum Pseudomonadota; class Gammaproteobacteria; order Pseudomonadales; family Pseudomonadaceae; genus Pseudomonas; species Pseudomonas sp. NPDC089758. Next base: position 109,050 of record NZ_JBIVGN010000019.1, read on the forward strand.
CATCGAACTGCCATTGCCCAGCGACCTGTTGGCAACGCAGGCGGAATGCACCGCTGCCCCGGCAACCGGCAAACAACACCGGTATGCGCCGGCCACTGGCCTGGGTCGCCTGTACCGGTGTGGGCCACAGGTCCTGGCCCCGCGCGCAGAGCAGCACATCGATCTGCGCCACGCGCTCGGCCAGCCACAGGCCTGGGCCGGTGCCGACATCCGCCAGCGCCACCACCAGGTCCGCTTCGCGGCGGGCCTGCTCGAAGGTCGGCAGCAGCGATTGGTACCACTGTTTGAGCGAGGCTTTCTGGTCCTGGGCGTAAGGGTCGGTGACGCCCACCACGGCGATGCGTGCACCGCCGCGCTCGAAGACGTGCAAAGGCTCCAGGCCCAAAGTTTTGCGTTGTTCATCGGCAATGCCTGCAGCAAGCGTCATCGCCGAAGACTGGTGGTAAAGCGCGGCACTGCGCTGTGGCCAGAGCACGCGCTCATCACTGCTCACACGGGCTTCGCTACCCAAGAGTTGGCTACCCTGCACACCGCTCTCGCCCTGGGTCAGATAGGCCAGGCCACTTCCGTTCCAGCCCTGGCCATTCTCGAGGGTCAGGCTATTGCCCGGCCCCGCCTCGGCGCGCAGTTGTTCCAACAGGGCCGCGAGCACGGCATAGCCACCCAGTTGCACGCTGGCCGCCTGGCTGGCATCGAGCAAAGGCGCGAGTTCAGGGTGAGCCGCGCTGGCGCTGGCGCCGGTCATCCACGGTGCCCGGCCCAGGTGGCTGACCGGGCCCAGGCGCGTTGCCGGCACCACGGGCCGGCCGGGCTGGCGCGCATCGAGGGTGTCGGCGACGTACAACAGGTCCAGGCTGGCATTGCCGCCGCGCTGGCCCGGGAATGCAGAACAGGCACCGAGCAACGGTGCCAGGGCACCGACACCCATCCATCTGATCATCTCGCGCCTGTACACACTGCTTACCATCGGGCCCGCCATCCTTATCGAGTTCTTTCTGGGCCCCGGATGTTGCGGCGTTGGCATTACAGTTTGATGGCAGAAATCCGACAACCATTCCAGATTGTTCTTTCTGGCCAAGCGATAAGAACTTAAAGTTTTAAAGCGACGTTAATATTTCTGCCAAAGAATCATCATCTTTGCGCTCTAAAGTCGCGGTTTCCTCCAACTCAGCCAATACAAGGACACCCTGATGAGTCGAGAAACCGGCGACAACCTGGACCGCAACCACAGTGGCAACCTGCCGATGGCCAGCGTCATGGACGCCTACCTAAGCCGTCGCAGCGTGATGCGTGGCAGCCTGGGTGCCGCTATCGCCATGATTGCCGGTACCGGCCTGACCGGCTGCTTCGACAGTGGCGATTCCGACAACGATGACCCGGCAACCGAGCCGCCGGTTACCGAACCTGAAGTACCGAAACTGGCACTGGGCTTCCAGTCCATCGCGGGCTCACGCACCGATGCCTGTGTCGTCGCCGCAGGCTACAGTGCCTACGTGCTGGCACCGTGGGGCACGCCGATCAACAGCAACGGCAACCCGTGGAAGTCGGACGGCAGCAATACCTCCAGCGACCAGGCCAACGCCATGGGCATGCACCATGACGGCATGCATTTCTTCCCTATCAATGGCAGCTCTGAAGACGGCCTGCTGGCGATCAACTTCGAATACATCGATGCCGCCGCCCTGCATCCCAACGGCCCGACCACCGACGCCAGCGGCAATCGCCCGGCCGAAGAAGTGCGCAAGGAAATCAACGCCCACGGTGCTGGCGTGGTGCGCCTGCAGAAGCTCAACGGGCGCTGGCAGGTGGTCGACAACGACCCGCTCAACCGCCGCTTCACGACCGCCTCACGTATGGAAATCACCGGCCCCATGCGTGGCACCGACCACGTCAAGACCAAGTACTCGGCTGACGGTACCCACTGCCGCGGGACCAACAACAACTGCGGCAACGGCTACACACCGTGGGGCACTTACCTGACCTGCGAAGAGAACTGGCCTGGCATCTTCGTCAACAAAGACACCCGCCCGGAAGACCAGCGACGCATCGGCGTCGGCACCTCCAGCGGCCAGTACAAGTGGGAGACCGCTGCCGGTGACAGCACCGAACAAAGCGATGAGTTCGCCCGCTTCGACGTGACCATCAAAGGGGCCAGCGCCACCGACGACTACCGCAACGAAGCCAGCACCTATGGCTACATCGTCGAGATCGATCCGTACAACAGCAGCACCTTGGCCACCAAGCGTACCGCGCTCGGCCGCTTCCGCCACGAGGGCTGCTGCCCGGGCCTGGCGGTGGCCGGTAAACCGCTGGTCTGGTACATGGGCGACGACTCCAACAACGAGTACCTGTACAAGTTCGTCTCCACCGCGCTGTGGGATGCCGCCGACGCAACCCCGGCCGACCGCCTGGCCACCGGCGCCAAGTACATGGACCAGGGCAACCTCTACGTGGCCCGCTTCAATGCAGACGGCACAGGCGAGTGGATTCTGCTCGACGTGGCCACCGCCACCACTGGCGGCAGCACCCTCGGGGCGCTGTACGGTAACCTGGCAGGCATCATCCTCAACACCCGCGGGGCGGGCGATGCAGTGGGTGCAACGCCGATGGACCGCCCGGAATGGACAGCGGTCCACCCGCTCAATGGCGATGTCTACCTGACGCTGACCAACAACAGCGCGCGCACTCCGGACAAAGTCGATGCGGCCAACCCGCGTGGCCCGAACCGCCACGGCCACATCATCCGCTGGCACGACAGCGACGATCACCTGAGCTTCACCTGGGACATCTTCGTGTTCGGCGCCAACGCTGCCGGTACCGCCGATATCAACCGCTCGGGCCTGACCGAGCTCAACCAGTTCGCCAGCCCTGACGGCATGAGCTTCGATAGCCGTGGCGTGTTGTGGTTCGAGACTGACAACGGCGAGAGCACGGTCACCGATTACACCAATGATCAGGTGCTGGCGGTGATCCCTACCGACCTGGTGGATGCCACTGGCAAACAGGTACCGGTCAATGCCCAGAACCAGGTGGACTTGCGCCGCTTCTTCGTCGGGCCTAACGGCTGCGAGGTGACCGGCATTGCCTTCAGCCCGGACAACAAGTCGATGTTCGTCAACATCCAGCACCCGCAGAACTGGCCTTACACCGACAAGGCCACCGATGTGACCGCGGCGGGGACCACAGTACGGCCGAGAGCTTCGACCGTGGTGATCCAGCGTGATGATGGCGGGGAAATCGGGACTGCCTGATCGGCTTGTGCATCAGGGCCGCTTTGCGGCTGGTTTTGTTGAATTAAAACTGTCGTCGAACAATTAAAACTGTCGCCGGTGGAGGGGAGCCTCTCGCTTCCCTTCATCGGACAGCTTCACCAGCCTCCTCGCGTCATCCCTCCCTACCTTGTACTGGCGTTTTTTCATGCCCCTCCCGATTCAGCCTGATGAAACTCTTCCGTCATACGTGAGAAGGAACCTGCTGCTTTATTGGGCCGAGCCCAAGGTAGAGATCTTCGAAGACCTGCGTACACGCCATGTGATAAAGACAGCCGAAGTCAGGAGGCTCGCTGAAGCCCTCGGCTGGCCTGGGTGCTATGGGTTCAATCGACTTGTTCACAATCACACACTGAACGCGGCGTTTCACGTCATCAAAAGTGACTGGGATGTAGCCTACTCAGCCACTCAGTACCTTTCCGAGGGGGAGCGCTTCAGTGAGTGGGATGCTTCCTTCTGCCCTGAATGCGTTAGGGAAGACCTCAAGGTCCACGGGTTTTCATACTGGAGGCGCTATGGCGCGTCAAAGGTGTCGGTGTGCCCCAAGCACAACGCTGTCTTGCTTAGGGATTGCCCTTTTTGCGGTCAGTTGTTCACTCGTATAGATCATGATCTCGATGTGATGTGGAAAACTTGCGGCGGCCGACATCTCGCCGAAGCCGAGGTTGTTCCTAACCACGACCCATTGGCGCTCAAGCGCGCTGAGGTTTACCAGCGATTGTGCAGGTCGCCCCATATCATCTCTGGTTTGCATGCAGCCAAGGTGCTATTGGATAAAGCTACTGAATTGAGCCCGCAGCTCAGTGGTGAGGACATCGCTCAAATCCTATGCCGATGATGTGAATGCCGGCAAAATATCTAAGACAGAAGCTGTTCAGCAGGCAAACAGCAAATCTAACCTTGCTGGAGCATGCACCTCTTGCAACAGCTCCAAAGGCTCCAAAACCATCAGTCCTGATGCCAGCGGAAATAACGACACCTGGATTCCCCCCATTCAACGCAGGCAGTAATCGCAGGATAGACCCATGAAACTAAATGAATTACAGGCACAAGTAGTGGCGCACCTGTTCGAACAGCTACCGCTGGAAGACCCGGTCGATACTCTGGACTTCAGCTTGAGCGGTGAATTCAAAGGGCGGTTCGTATGCATCGAGGCCAAAGTCCAAGGGACAGGATCGGACACTAGCTTGGTCGCCAACCTGCCTAGCTATTCCAACACCGTATTCATAGCATTTACGCGTGGGCACACACGCGAAACGACGTTGATTTTGGCCAACCTCGAAGACTACCTGCGGGAAACCCAGCGTAGCTTGGCTGCCGGGGACGTGGTAGTCCTGCCTGCCAACCAAGCGGCCGTTGGATCCGCTGCACCTCACGCGGTGATGCTCATGAATACTAGTGTTTCCCCCGAGCTGCAGAACTTGCCGGAAGCCTTGAACCTGCCTGCCGGGATCGTGAATTTTTTCTTCGCGCTCGGGCTTGATGAACAGGAATTTACCTGCCTGAAAGAACAAGGCTTTGACGTCCTGATGGACCAGTTCATAGCGTCTGGCAAAGACTTGTTCATGAATTGACCCTCCAAAGGTTGAGAGCGTGGCAGTTACGCCCCGCGCTCAATCCTTTGCCACTTCGATCTCCGCCCTCGTCGTTCCTGGATCGTTGCTGTTCCTTCTACTCGGCTTGCCTTGGCTTGGCCACACAAACCTTGTTCGGTTCACTGACCTCAAGCTGCCGCGCAACGTGGTTCGGCTACCGGTGCCGGTCGCAGGGACTGCGACCGGAGTTTACTGAAGTCCACTATCCTTGTTTTCCTCTCTGCCGTCAGAGTGCCTGGGAAGGGAGATGATCGTAAGGATCTTCAGCGGTTTGGAGCAACTGGCGATCGAGATGAATCGTTTAAGCTGCGACCACTGGGGAGCTCGTCAAATACAAAGGATCCGCGCCTTAGCCTAATGAAGCAGAGGAGAGAGTTACGCGGACGGCTCAGAGCAGATATAAATATAAAAATATTATTAAATATCAATGCGTTAGCCGCGTGCGACAGTTTTAATTCTCTAGCTGCTGGCGATTTATCAAGTTTCTAAGCTCTCGCGACAGTTTTGCGCCTCCTCTCAACGGAGCTGCAGACCTCGAAATTCAAGGCCACGGCGCGACAGTTTTAATTCTCTAAATCCACGGCCCAATCGCCGGCAAGCCGGCTCCCACCCGGATCGCGCCGGCTTTTAGAAATTGCGCAAGGCGGTCGCTTCAATAGGTAGAGCGCAGGCCTGAAGAACTGCGCGGTCGGGGTGGGAGAACCAGGTGTATTTACGTCGCTTCTTCGTCGGGCCTAACGGCTGCGAGGTGACCGGCATTGCCTTCAGCCCAGACAACAAGTCGATGTTCGTCAACATCCAGCACCCGCAGAACTGGCCTTACACCGACAAGGCCACCGATGTGACCCCGGCGGGGACCACAGTACGGCCGAGAGCTTCGACCGTGGTGATCCAGCGTGATGATGGCGGGGAAATCGGGACTGCCTGATCGGCTTGTGCATCAGGGCCGCTTTGCGGCCCAATCGCCGGCAAGCCGGCCACCGGGATCGCGCCAACTATTAGAAGTTGAGCAAGACAGTTGCCCACACATGGTCGCGCCGGCTTTTAGAAATTGCGCAAGACGGTTGCTGCCACAGGTAGAGCGCAGGCCTGAAGAACTGCGCGGTCGGGGTGGGAGATTCTATGGTTATCAGCAAGCCATTTTCCCGCCTTTGGTGACGTATTCGTCCTGATTTCTCATCAGGGCGAATGCCACTCGTGCGAGC
>NZ_JBIVGN010000020.1:0-111908 GCF_044748705.1 Pseudomonas sp. NPDC089758
TAGGCTGTAATCGCTGTGAGCTTGAATTGCTCGGTGTACTTACCCATAGATCCCCCAAGGGTTGGATTGGTGTCCAACTTCTTGGGGGCAGTCCATACCTGTGGGAGCCGGCTTGCCGGCGATGGGCTGCGTAGCAGCCCTGCTAACGCTGACTCGACTGGCTCAGCTTACAGCTGTGGGCCAGCAGCCTTGATGGCGTCGGACACGTCGAACTTCTTGAAGTTTTCAGTGAACAGCTTGGCCAAGCCTTTTGCAGCTTCGTCGTAGGCAGCTTTGTCAGCCCAGGTGTTGCGCGGGTTGAGCAGCTCGGTCTCGACGCCCGGAACGGCCTTCGGCACGTCCAGGTTGATGATGTCCAGGTGCTCGGTCTCGGTACCGACCAGCGCGCCGCTCTGGATGGCAGCGATCACGCCACGGGTGGTCGGGATGCTGAAGCGCTTGCCGACACCATAGCCACCACCGGTCCAACCGGTGTTGACCAGGTAGACCTTGGAGCCGAAGGCGTTGATACGCTTGATCAGCAGCTCGGCGTATTCGCCTGCCGGGCGCGGGAAGAACGGTGCGCCGAAGCAGGTGGAGAAGGTCGACTTGATGCCGCCGCCCGAACCCATTTCGGTAGAACCGACCAGCGCGGTGTAGCCAGACAGGAAGTGGTAGGCCGCCTGCTCGTTGTTCAGGATCGAAACTGGCGGCAGAACACCGGTCAGGTCGCAGGTCAGGAAGATGACCGCGTTAGGCTCGCCACCCAGGTTGGCTTCGGCGCGCTTGGCGACGTGCTCCAATGGGTAGGCGGCGCGGCTGTTCTGGGTCAGGCTGACATCGGCGTAGTCGGCGTGCTTGTTGCCGTCGAGGACGACGTTTTCCAGCACGGCGCCATGCTTGATGGCTTTCCAGATGACCGGCTCGTTCTTCTCGGACAGGTCGATGCACTTGGCGTAGCAGCCGCCTTCCATATTGAAGACAACGCCTTCGCCCCAACCGTGCTCGTCATCACCGATCAGGTAACGGCTTTCGTCAGCCGACAGGGTGGTCTTGCCGGTGCCGGAAAGGCCGAAGAACAGAGTGACGTCGCCTTCTTCACCGATGTTGGCGGCACAGTGCATTGGCAGCACGTCGGCAGCCGGCAGCAGGAAGTTCTGCACCGAGAACATGGCTTTCTTCATTTCGCCGGCATAACGCATGCCAGCGATCAGCACCTTCTTGGCGGCGAAGTTGATGATGACGCAACCGTCGGAGTTGGTGCCGTCACGCTCAGGCACGCACTCGAAGTTGGCAACGTTGAGGACCTGCCACTGGTCGCGACCAGCCGGGTTAAACTGCTCAGGGTTGATGAACAGGCAACGGCCGAACAGGTTCTGCCAGGCGGTCTGGGTGGTCATCTTCACCGGCAGGTAGTGCTCGGCGGCAGCCCCTACGTGAACGTAGGAAACGAAGTGATCCTGGGCGTTGTTGAACGCCTCGACGCGGTCCCACAGGGCATCGAACTTGTCGGCCGGGAACTTGCGGTTGATCGGGCCCCAGGCGATGGCGTCCTGGGTGGAAGGTTCTTCGACGATGAAACGGTCAGCCGGCGAACGGCCAGTACGGTGCCCGGTCTCGACGACCAGTGCGCCGGTATCGGCTAGCACGCCTTCACCGCGTTGCAGCGCTTCTTTTACCAGCTCATCGACGCTCAGGTCGGTGTACACGGTGTTGTTGGCTTGCGTCATGAGATACCCCATCCGGCCCGAGGCCGAGTGCTCCAAACGTTTTGTAGTTGTCTAAAAAAAACTACTACAGCGAAAAAAGTGGCCGGATTATGCCAGAAACGCCCAAAAAAAGTAGGCCCCTCCTGTCGTAACTGCCCTTTTGCGCAATTCGACAGGAGAATTCACTGAAATTAAACGTTTCAGTGGCGAGTTTCTGACGCCGTGTCAGTGCCACCACCGGCAAACAGTTGTGCCACATCGCTGGCATCGAAGAAATAACGCTCGTTGCAGAACTGGCAATCGATCTCGACCTTGCCACCGCACTCCTCGACCAGCTGCTTGGCATCCTGCTCGCCAAGACTGACCAGCGCATTGCCGGAACGTTCGCGCGAGCAGCTGCACTTGAAGCGCAGCGGCTGGATGTCGAACAGGCGTACGGCGTCCTCATGATAGAGGCGGTGCAGCAAGGTTTCGTTGGCCTCGGCCCACTCTTGCGGCTTGAGGGTGTTGGCCAGGGCAATCACATGCTGCCAGCTGTCCTCGCGCTCTTCTTCGTCACGCTGGCGATCCACCGGCAACTGCTGCAGCAACAGGCCGCGGGCCTTGCCGCCTTCGGCGTTGAGCCAGAAGCGCGTGTTGAGCTGCTGCGACTGCACGAAGTAGTTGGTGAAGCACTCGGCCAGGTTTTTGCCGTCGAGCTCGACGGTACCCTGGTAGCGCTGGCCCTTGACCGGGTCGATGGTCAGGGTCAGATGGCCGTCCGGCATCAGCTGAGCCAACGTCGCGTCGGCGGGGATCTGGTCCGCTTCGTATCGCGCCATGCCCCGGATGTCGCGCTCGCCCGAGCACTCCACCATCAACAGTGGGATGGGGCCGGCAGAGCGGGCCTGAAGGATCAGCAGGCCGTCGAACTTCAATGCGCCTACCAACAGCGAGGTAGCGGCCATCAGTTCGCCGAGCAATGTGGCAACGGGCTGTGGGTAGGCGTGACGAGCCAACACTGCGGCGTAGCTGTCATCGAGTGCCACCCACTCGCCGCGAATATCGCGGTCGTCGAAGATGAAACGTTGGGTGAAATCGGTATCCGGCAAATCGCTCATAGGTTTTGGCTATCTAAAAATGATGACAAAATGGTTACACGGGATGTCTGACAGTTGCGAGATTCCGTGACAGAGCGCTCACAAGGCGCTCCGATTCCTGATTGCAATAGAGGTATTTTATGGACAATCGACCACTGTTAAAAGCAACGTGGTCCTGGGGCCCCTTGGCAGCCTGCACGTTGCTGCCCATCGCTCTACTGTGTTTCTGGTTATGGCCCTTTGGCCAGATCCTGTGCCTGACTTTCGACGAATGGCTGTTCCACAGCCTCAATGCACCGTTGGCCGACAACACCGCCTGGCGCTATGTCTGGACCATCGGCAGCCTGCGGCCCTTCGACATCGTCGTTGGCCTGATCCTTCTGGCCGTGCTGATCCGCGGCGACTGGGTGTTCAAAGCCAGCCAGGTGCGTGAAGCCTTCTTCGGCTTTCTGGTTACGCTAATCCTCTTAGTGGTGATTCGCGCGCTGTTTTCCAAGTGGGTGGATGCAATGGGCTGGCAGCATGACAGCCCATCGATGGTATTCACCAACGCTGTGCACCTGAGCGACTACTACCCGAACCTTGAGAAGGCATGGGAGCTGAAGGACCGTTCCAGCAACAGCTTCCCGGGCGACCACGCCTCGGTGTTGCTGATCTGGGCCTTGTTCATGAGCCTGTTCAGCCGGCGCCTGGTCCAGCACCTGGTGATCTGGGGCCTGGCGTTGCTGTTCATGCTGCCACGGCTGGTCGCAGGCGCGCACTGGGGGCAGGATGACTACATCGGTGGCGTGCTGATGGCAGTGCTGGCCTTGGGCTGGAGCTGCCATACGCCGCTAGCGGCAAAGGGTAGCGCATTGCTGGTGCGGTGGACGGCGCCATTGTTTGCCATCGGGGCCAGGCTACCGTTGGTCGGGCGCCTGGCGGTGTTCCGCTAGAGGCCAGGGGCTGCTGCTCAGCCCCTTTCAGTCAAAATGACCGTGCAGTTGGTGAATCTGCCGCCGCTGCTTCTTGTTCGGCCGGCCGTCGGTGGTCACGCCCATCGCCCCGGCCTTGCGCAGCTCGGCTGCCTGCTCACGGCGGCGCACACTCTCCTCGGTTTCTGCGTACAGGGCCTGCGCTTCAGGCGCGCCCCTGCGTACCGCCGACAGCACCTTGACCACCACGGTACGCTCGTCGAAACCGGTACGCAGCACGAACTCGTCACCCACCCTCGGCTCTTTGCCAGGTTTGCAGCGCTCGCCACGGCAATGCACCTTGCCACTTTCGATGGCGGCCTTGGCCAGCGCCCGGGTCTTGTAGAACCGCGCCGCCCATAACCATTTATCCAGGCGTACCTTGTCGTCCTCTTCCGCTTTGTGTGCCATCCCGTTACCTCGAATTCTGTCTTTAACCGAACTGTACTACCGTAACTGACGGATGCAAAAAGTCCCCGCCGTGCTTACAGTTCACCACCTCATTCGCAGGGTGTGCTTCGTGAAGACATTTGACCATCTGACTGTAATCGGCCTGCGTGAGTGGGTCGCTTTGCCCGACCTCGGTGTGGCGGGCCTGCGCGCCAAGATCGATACCGGTGCCAGCACCTCCAGCCTGCACGCTACCGAGGTGGAGCCTTTCGAACGCGACGGCCAGCCGTGGGTGCGCTTTACGGCTCACCTGGGTTCGGTCGTGCAATTGCGCCACCGCCGCTGCGAAGCCCCACTGGTGACGATGAAGACCATCAAGAGCTCCAACGGCCACGCCCAGACCCGTTACGTGATCCGCACATCGTTGGCGTTGGGCGATGGCGTCTGGGAGGTCGAGTTCACCCTCGCCTGCCGCAAGAACATGCGCTATCGCCTGCTGCTTGGCTCCAAGGCGCTCATTCACGGCCAACTGGTGGTCAACCCCGGGCTCAAGTACGTGCAAGACAAACCGGCCTACCCGGCCACCCTATCTCCTGTCACAGGTGCTGCATGAAGATCGCTGTGCTGTCGCGCAATCCGCGTCTGTATTCCACCCGCCGGCTGGTCGAAGCCGGCACTCAGCGTGGCCATGAAATGGTGGTGATCGATACCTTGCGCGCCTACATGAACATCGCCAGCCACAAGCCGCAGATCCATTACCGCGGCAAGCCGCTGGAGGGTTTCGATGCAGTGATCCCGCGCATCGGCGCCTCAGTGACGTTCTACGGCTGCGCGGTGCTGCGCCAGTTCGAGATGATGGGCGTTTACCCGCTCAACGAGTCGGTGGCCATCGCCCGTTCGCGTGACAAGCTGCGTTCGTTGCAGTTGTTGTCCCGGCGCGGCATCGGCCTGCCCATTACCGGGTTCGCCCACTCGCCGGACGACATCCCCGACCTGATCCAGATGGTCAATGGCGCCCCACTGGTCATCAAGGTACTGGAAGGCACGCAAGGCATCGGCGTGGTGTTGTGCGAGACGACCCAAGCAGCCGAGTCAGTGATCGAAGCGTTCATGGGCCTGAAACAGAACATCATGGTTCAGGAGTACATCAAGGAGGCCGGCGGTGCCGATATCCGCTGCTTCGTGGTAGGCGACAAGGTGATTGCTTCGATGAAGCGCCAGGCCAAACCAGGCGAGTTCCGCTCCAACCTGCATCGGGGCGGTGTGGCCAGCCTGATCAAGATCACCCCCGAAGAACGTATAACCGCCATTCGTGCGGCCAAGGTGATGGGCCTGAGTGTGGCGGGGGTGGATATTCTGCGCTCCAACCACGGCCCGCTGGTGATGGAGGTGAATTCCTCACCGGGGCTGGAAGGTATCGAGGTGACAACCGGCAAGAACGTGGCCGGTATGATCATCGAGCATCTGGAGAAAAATGGCGGGCCGAATCAGACCCGGACCAAGGGCAAGGGCTGAGGTTTCGGGGCTGCCGTGCAGCCCCATCGTCGGCAGCGAAAGCTCACACCGCGTTACGCGGTAGCAACAGCCCCAACGGTAACCTCACCCGCGCCTCGATCCCGCCCCCGGAGCGGTTGCGCAACTCGACATTACCGCCATGCTGGGCGGCGATCCGCTTGACGATCGCCAGCCCCAGCCCGGTGCCCTTGCCACCCCGCGCCCGGTCCCCACGAATGAACGGGTTGAAGATGGTCTCCAGCTCCGACTCATCGATCCCCGCGCCCCGGTCCAGCACGCTCAGCACCACATAGGGCGCGCTCTCATCGCCCGACACATAGGCGGCCACCTCGACCCCCTTGCCCGCATGATGCAGCGCATTACCGATCAGGTTGCCCAGCATGCGCTTGAGCGAAACCCTGCGCAGCGGGAATGGCGGAATAGGCTCGAGGCACAAGCGCACACGCTCTTGCGGCTGGTTGTAGGGCGCCACCACTTCGCGCACCAGGTCGGCCAGGTCGACCTCCTCCAGCGGCTCGTCGCGGCCATCGCGAATGAAAGCCAGGAACTGGTCAAGAATCGCATCCATGTCTTCGATGTCGCGGACCATGTCGTCGCTCAGGTCGTTGTCACTGTTGAGCAAGGACAGCGACAGACGCAGACGCGTCAGTGGCGTGCGCAAATCGTGGGACACCCCCGCCAGCATCAACTCGCGCTCACGCCCGGCCTGCTCGACATCCTCGGCCATCTGGTTGAACGCGCGATACACCTCGGTCATTTCGCTCGGCGTATCGCTGATCGGCAGACGCACACTGCGACCCTGGCCCAACTGGCGGGCAGCGAACACCAGGCGTTTGAGCGGCTGGTTGAGCTGGCGCACGAAGATCCATGCCGAAGCGGTGGACAACAGGCCGATGGCCAGGAACCAGCCAAGCACGTTCCAGATCTTCTGGCCGCGCAACGGGTGCGGATAAAGCGGCACTTTCAGCCAGCCTGGGCCGAGGCTTGGCGCGTTGACCCACAACGCCGGCGGTGCGTGGATGCGCAAGCGCACTTCGGTGTCCTCGCCCAGCTCGGCCTGCATCTGGCGTTGATAGATTTCGCTGTAGGGCCAGTGCTGCTCGCCCTCTGGCACGCCAGAGCCGGTCACCCGGATCAGGCCTGCGGCTTCGGCAATCTTGTCGCGGTTTTCTTCATCGGCCGCCCAATAGGCGCGCAGCGTCAGCGCCACACCATGGCTGTATTGCCGATCGACCAGCACGTCCTCGTTCATCAGCAGGTAGACCAGGGTCAACGCCTTGGAGAACAGGACGACGATCAGCACCAGCCACAGGGTACGGGCGAAGAAGCTCTGCGGGAACCAGACCGGAGTTTTCATCGAAGGCCAGCGTTCATTTGCTGGCGTTTCCGTCCGGTACGAAGACGTAACCTACGCCCCACACAGTCTGGATATACCGCGGTTTGGACGGGTCCGGTTCGATCATGCGGCGCAGGCGCGAGATCTGTACGTCGATCGAGCGCTCCAGGGCATCCCACTCTCGGCCACGGGCCAGGTTCATCAGCTTGTCGCGGGTCAACGGCTCGCGGGCGTGCATGACCAGCGCCTTGAGCACGGCGAACTCACCGGTGGTGAGCATGTGCACTTCTTCACCACGCTTGAGTTCACGGGTGGCCAGCGACAGCTCGTAATCGCCGAAGGTGACCAACTCGTCCTCGCTGCCCGGGGCGCCCGGCACCGTGGGTGCCTGACGGCGCAACACGGCCTTGACCCGCGCCATCAGCTCGTCCGGGTTGAACGGCTTGCCCAGGTAATCGTCAGCGCCCAGCTCAAGCCCCTTGATGCGGCTGAGCTCGTCACCCTTGGCGGTGAGCATGATGATCGGGATCTGGTTGTTCGACTGGCGCAGGCGCTTGCACGCTGACAAGCCATCCTCGCCGGGCAGCATCAGGTCGAGCACCACCAGGTTGAACACCTCGCGCTGCAGCAGGCGGTCCATCTGTTCGGTGTTGGGCACCGCGCGGGCACGGTAGCCCTTGCTGGTGAAGAAACGTTCCAGCAGGCTGCTGAGCCCCGGATCGTCGTCGACGATGAGAATCTTGTCACCTTCAGCGGTATTTGCGGTGCCGGTCATGAATAACTCCTCTGAGATCGCCGCGCATTATGGCGTAGCCATTGCCACGCGTGCCGTGAGCATTGTTAGCAGATTTTTCCCCCGGCGCCAGTTCCCGGCCTCGGCGACTGGCCTGGCGCCATCACCGCAAGCCTTCTCCGATGGGTATAATGCGCGGCTTTCATCCAGCGCCGCCGGGCGGAACAAGCGCCTCGCAGCCCCCGTATTCACAATTGTCAGGTGGTTTACATGGACAGCATCAACAGCCGTATCGCCGAGGAACTGGGCGTACGCCCTCAGCAGGTCGAGGCGGCCGTGGGCCTGTTGGACGAAGGCTCGACCGTGCCCTTCATCGCCCGTTACCGCAAGGAAGTGACCGGTAGCCTGGACGACACCCAGTTGCGGCACCTGGAAGAGCGCCTGCGCTACCTGCGCGAGCTGGACGAGCGCCGTGCGAGCATCCTGTCCAGCATCGAGGAACAGGGCAAGCTGACCCCTGAACTGGCCCGCGAGATCAAGCTGGCCGACACCAAGACCCGCCTCGAAGACCTTTACCTGCCCTACAAGCAAAAGCGCCGCACCAAGGGCCAGATCGCCCTGGAAGCGGGCCTGGGCGAGTTGGCCGACGGCCTGTTCAACGACCCGCAACTGGCGCCGGAAAGCGAAGCGGCGCGCTTCGTCGATGCCCAAAAGGGTGTCGCCGACGTCAAGGCCGCCCTCGAGGGCGCCAAGTACATCCTCATGGAGCGCTTCGCCGAGGACGCTGCCCTGCTCGACAAGCTGCGCAACTTCCTCAAGCAGGAAGCGGTGCTCAGTGCCCGCGTGGTGGCTGGCAAGGAAGAGGAAGGTGCCAAGTTCCGCGACTATTTCGCCCATGACGAACTGCTGCGCAATTGCCCGTCGCACCGCGCACTGGCGATTTTCCGCGGCCGTAACGAAGGCGTGCTGAGCGCATCGCTGAAAGTCGGCGAAGAGCTGCCGGGCACCCTGCACCCCTGCGAAATGATGATTGGCGGGCACTTCGGCGTGGAAAACCGCAACCGCCCGGCTGACAAGTGGCTGGGCGAGGTGGTGCGCTGGACCTGGAAGGTCAAGCTGTACACCCACTTGGAAACCGACCTGTTCGGTGAGTTGCGCGACAACGCCGAAAGCGAGGCGATCAATGTCTTCGCCCACAACCTGCATGACTTGCTGCTGGCCGCCCCGGCCGGCCCGCGTGCCACCCTGGGCTTCGACCCGGGCCTGCGTACCGGCTGCAAGGTCGCAGTGGTCGATGCCACCGGCAAGCTGCTGGACACCGCGACGGTCTATCCGCACGCGCCACGCAACGACTGGGACCGCACGATTTCGGTACTGGCTGCGCTGTGCGCCAAGCACTCGGTGGAGCTGATCGCCATTGGCAACGGCACCGCCAGCCGCGAAAGCGACAAGCTGATCGCTGAGCTGGTTAAAAAATACCCGGCGCTGAAGATCACCAAGATCATGGTGTCCGAAGCCGGAGCGTCGGTGTACTCGGCATCGGAGCTGGCTGCCCGTGAATTCCCTGACCTGGACGTCTCGATCCGTGGCGCCGTGTCGATTGCCCGCCGCCTGCAGGACCCGTTGGCCGAACTGGTGAAGATCGACCCCAAATCCATCGGTGTCGGCCAGTATCAGCACGATGTATCCCAGGTGAAGCTGGCGCGCGGGCTGGACGCTGTGGTCGAAGACTGTGTGAACGCCGTGGGTGTGGACGTCAACACCGCTTCGGTCGCGCTGCTGACCCGTATCTCTGGCCTCAACGCCACCCTGGCGCAGAACATCGTCGCGCACCGCGATGCCAATGGCCCGTTCGCCACCCGTGCCGCACTCAAGAAGGTCAGCCGGCTGGGCGAGAAAACCTTCGAGCAGGCCGCCGGCTTCCTGCGCGTCATGAACGGCGACAACCCGCTGGATGCCTCCGCCGTGCACCCGGAGGCCTACCCGCTGGTGAAACGCATCGCCGCCGACACCGGCCGTGACATCCGCTCGCTCATCGGCGACAGCGGCTTCCTCAAGCGCCTGGACCCCAAGCAGTTCACCGACGAAACCTTCGGCCTGCCCACCGTCACCGACATCCTCCAGGAACTGGACAAGCCCGGGCGTGACCCGCGCCCCGAGTTCAAGACCGCCACCTTCCAGGACGGCGTCGAAGACCTCAAGGACCTGGAGCCTGGCATGATTCTCGAAGGGGTGGTCACCAACGTCACCAACTTCGGTGCTTTCGTCGACATCGGCGTGCACCAGGACGGCCTGGTGCACATCTCGGCGCTGTCCGAGAAGTTCGTCAAGGACCCGCGCGAGGCGGTCAAGGCCGGCGACGTGGTCAAGGTCAAGGTCATGGAAGTGGACATCCCGCGCAAGCGTGTCGGCCTGTCCATGCGCATGAGCGATACCCCAGGCGAAAAAGTCGAAGGCAACCGCGGTGGCAACCGTGGCAATGGCGGCAACCGCCAGCAGCAGGCACCGCGCCAGCGCGAAACCGCTAGCGCCGCACCGGCGAACAACGCCATGGCTGCGCTCTTTGCCAACGCCAAGCAGTTGAAGAAGAAGTGATGGAGATCCCCAAGGCGCTGGTTGAAAGCGCCTACAGCCAGCTGCTGGGCTGCCGCCTGCAACGCCTGGACACCGGCGTGGCAGAGGTGGCTCTGGCGCTTGAGCCGCACCTGCGCAACCGCGGCCAGAAGCTGCACGGCGGGGCCATCTTCAGCCTGGTGGACATCGCCATGGGCCTGGCCTGCTCGGCCAGCCATGGCTTTGACCAGCAGAGCGTGACCATCGAATGCAAGATCAACTACATGCGCGCGGTCGGTGACGGCGAGGTACTGTGCACGGCGCGGGTGCTGCACGCCGGGCGGCGGACCTTGGTGGTCGACGCCGACGTAGTCCAAGGCGACAAACTGGTCGCCAAAGCGCAGGGAACCTTCGCAGTTCTCTAGCTCACCAAATGGTATCTGCGGTATTTTGCGGCAGTGCGCTGGCACTGCCGTAACCGCGTAAACCAGGCGACAACGCCAGTTCCTTTCCTCCTACCCTTGTAGACCGTCAACTCTACCCCCATATTGGGGCGACTGATGCGTGAAGGAAACCATCTTGAGCGACCTCCTCAACCGCCGCCTGAGCCTGCTCGGCGCCAATCTTCCCCTGCTCAAGCAGTGCCTGCACGGTATTGAGCGCGAATGCCTGCGCGTCACCGACGAAGGTCGCCTGGCTCAGACCCCACACCCGGAAAGCCTGGGTTCGGCGCTGACCAACGAGCAGATAACCACCGATTATTCCGAGTCGCTGCTGGAGTTCATCACCCCGGCCCTGGCTGACCCGGCCCAGGTGCTGGAAAGCCTCGAGCAAACCCACCGTTTCGTCTACAGCAAGCTTGGCGACGAACTGCTGTGGAGCCCGTCGATGCCGTGCACGCTGCCGGCCGAGGAGGACATCCCGATCGCCGAGTACGGGACCTCGAACATCGGCAAGCTGAAGCACGTCTACCGCAAGGGCCTGGCCCTGCGCTACGGCCGCACCATGCAGTGCATCGCCGGCATCCACTACAACTTCTCGTTGCCTGAAGCGCTGTGGCCCCTGCTGCGCGCCGCCGAAGGCAACGACCAGAGCGACCGCGACTATCAATCGGCGGCGTACATTGCGCTGATCCGCAACTTCCGCCGTTACAGCTGGCTGCTGATGTACCTGTTCGGTGCTTCGCCAGCCCTGGACAAAGGCTTCCTGCGCGGCCGCCCGCACCAGCTCGAAGAGCTGGACGCCGAAACCCTGTACCTGCCCTACGCCACCAGCCTGCGCATGAGCGACCTGGGTTACCAGAGCAATGCTCAGGCGGGCCTGACGCCCTGCTACAACAACCTGGCCAGTTATACCGACAGCCTGCGCAAGGCAGTGGGCACGCCCTACCCGCCCTACGTGGAGATCGGCACGCATGTCGACGGCGAATGGGTGCAGTTGAACACCAACATCCTGCAGATCGAGAACGAGTACTACTCGAACATTCGCCCCAAACGTGTCACCTACTCCGGCGAACGGCCGATCCAGGCCCTGACCTCCCGCGGCGTGCAGTATGTCGAGGTGCGTTGCCTGGACATCAACCCGTTCCTGCCGGTAGGCATCGACCTCACCGAGGCGCGCTTCATCGATGCGTTCCTGCTGTTCTGTGCGCTGGAAGACAGCCCGCAGCTGGACAACGGCGAATGCGGCCAGTGCACCGACAACTTCCTGACCGTGGTCAAGGAGGGCCGTCGCCCAGGCCTTGAGCTGCGCCGCAATGGCCTGCCGATCGGCCTGAAAGACTGGGCCAGTGAACTGATCGAGCGTATCCGGCTATTGGCCAACCTGCTCGACCAGGCGCAAGGCTCTGATGAGCACGCCAAGGCCCTGGATGCCCAGCAGGCCAAGGTCGACGACGCCTCGCTGACCCCCTCTGCCCAGGTGTTGGCACGCATGG
The DNA here is from genome assembly GCF_044748705.1 of Pseudomonas sp. NPDC089758. Lineage (NCBI taxonomy): Bacteria > Pseudomonadati > Pseudomonadota > Gammaproteobacteria > Pseudomonadales > Pseudomonadaceae > Pseudomonas > Pseudomonas sp. NPDC089758. The sequence goes on from NZ_JBIVGN010000020.1 coordinate 12,184, forward strand.
CCGAGCATGACGAAAGCTTCGTCCAGTTCTCGCTTCGCCAAAGCCGGCTCCACGCCGAGGCTTTCCGCGAGCAGCCACTGAGCAACGACAAGCAGCAGGCATTCGAAACGCTGGCACGCGAATCGCTCGCCAAGCAGTCCGAGCTGGAGCAAGAGGAAGTCGGTGACTTCGACCTGTTCGTCGGCGCCTACCAGGCCAGTATCCTGGCAATCAGCAACTGATGAACCGCTCGACCACCCCGCGCAAGCCGCGCGCCAGCAGCCAGGCCAGGATCGAAGCCATCCTGGCGGCGGCGCGCGAACTGCTGGCTGAACAAGGGGTGGCGGCACTTTCCATCTACAGCGTGGCCGAGCGGGCGCAGATTCCACCCTCGTCGGTGTATCACTTCTTCGCCAGCGTGCCGGCCTTGCTGGAAGCCCTGACAGCCGATGTGCACCGGGCGTTTCGCGAAGCCCTGAGCGCACCGATCGACAGCAGCGCATTGAGCACCTGGCAGCAACTGTCACGGCTGATCGAAGAGCGCATGCTTGCCATCTACAACGAGGATGCGGCGGCGCGGCAGCTGATTCTGGCGCAGCATGGCCTGAGCGAAGTGGTGCAGGCCGACCGGCAGCACGACATGGAACTGGGCGACTTGATGCACAAGCTGTTCGACCAGCATTTCCACCTGCCGGCGATGCCGCTGGATGTGGATGTGTTTGCCTTGGCCATGGAGCTCAGTGACCGGGTCTATGCCCGCTCGATGCAGCTGCATGAACAGATCACGCCGCGCATGGCAGAAGAAGGGATGCGGGTATGCGAGGCGTATCTGGGGCTCTACCTGCCACCGTTTCTGGGTAAACGCCACACAGCGCCCTGAGCCAGGCCCTCAGCTGTAGCTGCAAGAGCGAGGCGTGGTGCGGATCGATTGGTCACGCGGGCTGGGACTCGCCTGACGCCATATGGCGGCCCATTCGCGGTCCAAGCCGCGACTGGGTCGCACAGCGCCGCCACGGCCATTACAGCTTGGCGATGGACACCTCGGTGGACTTCACGAACGCAATCACTTCACTGCCCACCTGCAGCTCCAGCTCTTTTACCGAGCGGGTGGTGATCACGGATGTGACGATACCTGAGGCCGTCTGCACGTCGATTTCCGACAGTACCGGGCCTTCGAGGATTTCTTTCACGGTGCCTTTGAACTGGTTACGGACGTTGATGGCTTTGATGGTCATGATGGTCTTCCTTCTCTATGGCTTCAGTCTGGTGAGTGAGTCGTTTAATGCGCCCAACGCAATTGCGTGGGCAGAGGGGCTACAGGATCCGGCTCGGGCGCAGTGCCCGGTGCCGACAGAACACGGTTGAGCACTTCGCTTTCCAGCGCGGCCAGGCGGTGTGTACCGCGCGCGCGGGGCCGTGCCAGGTCGACGGTGAGGTCGAGCCCGACTTCGCCGTCCTCGATCAGGATCACCCGATCAGCCACGGCAACCGCCTCGCTGACATCGTGAGTGACCAGCAGCACGGTGAAGCCGTGCTCACGCCACAGGCGTTCTATCAGTTGCTGCATCTCGATACGGGTCAATGCATCCAGCGCACCCAGCGGCTCGTCCAGCAGCAGCAGGCGTGGCTGGTGGATCAGCGCACGCGCCAAGGCCACGCGCTGTTTCTGGCCACCCGACAGGGCTGCCGGCCATTCATTGGCGCGGTCAGCCAGGCCAACCGCCTCCAGCGCTTGCAGCGCACGGGGGCGCCAGTCACCCGACAGGCCCAGGCCAACGTTGTCGATCACCTTCTTCCACGGCAGCAAGCGAGCGTCCTGGAACATCAGGCGGGTTTCTTCACGGGCCTCTTCCAGCGGCGCAGCGCCGGCCAGCAACTGCCCGCCCGTAGGCTGGTCGAGCCCGGCCAGCAGCCGCAACAAGGTGCTTTTGCCGCAGCCGCTGCGGCCAACGATGGCCACGAACTGCCCCGCCGGAATGTGCAGGTCGATGCCCTTCAAGACTTCGCGCTGGCCAAAGGTCTTGCGCAGGCCGTTGCAGGCCAGCGGGATGCCACGCAACAGGCGTGGCGGCTGTTCCTTGAGCACGGTCATGCGCCCTCCTTCCTGGCCACTTGATAGGCCGGGTGCCAGCGCAGCCACACACGCTCCAGGCCACGAGCGGCGAGGTCGGCAAGTTTGCCGAGCACGGCATACAGAACGATGGCCAGTACCACCACGTCGGTCTGCAGGAACTCACGGGCGTTCATCGCCAGGTAACCGATGCCGGCGTTCGCTGAAATGGTCTCGGCCACGATCAGGGTCAGCCACATGAAACCCAGTGCGAAGCGCACGCCCACCAGGATCGATGGCAGTGCACCCGGCAGGATCACCTGACGGAACAGGCTGAAGCCGGACAAGCCGTAGCTACGCGCCATTTCCACCAGCGCCGGGTCGACATTGCGGATGCCGTGGTAGGTGTTCAGGTAGATCGGGAACAGCGTGCCCAGCGCGACCAGGAAGATCTTTGCCGACTCGTCGATACCGAACCACAGGATCACCAGTGGGATCAGCGCCAGATGCGGCACGTTGCGGATCATCTGCACCGAGCTGTCGAGCAGGCGCTCGCCCCAGTTCGACAGGCCGGTGATGAAGCCCAGCACCAGCCCAATGCTGCCACCGATCAGAAAGCCCAGGCCGGCACGCCAGCCGCTGATGGCCAGGTGGGTCCAGATATCGCCGCTACGCACCAGCTCGACACCTGCGCTGACCACTGCGCTAGGTGCTGGCAAGATGCGCGTCGACAGCCAGCCAGCGCTGACCGCCAGTTGCCAGACTGCCAACAGCAGCACCGGCAGTGCCCACGGCGCCAGGCGCTGGGTCAGGGTGGAGGATGTTGCACGACTCATGGCCAGGCCCTCAGCTCTGCGACACAGACTTGGGCAGGATGTCGTTGGCGACCATCTCGCCGAACGGGCTCAAGTAGCCTCCGGTTTTCGGTTGCTCCGGGCGCTGTATATCAAGGTGCGGGAACAGCAGTTCGGCAACCCGATACGCTTCTTCCAGGTGTGGATAACCCGAGAAGATGAAGGTATCGATCCCCAGGTCGGCATATTCCTTCACCCGCGCCGCAACAGTCGGGCCATCGCCCACCAGGGCGGTGCCGGCACCGCCACGTACCAGGCCAACGCCTGCCCACAAGTTGGGGCTGACTTCCAGGTTGTCACGGTTGCCGCCGTGCAGCGCAGCCATGCGCTGCTGGCCCACCGAGTCGAAGCGCGCCAGCGAGGCCTGGGCACGGGCGATGGTGTCATCGTCCAGGTGCGAGATCAGGCGGTCAGCCGCAGCCCATGCTTGTTCGTTGGTTTCGCGCACGATCACGTGCAGGCGAATGCCGAAGCGTACTTCGCGGCCTTGCGCAGCGGCTTTTTCGCGCACCTGGGCGATCTTCTCGGCGACGGCTGCCGGCGGCTCGCCCCAGGTCAGGTACAACTCGACCTGTTCGGCGGCCAGGTCCTGAGCGGCCTGCGAAGAACCGCCGAAATACAGCGGCGGACGTGGTTGCTGGATCGGCGGGTAAAGCAGCTTGGCGCCCTTCACCTGGATGTGCTTGCCGTCGTAATCGACGTTTTCGCCTTCCAGCACCTTGCGCCAGATACGGGTGAACTCGACCGAGGCTTCGTAGCGCTCCTGGTGGTTCAGGTGCAGCCCATCACCCGCCAGTTCATCGGGGTCGCCACCGGTCACCAGGTTGAACAGCGCACGGCCATTGGACAGGCGGTCCAACGTTGCAGCCTGACGTGCTGCCACGGTCGGCGAAATGATGCCTGGGCGCAGGGCAACCAGGAATTTCAGATGCTGGGTCACGGGAATCAGCGACGCTGCCACCAGCCACGAGTCCTCGCAGGAACGCCCGGTAGGGATCAGCACCCCAGCAAAACCAAGGCGGTCGGCGGCCTGCGCGATCTGCTGCAGGTAACCGTGGTCGACCGCGCGGGCGCCCTCGGATGTGCCCAGGTACTTGCCGTCACCATGGGTCGGGAGGAACCAGAAAATGTTAAGGCTCATTGGAGTTGTCTCCTCAAAGGTGGCGAGGGCCAAAGCGGCGCCCCGGCACAGGCGAATCGATCAAGGCGCGCTGGCGACCTTGGCCGGGGGTGTCCAGATCACGTCCTTGATGCTCAGCGGCTTGGGAATCAGCTTCAGCGCGTGGAAGGTGTCGGCGATTCTCTGTTGTGCGGCCACCACCTCGGGTGTCAGCGGCGCGGCACCGTAGCCTTGGCGTTTGACTGAGGTCAGGGTGATGTCGGCGGGCAGCCCGAGCAGCGGAGCGACCTGGTCGGTCACTTCCTGAGGGTTGGCCTGCGACCATCTGCCCACGGCGCGTACTTCTTCGATGAGGGCGTTGATCACAGCCGGATGCTGGGTCGCGTAGTTGCGGGTGGCCAGGTAGAACTGGTGGTTGTCGACCAGCGCTTTGCCGTCACGCAGGGTGCGTGCCTGCAGCTGCTGTTCGGCGGCAGCCTGGTACGGGTCCCAGATCACCCAGGCATCGACGCTGCCACGCTCGAACGCGGCGCGGGCATCGGCCGGCGGCAGGTAGACGGGCTGTATGTCGCTGTACTTGAGGCCCGCCTCTTCCAGGGCGCGGACCAGCAGGTAATGAACGTTCGAGCCTTTGTTGAGGGCAACCTTCTTGCCCTTGAGCTCCTTCACCGACTGGATCGGCGAACCCTTTGGCACAAGGATCGCTTCACTGCGCGGCGCAGGCGGTTCGTAGGCGACATAGAGCAGATCGGCCCCAGCAGCCTGAGCGAATACCGGGGGCGTTTCACCGGTTACGCCAAAGTCGATAGAGCCGACATTCAAGCCTTCGAGCAGCTGCGGGCCACCGGGGAATTCGGTCCATTGCACCTGGACGCCCTGATCGGCCAGGCGCTTCTCCAGCGTGCCCTTGGCTTTGAGCAGCACCAGGGTGCCGTATTTCTGATAGCCGATGCGCAGGCTTTCAGCCTGGGCTTGGGTAATGGCGCCGAAGGACACAGCCGCCGCAAACAGGGCGACCAGACCACGACGCAAGAAGACTGTGCGCATGGCGCTCTCCTGTGCGAGTAGGTTCGGGTTGCACCTGCTTGCCTCGTTGACGGGCGAGTAAGGTGGCAAGCTGCAAGCTGCAAGCTGCAAGCTGCAAGCTGCAAGCTGTAAGCTGTAAGCTGCAAGCTGCAAGCTGCAAGCTGCAAGCTGCAAGCTGCAAGCTGCAAGCTGTAAGCTGCAAGCTGTAAGCTGTAAGCCGCAAGCTGTAAGCTGTAAGCCGCAAACTTCAAGAAAAAACTGGCCCCGCTTGTAGCTTGTAGCTTGTAGCTTGTAGCTTGTAGCTTGTAGCTTGTAGCTTGTAGCTTGTAGCTTGTAGCTTGCCGCTTGCCGCTTGCCGCTCGCCTCAGCGATTAGGTTGGGGGGTGAGTCGCAGGTAGGGTTTTACGGCGCGGTAGCCTTTTGGGAAGCGCTGCTTGATCTCTTCCTCATCCTTCAGCGATGGCACGATCACCACTTCGTCGCCGTCCTGCCAGTTACCTGGCGTGGCGACCTTGTGGTTGTCGGTGAGCTGCAGCGAGTCGATTACCCGCAGTATTTCGTTGAAGTTGCGCCCGGTACTGGCCGGATAAGTGATGGTCAGGCGCACCTTCTTGTTCGGGTCGATGACGAACAGCGAGCGCACGGTCAAGGTGTCGCTGGCGTTCGGGTGTATCAGGTCGTACAGGTCGGAAACCTTGCGGTCGGCGTCGGCGATGATCGGGAAGTTGACCACGGTGTTCTGAGTCTCGTTGATGTCCTCGATCCATTTGTGGTGCGAGTCGACCGGGTCCACGGACAGGGCAATGGCCTTGACCCCACGTTTGGCGAAGTCGTCCTTGAGCTTGGCGGTCAGGCCCAGCTCGGTGGTGCACACCGGGGTGAAGTCGGCCGGGTGAGAGAACAGCACGCCCCAGCTGTTACCGAGCCACTCGTGGAAGCGGATCTTGCCTTCGCTGGAATCCTGTTCGAAATCGGGGGCGACGTCGCCGAGTTTGAGGCTCATGGGGTGCGGCTCCTGTGCTGTGGACTGGCCTTGTGGGGTTCAATGTGCCTTCATTCAAATAAAAACAAAAAGAATAAATAACGCTTTATTTATAACCAAAAAATAAAGAAATCGATGGGCAAAAAAAAGCCTCGCACTAGGCGAGGCTCTTTTGCGCAACTACGTCTTACATGAAGTTGTAAGTGTAGTTCACGATGAAGCGGGTCTGGTCTTGATCGTTAGCAGAGCCAGAACCGGTGCCGCGATAGACGCCTTGGCGCAGGCTGAAGCCCAGACCTTTAAGGGTGCCTTCCTGCAGGACGTAATCAACGCGAGCATCACGCTCCCACTCGCTGAAGGTCCCGTTACCATTGGTGCTGCGACCGTCTTCACCACGCAGGTAGGAAACGGACGCTTTCAGGCCAGGCACGCCCAGGCGAGCAAAGTCATACGAGTACTGACCGAAGGTGGTGTTCTCACCGGCCTTGGCGAACTGGTTGATCATGCTGTCGGTGAACAGGTAGAAGCTGGAACCGCCAGCGCCTTCATCGACCAGGCTGCCTTGGTTCAGCCAGACGAAGCCACCGTCATCGCTGACCTGCTGATGACCCAACATCAGAGCGTGGCCGCCCAGCGTGTAGGTGAACATGGCGGACCAAGTCTTGTTGTCCACTTCACCTGGGTTCTTGGCATAGCCGTTGTTGTTTTTGAACTCGTAGCCAGCCTCACCATTGCGACCGTCCTTGCTGCTATCGAAGTAGCGCAGGTCGGTTTTGAACGACTGATCGTCAGCAATCTTGAAGACGTGAGTGGCACCCAGGAAGTGCTGCTTGTAGAAGTCTTCCAGATTCGAGTAGTAGTACTGCAAGGTCAGGTCGGGAGTGAGCTTGTAATCCAGACCGGCGTAGCGGAACTTGTTGCTCTCCTCGGTAGCACCCTGTACCGAAAGACCGGTACGGTTGCTCGATGCACGACCCATGGCGTGGGTCAACTGACCGGCGTTGATGGTCAGGTTGTCGATTTCCTTCGACTGGATGGTGCCACCCTCGAAGGTCTGGGGCAGCAGACGGCCATCGTTGGAAACGAGGATTGGCAGGTTTGGCGCCAGAGCGCTGCCGTAGTGGACTTCAGTCTTGGAGAAGCGAGCTTTGGCGTTAGCACCGAGACGTGCCCACTGGCTCTCAGCGGACCCGTCGGAGTCGCTTGGGAAGAAACTGCTGGTGTCTGGATGCTTGCCACGGCCGCCGTCCAGATGAATGCCCCACAGAGCTTGGACATCAACACCAAACCCAACGGTACCTTCGGTGAAACCGGACAGATAGTCGAGCTTGAAGCCCTGACCCGATTCACGGTTGTCAGCACCACCGTCACGGTTGTCGCCATTGAAATACATGGTGCGCGAGCTAAGCGACAGTTTGCTGTCTTCAACGAAACCGGCAGCGCCTGCTTGCTGGGCGAGAACCCCCAGTGCCACGGCCAGAGCCAGGCTGGACTTGTACATGTTTTGCTCCTCTACGTTCTAATTTTTGTGTATCGCTGGCGGCAGGATCTGATGCCCCGCTCACCGTGGATTGGCGATTTAGTCACAAAGAATGACCAACAAGTCAATCGTTACTGAACATTTCACGACTTTGGTCTAAGACGCCACCTGTGCTACAGGATAATGACAATCCTATAAATCCAAAATGACCGTTGTATGAATTTCTAAGATTTTTAAGGCATATGGTCGAAACCTTTACTGCCAAAAATTGTATCGGCACGGGCCTGTAATAGCTTTAGGTTATTTGCAAACGTTTGCTCATAGCTTTATTCCCAATTGAGCTGTGCAGCCGATAAAAACCTAGCATCGCATTAGGTCTTCGCCCCAAAGCCCCGCCACGCCCTAGGTCTTAAAGCGAATGGCTCCTATGCTAATTCCAAAAAGTTATTTATTTTATATTTCTTAGATCATCTAGCCTTCTTGCCATTCATCACTTCGATTGTCTGACAAGAGGTCCGACCATGATCCCGCACGCTCCACTGCGCCTGTTCGCTGCCCTGGCCCTCGCCGGCACCAGCTGGTTCGCCCAAGCCGCCGACCTCACAGTCGCCTACCAGACCACCGTCGACCCGGCCAAGGTGGCCCAGGTCGATGGCGACTACGAAAAAGCCAGCAAGGCCAGCATCGACTGGCGCAAGTTCGATAACGGCGCCGATGTGATCACTGCGGTGGCCAGCGGCGACGTGCAGATCGGCTACCTGGGCTCCAGCCCGCTGGCCGCTGCTGCCAGCCGCAAGCTGCCGGTGGAAACCTTCCTGATCGCCACCCAGATCGGCGCCGGCGAAGCGCTGGTGGCCCGCGACAGCATCAAGACCCCACAAGACCTGATCGGCAAGAAGGTCGCAGTGCCTTTCGTTTCGACCGGCCACTACAGCCTCTTGGCCGCGCTCAAAAGCTGGAACATCGACCCGTCCAAGGTGCAGATCCTCAACCTCGCCCCACCGGCGATCATCGCGGCCTGGAAGCGCGGTGACATCGATGCCACGTACGTTTGGGACCCGGCACTGGGCGTGGCCAAGGAGAACGGCAAGGTACTGATCACCTCCGGGGAACTGGCAGAAAAAGGCGCACCCACCTTCGATGCCTGGATCGTGCGCAAGGACTTCGCCGACAAGCACCCCGAGGTGGTCAAAGCCTTTGCCAAGGTCACCCTCGACGCCTACGCCGACTACCGCAAAGACCCGGCGGCCTGGCTGGCCAACAAGGACAACGTGGCCAAGCTGGTGAAGCTGTCCGGCGCCAAGGCCAGCGATATCCCGGTGCTGTTGGAGGGTAACGTCTACCCGCTGGCCGCCGACCAGGCCAACGCCCTGGGCGCACCGACCACTCAAGCACTGACCGACACCGCCACCTTCCTCAAGCAGCAAGGCAAGGTCGACGCCGTGTTGCCGGACTACTCGGCCTACGTCAGCGCCAAGTTCCTGCCCAATTGATCCGGAGCCCGTCATGGCCTTGCTAGAACTGGAGCGCATCAGCGCACAGTACCCCGGCGCCAGCACTCCTGTGCTGGCGGACATCAACCTCAGCCTGGGCCCAGGCCAGTTGCTGGTCGCGCTGGGGCCCTCCGGCAGCGGCAAGACGTCGCTGCTCAACCTTATCGCGGGCTTCGTCACCCCCAGCGGCGGGCGTATCACCCTTGACGGCGTTGAGGTGCAAGGCCCCGGCGCCGAACGCGGCGTGGTGTTTCAGGACGATGCCCTGCTGCCGTGGCAGAACGTGCTGGGCAATGTCGCTTTCGGTTTGGAGCTGGCCGGTGTGGCCCGCGCAGAGCGGGAGGCCAAGGCACGGCAACTGCTGGCCCTGGTCGATCTGGATGGCTTTGGCGAGCGGCGCATCTGGCAACTGTCCGGCGGCCAGAAGCAGCGCGTGGGCCTGGCCCGCGCGCTGGCGGCCGAACCAAGGGTACTGCTGATGGACGAGCCGTTCGGCGCCCTTGACGCGTTCACCCGCGAGCAGATGCAGGAACTGCTGCTGCAAGTCTGGCAGCGCACTGCCAAACCGGTGTTCCTTATTACTCACGACATTGAGGAAGCCGTATTCCTTGCAACCGAGCTGGTGCTGCTGGCCCCAGACCCGGGCCGTGTGGTCGAGCGCCTGCAGCTGGGCTTCGGCCAACGTTATGCCGCTGGCGAGTCCGCTCGGGCGATCAAGTCTGACCCCCGCTTCATTGAAACCCGCGAGCACGTGCTGGCGCGGGTTTTCTCCCAACGCCAAAGCCTGCAGGAGCACGCATGAGCAGCCTTGATCTGCCGGTCGCCAGCAAGCGCGACAGCCACGCGCGGCCCGTCGAAAAAGCGCGCCGCCAGCTTTCCACCCGCTGGATCAGCACGCTAACCCTGGCCAGCCTGCTGCTGGTCTGGTGGCTGGTGACCGCCGCCGGCTGGATCGAGCCCCTGTTCCTGCCTACGCCCGGCGACATCCTGGCCAAAGCCTGGAGCTTGCTCACCCAAGGCTACATGGACGCCAGCCTGTGGCAACACTTGGGCGCTAGCCTGGGGCGCATCGGCCTGGCGCTGGTTGCTGCGACCTTGACCGCCATCCCGGTTGGTATCGCCATCGGCTACAACCGTGTAGCCCGCGGCATTCTCGACCCACTGATCGAGTTCTACCGCCCCATACCGCCCCTGGCCTACCTGCCGCTGATCGTCATCTGGTGCGGTATCGGCGAGCTGTCCAAGGTGCTGCTCATCTACCTGGCAATCTTCGCCCCGATCGCGATCGCCACGGCTACCGGCGTGCGCACCGTCGATCCGGCCAGGTTGCGCGCTGCGCAATCGCTGGGGGCGACCAAGGTGCAACTGATCCGCCACGTGATCCTGCCCAGTGCCCTGCCCGATATCCTCACCGGTATCCGTATCGGCCTGGGTGTGGGCTGGTCGACCCTGGTAGCCGCCGAACTGATCGCTGCCACCAGCGGCCTGGGCTTCATGGTGCAGTCGGCGGCGCAGTTCCTGGTGACTGACGTGGTAGTGCTGGGCATCCTGCTGATCGCCCTGATCGCCTTCGCCCTGGAGATGGGCCTGCGCGCCCTGCAGCGCAAGCTGGTGCCCTGGCATGGGCAAAGCCACTGACGGGTTGCTGACCGACCACGCCGGCTACCCGGCGCCTGGAGTGAAAAAGACATGACGCTTACCGTTACCCCCCTCAGCCCGGCCCTTGGTGCCCAGATCAGCGGCGTGGACATCAGCCGCGAGATGACTGCCGAGCAGCGCGATGCCATCGAGCAGGCGCTGCTGCAACACCAGGTGCTGTTCTTCCGGGACCAACCGATCACGCCTGAGCAGCAAGCGCGCTTCGCCGCGCGCTTCGGCGACCTGCACATCCACCCGATCTATCCCAACGTCCCGCAAACCCCGCAGGTGCTGATCCTCGACACCGCGGTCACCGACGTACGCGATAATGCCGTGTGGCACACCGACGTAACCTTCCTACCGACCCCGGCGCTGGGTGCGGTGCTCAGTGCCAAGCAGTTGCCGGCCTATGGCGGCGATACCCTGTGGGCCAGCGGCATTGCCGCGTACCAAGCCCTGTCGGCGCCGCTGCGCGAGATGCTCGATGGCCTGACTGCAACGCACGATTTCACCAAGTCGTTCCCGCTCGAGCGCTTCGGCACTACGCCTGAAGACCTGGCACGCTGGGAAGCCACCCGGCGTAACAACCCGCCGCTGTCGCACCCGGTAGTGCGTACCCACCCGGTGAGCGGGCGCAAGGCGTTGTTCGTCAATGAAGGGTTCACCACACGCATCAATGAGCTCAGCGAACTGGAGAGTGAAGCATTGCTCAAGCTGCTGTTCACCCATGCGACGCGGCCGGAGTTCAGCATCCGCTGGCGTTGGCAGGAGAACGACGTGGCATTCTGGGACAACCGCGTCACCCAGCATTTTGCGGTGGATGATTACCGACCCAACCGGCGGGTGATGCATCGGGCGACCATCTTGGGGGATGCGCCGTTCTGAGGGTGGCGGACGAGGCCGTTGGCCTCGAATCGCCGGCAAGCCAGCACAGGTTTGGACTGCACCCAAGAGCTTGGACACCAAACCAATTTCCTGGGGCAGTCCAGATTGCGGGAGCAACTGTCTTACCAATTTCTAAAGTTAACGCAGCGCCTTGTGGGAGCCGGCTTGCCGGCGAAAGGGCCGCACAGCGGCCCCGGCGCTCTAGCGGACCAAGTGCAAGAACTGCATATGCCGTTCGTACTGGTCGAGGATGTCGTTGATGATCTGCTCCTTGCTGTAGCCCACCAGGTCGTAGTTCTGGCTGCCCTCGCTAAGATGCACCTCCGCGCGGTAATAACGGCGGTTCTTCAAGTCCTGAGAGCCCAACCCACCCAGCGCGAACGACGGTGTGAAATACCCCCGCATCTGCACCTGATAGATGAACGGCTGCTCCTCACCGTGGCCGACTTTCAGGCTGACGTTGTCGTGGCTGGGATCATCCTGGGTCACCAACACCAGACCTTTCTGCTCGAACACCTCGCGCACTTCGGCAATCGCCGGGCGCACCACATCGTCCATGAAGCGGTACACCTCATCGCGTGACGGGAAATGCACCGCCTGGCTCAGGCGCTGGCGCCAGCCACCACGGCCACGGCGGGACTGGGCGAACGGGGCCAGCGAATGCAACTGGGCGATCTGGCGCTGCGACTCCAGGTAGAACGCCTTATGCAGCCCCCACATCATGCATAGCAGGATCAACGAGAACGGCAACGAGGTCAGCACCACCGCCGATTTGAGCGAATCGATGCTGCCGGCGAACAGCAGGCTGCTGGTGATCAGCGCAGTCATCGCGCCCCAGAAGATCCGCAACCAGTTCGGGCCGTCTTCATCAGCACCGCCGTCCTTGGCGGACAAGGTCGACAGCACCACCGTGCCCGAGTCTGCCGAGGTGACGAAGAACACGAAGCTGATGAACACCGTCACCGCGATGACGACCTTGCTCCACGGGTAGGTCTCCAGCAGCAGATACAGGCTCATCGACGGGTTATCGATGGCCGACTGCCCAAGCGCCGTCATGCCATGGTTCAGTACCTGGTCCAGCGCGCTGTTGCCGAAAATCGACATCCACGCCAGGGTGAAGCCCAGCGGGATCAGCAGCACTCCGAAGACGAATTCACGAATGGTGCGGCCACGCGAGATGCGGGCGATGAACAGCCCTACGAACGGCGCCCAGGCAATCCACCAGGCCCAGTAGAACACCGTCCAGCCACCCAGCCAGTCACGGTTTTCGCCGTAGGCATACACGTCGAAGCTCTTGCGGGGTAGCGCGCCGAGGTAATCACCCAGGTTCTGGATCAGGGTGTTGAACAGGTGCTGGGTTGGGCCTGCGAACAACACGAACAGCAACAGCGCACAGGCCAGGAACAGGTTGATGTCGCTCATCACCCGCACGCCCTTCTCCACCCCAGCGACTGCCACCGCCACGGCCGCGCCCATCATCAGGGTGATGAGGATCACTTGCACCCACTGGCTATGGCTGATGCCGAACAAGTAGTCCAGGCCGGCATTGAGGTGCAGCACGCCGAAGCCCATGTCGGCCCCCAGGCCGAACACCGTAGCGATAATGCCGAAGCCGTCCACCGCATAGCCGATCGGCCCGTTGATACGTTTGCCAATCAGCGGGTACAGCGCCGAACGCAACGCCAGCGGCAGGTTGTGGCGGTAGGCGAAATAGGCCAGCGCCATGCCGACGAAGGCGAACACGCCCCAGCCATGCAGGCCCCAGTGCAGGAACAGTATCTGCATCGCCTGGCGCCCTGCCTCCGCCGTGCCCGCCTCACCCTGGGGGGGCTGGAGCATGTGGGTCAGGGGTTCGGAAACGCAGAAGAAAAACAGGGTGATGCTGATACCGGCGGCGAACAACATGCCGGCCCACGACAGGTAGCTGAACTCGGGTTCGTCGTGGTCGGCACCGAGCTTGATCTTGCCGTAGCCGGACAAGGCGGTGACCACCACGAAGACCAGGTACAGGGTCATGGCCAGCATGTAGTACCAGCCGACCGTATTGGCCGCCCAGTTCTGCGCCGCCAAGAGCCAGTCGCCCGCTGCTTGAGGTTGGGCGATGACCACCAGGCCGAAGATGAGGATGAAACTTGCCGCAAAATAGAACACCGGAGGGTTCATGCGGATCTGGCTGTTGGAAGGGGTCGGTGCACTCATGGGGCATGCACCTCGTCGATTGACGTGAGGTTCGGAATGAACGGGTTCAGCAAAGGAATCCTCCTGTTGAACACCGGCAACGGACCAGCGTTTTTTCGTTGAACAAGCGTTCAAGTTAAACATGGATCGGGATTCGATGCGACCCGAGGCGCCGATCGGCGCGCTCGTACCGGCCCTATTGCGGGTAAGCCCTACACAGCCAAGCCACTGCACTCATGTGTGCCGGTGAACCCGTGAGAGCCAGCTTGTCGGCGATGGGGCCGGTACGAACACGGCTGAATTCAGGTCAGTTCTTGTCCTGGCAATCGAGCTGTAGATTGGCCTGGGTAATGTTGCTCTGCGCCGGCACGCTGCGGGTCAGCCACACGTTGCCGCCAATGGTCGAACCCTTGCCGATGGTGATGCGCCCCAAAATGGTCGCGCCTGCGTAGATCACCACATCGTCTTCGACGATCGGGTGCCGCGCCAGGCCTTTGTGCAGCGAGCCCGACTCGTCGCTCGGGAAGCGCTTGGCCCCCAAGGTCACGGCCTGATAGATACGCACCCGCTCGCCGATGATCGCAGTCTCACCGATCACTACACCGGTGCCGTGGTCGATGAAGAAGCTCTGCCCAATCTGCGCCCCTGGATGGATGTCGATGCCGGTGGCCGAGTGCGCCAGTTCCGAGCTGATGCGTGCCAGCAGCGGCAAGCCAGCCTTGTACAGGTGGTGGGCCAGGCGGTGGTGGATGATTGCCAGGATACCCGGGTAGCACAGCAAGACTTCGTCGACACTACGCGCTGCTGGGTCACCGTGGTACGCCGCCAGCACATCGGTATCGAGCAGCACACGCAAGGCCGGCAACGCCGCGGCAAAATCCTGTATCAACCGCAGCGCCTGGGCATCGACGGCCGTCAGGTCAGCCTTGCTCTGGCGTGCGGCATAACGCAGCTCCAGGCGTGCCTGGGCCAGCAACGCAGTCAGCGCGGCATCCAGGGTGTGGCCAACGTAAAAGTCCTCACTCTCCTCGCGCAGGTCTACCGGCCCCAGGCGCATCGGGAACAGTGCGCCGCACAGTTGCTCAAGGATGTGCCGCATCGCCTCGCGCGACGGCAATTCGCGCCCGCCCTGCTCGCCAATACTGCGGCCATTGCGGCTGCGCCACTGCTCACGGGCGCTGCGCAAGCCACTGACGATACTGTGCAACTGCCAATGCGCGGATGAAGGGTGTTCGCTCACGGTGATCTCCTGGCAGGGCCAAGCTGATAGTTTGCGATCCACTTTACGGCAAATCAGCCCCTTGGAAAAAACAACGCTTTATTCCATCCTGCACTAAGTCGGGCATAAGCTGCGACGACGTACCCGGCATCGTCGCCTACCCTCAAAGCAGCCGAACCCTGGCAGAGATAAAAAAGGAAATAACAAAATAAGTTTTTATTATTTCCTGGCCTATGAAGTCAACCCTATAGTCGCCACCCACCACTTCCACAACAAGCGCGGGGCCTGACATGTCGAAATTCGCCAAACCGCTTCTCAATGCCAGCCTGGCCATCCTGCTGGGCACCGGTCTGTTCAGCCAGGCATTCGCCGGCGAGCAACTGAAAACCATCCAGGAAAAAGGCGTGATCAACGTCGGCCTCGAAGGCACCTACCCGCCGTTCAGTTTCCAGGATGAAAACGGCAAGCTTGCCGGCTTCGAGGTCGAGCTTTCGGAACTGCTGGCCAAGGAACTGGGCGTCAAGGCCAAGATCCAGCCGACCAAATGGGATGGCATCCTTGCAGCGCTGGAATCCAAACGCCTGGACGTGGTGGTCAACCAAGTGACCATCTCCGAGGAGCGCAAGAAGAAGTACGACTTCTCCGAGCCTTACACCGTCTCCGGCATCCAGGCGCTGATCCTGAAGAAAAAAGCCGAGCAGTTGAACATCAAGACCGCGCAGGATCTGGCTGGCAAGAAGGTCGGCGTGGGCCTGGGCACCAATTACGAACAGTGGGTGAAGCAGGACGTTCCGAACGCTGAAGTGCGCACCTATGAAGATGACCCGAGCAAGTTCGCCGACCTGCGCAACGGCCGTATCGACGCCATCCTGATCGACCGCCTGGCCGCCCTGGAATACGCGCAAAAAGCCAAGGATACCCAGCTTGCCGGCGACGCCTTCTCGCGCCTGGAAAGCGGCGTGGCCCTGCGCAAGGGTGAGCCTGAGCTGCTGGCAGCCATCAACAAGGCCATCGACAAGCTCAAGGCCGACGGCACCCTGGCCAAGCTGTCCGAGAAGTACTTCGGTGCCGATGTCACCCAATGATCGCTGAAAGCCTGCAACTCGTTGTCGACTCCGCGCCCTTCCTGCTCAAGGGCGCGGGTTACACAGTGCTGCTGAGTGTCGGCGGCATGTTCTTCGGCCTGGTGTTGGGTTTTGCCCTGGCACTGATGCGCCTGTCGAAGATCCTGCCGCTGGACTGGCTGGCACGCATTTATGTGTCGTTCTTCCGGGGCACGCCGCTGCTGGTGCAGCTGTTCGTGATCTATTTCGGCATGCCGCAGATCGGCATCGAACTCGACCCCATCCCGGCCTCGCTGATTGGCCTGTCGCTGAACATGGCCGCGTACATCTGCGAAATCCTGCGTGCGGCGATCTCCTCGATCGACCGTGGCCAGTGGGAAGCAGCCGCCAGCATTGGCATGACCCGCACCCAGGCCATGCGCCGGGCGATCCTGCCGCAAGCCCTGCGCACGGCATTGCCGCCGCTGGGTAACAGCTTCATATCCCTGGTCAAGGACACCGCCCTGGCGGCGACCATCCAGGTGCCCGAACTGTTCCGCCAGGCGCAGCTGATTACTGCGCGGACCTTCGAAGTTTTCACCATGTACCTGGCCGTTGCGGTGGTGTACTGGATCCTCTGCAGCATCCTCGCGCACTTCCAGAACCGCATGGAAGCGCGGGTCAACCAGCACGATCAGGAGCACTGAAGATGATCGTAGTAGAAGGCCTGACCAAGCAGTTCAAAGGCCAGACCGTGCTCAACGGCATCGATCTGACCGTGCAACCGGGCGAAGTGGTGGCCATCATCGGCCCCAGCGGCTCGGGCAAGACTACCTTCCTGCGTTGCCTGAACCTGCTGGAAACGCCTGACGCCGGGCGCATCCAGATCGGTGCCATCAGCATCGATGCCAACCGTCCGCTTGGCAACCAGCAAAGTGCCATTCGCCGTTTGCGCCAGCAGGCCGGCTTCGTGTTCCAGAGCTTCAACCTGTTCCCTCATCGCACCGCGCTGGAGAACGTGATGGAAGGCCCGGTGATCGTCAAGAAGACACCCCGCGCGCAAGCCATGGAGCTGGGCCGCAAGCTGCTGGCCAAGGTCGGGCTGGCGGGCAAGGAAGACGCCTACCCCAAACGCCTTTCCGGCGGGCAGCAACAGCGCGTTGCAATCGCCCGGGCGCTGGCCATGGAACCTGAGGTGATCCTGTTCGATGAACCCACCTCGGCGCTGGACCCTGAGCTGGTCGGCGAAGTGCTGGCGACCATCCGCGGCCTGGCCGAAGAAAAGCGCACCATGATCATCGTCACCCACGAGATGAGCTTTGCGCGTGATGTGGCTAACCGGGTGATCTTCTTCGACAAGGGGGTGATCGTCGAGCAGGGCGAGGCCAAGGCCCTGTTTGCCGACCCCAAGCAAGAGCGGACTCGACAGTTCTTGCGCAAGTTTCTCGGGACTGCGGCTTCCGAGTGATCTGCATTCGGTTCACTGGCCCCATCGCCGGCAAGCCGGCCCCCACATGGATTGCGCCGGCTTTTAGAAGTTGAGCAAGACAGTTGCCTCCACAGGTAAAGCGCAGGCCTGAAGAACTGCGCGGTCGCGGTGGGAGCCGGCTTGCCGGCGATGGGCTGCGCAGCAGCCCTGGGGGCGTCACCGTGCCGGACCTGCTCACTGCCAGCGCAAATCCTCGGCCGGCACGGGTCGCCCGAACCAGTAGCCCTGCCCCAGCTGGCACTGCTGCTCGAGCAGGAACCTGGCTTGCTCCGCCTGCTCGATGCCTTCAGCGTGCACCTGCATGCCCATGCTCCGCGCCAGGGCGATGATCACCCGCACGATGGCGACGTCATCGTCATCCATCGGCAAGCCGGCGACGAAGCCCTGGTCGATCTTCAGCTTCTGCACCGGCAGGCGCTTGAGCCGCAGCAACGACGAATAGCCGGTGCCAAAGTCGTCGATTGCCAGGTTCAAGCCCAGCTCACGCAACCGGTGCAGCTGCTCCAGCGCGACTTCAGGGTCTTCCATGACTGCACTCTCGGTCACCTCGACCTCCAGCAGCGACGGATCCAGGCCGGTCTCGTGCAACACACCGGCCACTTGCCGGTAAAGCTCACGCTGGCCGAACAGCCGGCTGGAAATGTTGACTGCGACGAACTCGAGCAGGCGCCCGTCAGCCTGCCAACTGACCATCTGCCGGCACGCCTCGCGCATTACCCAGGCGTCGATGTCGGCAATCAGCCCAGTACGCTCGGCGATAGGAATGAATTCGCTTGGCGGCACCAAGCCACGTTGCGGGTGCTGCCAACGCACCAGTGCCTCCACCCCCACCATCTTCGACGTGAACAGGTCGAACACCGGCTGGTAGAACACCCGCAGCTCGTCTTGGGCCAGCGCGCGGCGCAGTTCGCCTGCCGTTTCCACCCGGTGCTGGGCGTGCGCCGTCAGCTCTTCGGTGTACAGCGCGTAACAGGCGCGGCCATTGTGCTTGGCCTTGTACAGCGCCGAGTCGGCGTTGCGCAGCAGCTGTTCGGCGCTCAACGCATCGCTGGGGAACAGGCTGATGCCGACGCTGACGCTGATGAACAGCCGATGCCCATCGAACTCGAACGGTTCACGCATGCGTTCGATGAGGGCCTGTGCCAGTTTGCCGGCCTGGCCGACCTGCTGGCAGTTCTCCGCCAGCACACCGAACTCGTCACCGCCCAGGCGCGCCAAGGTCACACCATTGCCAACCACCTCGGCCAGACGCTCGCCTACCAGCTTGAGCAGCTGATCACCGATGGTGTGGCCTAGCCCATCGTTGATGCTCTGGAAGTGGTCCAGATCGAGCAGCAACAACGCACATCCACGCTTGTTGGCCTGTGCCGAAGCCAGTGCCTGCTCGGCCCGGTCGTTGAACAGCAAACGGTTGGGCAAGCCGGTAAGGGGGTCGTGGTGGGCCAGGTAGGCCAGTTCCTGCTCGGTATGCTTGATTGCGCTGATATCGCTGAATACCGCGACATAATGGGTCAGCTCGCCGGCATCGTCGTGAATGGCACGGATCGTCTGCCATTGCGGGTAGATTTCACCACTCTTGCGCCGGTTCCATATCTCCCCGCTCCACTCGCCCTTCTCTGCCAGGGTGGCATAAATCTGCTGATAGAACGGCACGCCGTGCCGGCCGGACTTGAACTTGCTCGGGCGCTGGCCGAGCACTTCATCCTGCTGGTAGCCGGTGATCCGCATGAACGCGCGGTTGACGTGCACGATCAGCCCTTGGCGGTCGGTGACCAGCACGCCCTCCAGGGTACAGTCGAACACGGCTGCGGCCATGCGCAGACGGGCGCGGTCCTCGCTGCGAAGACGTGCGCCGACGCCGATGAAATTGAGCAGACGGGCCCGGGTGAAGAAAATCAGCGCCGCGCTGGCCAGCACCCAAAGGACAACATTGATCTGCCGCCCTACGGCCAAGGCCAGGGGATCTTCAGACATACTGCGCAAAACCACCTCTGACAGTACCAGCCAGAGGATCGAGAGCACCAGATACAGCGCGGCCATGCGCAAGGCGTCGCGAACGGAAACAGACATGTCGGCAACAAAAGTCCATGAAAAATGATGGGGCATTATAGAGCCAGAAACATGCAGTGACGTCCTATCTGAAAGGGTGACTGGTTTTATTTCCCTACCAAGGGATAATCAGGCCTTTCCCTGTTTCTTCGAGGGCTTTCACACCTATGTGGTATTACGGTCTGCTCGACTTGTCGGCCTGGCAACTGGTTGGCGTTACCCTGCTGATGACTCACGTGACCATCATCAGTGTCACCATCTACCTGCACCGCTACTCGGCCCACCGCGCCCTGGAGCTCAATGGCGCGCTCAAGCACTTCTTCCGCTTCTGGCTGTGGCTGACCACGGCGCAGAACACCCGCGAGTGGACAGCCGTTCACCGCAAGCACCACGCCAAGTGCGAAACCCCGGACGACCCGCACAGCCCGGTGCACAAAGGCCTGGGCACGGTGCTGCGCAAGGGCGCCGAACTCTACCGGGAAGAAGCGCTCAACCCCGAAACCCTGCGGATCTATGGCAAAAATTGCCCGGACGACTGGATCGAACGCAACCTCTACTCACGCTACAAACATGGCGGTATCGCCCTGCTGGCAGTGCTCGACCTGCTGCTGTTCGGCACCATCGGCATCACCATCTGGGCGGTGCAGATGATGTGGATTCCGTTCTGGGCAGCGGGGGTGGTCAACGGCTTGGGCCATGCGGTGGGCTACCGCAACTTCGAGTGCCGTGACGCGGCGACCAACCTGGTGCCATGGGGCATCGTCATCGGTGGCGAAGAACTGCACAACAATCACCACACCTACCCCAACTCGGCCAAGCTGTCGGTCAAGCGCTGGGAGTTCGATATGGGCTGGGCCTGGATACGCCTGTTGTGCCTGCTGCGCCTGGCCAAAGTGCAACGCGTGGCCCCCATCGCCCACCGCGTCGAGGGCAAGGCCAACCTGGACATGGACACCACCATGGCCATCCTCAACAACCGCTTCCAGATCATGGCCCAATACCGCAAGCTGGTGATCGGCCCGCTGGTCAAGCAGGAACTGGCCAAGGTCGACGCCTCGGTACGCCATCGCTTCCGCCGGGCCAAACGCCTGCTGTCGCGGGAACCCAGCCTGCTCGAAGAGCGTCACCATGTGCGCATCGAGTCCCTGCTGGCGCAGAGCCAGGCACTCAAGACCATCTATGAAAAGCGTTTGGCCTTGCAGCAGATCTGGGCCCGTACCAGCGCCAACGGCCACGACATGCTCGCCGCCATGAAAGACTGGGTACACGAGGCGGAGGCCAGTGGCATTCATGCACTGCACGACTTTGCAGCGCAATTGAAAACCTACTCCCTGCGCCCGCACGGCGCCTGACCACCGTTGATCGGCACGCCCTGCAACGGGGCGTGCTTGCTGGAACTTCCCCTCTGAAAAACCACTCAAACCCGGCACATCGCCCGCGTGGCGGGCCGGTCTGTGGCCGCACGCTTACCCGTCGAGAGCCACTCCGTGCACATGGCCAAGAACATCCATCCAACGCTGCCCGGCAATTCAGCTCCCGAGGCAGCCCAAACACTGCTGGCCTTGCTGCATGCCCAAGGCGAAGTGGCTCGCCTGAGCGAACGTGAACAGCTCTACAGCTCGTTGCTCGACAGCGTCAATGCGGTGCTCTGGGCGTTCGACTGGGAAACACGCCAGGTGCTCTACGTCAGCCCCGCCTACGAGCGCATTTTCGGCCGGCCTACCAGCCTGGTGTTGGCCGACTTCAACGAATGGCGCGATAGCATCTACCCCGATGACCTGGAGTACGCCGAGCGCAGCCTGACCCAGGTGCTGATCAAAGGCGCGGTTGAAGACCGCGAATACCGCATCCTCAATGCAAACGGCCAAGTGCGCTGGCTGAGTGACAAGTGCTACATCAACCAGCAGCATGAAGGTGAGCGGGTGATCATCGTCGGCATTGCCGAGGACATCACCGAAAAGAAGCAGCTTGAAGGCGAACTGCATCGCCTGGCCACCACCGACGTGCTGACCCAAAGCAGCAACCGTCGGCACTTTTTCGAATGTGCAGGCCAAGCCTTCGACAACGCACGCGAAGACGGCACACCCCTGGCATTCCTGCTGCTGGATATCGACGATTTCAAGCAGATCAACGACAGCTATGGCCATCAGGAAGGCGATCAGGTGCTGCAACGCATCGCCGACAGCGGCAAGGCGGTGCTGCGCCGCGGCGACCTGTTCGGGCGTATTGGTGGCGAGGAGTTTGCTGCGGTGTTCCCCGGCTGCAATGCGCAGGTCGCCGAGCAGATCGCCGAGCGCCTGCAGCGCGAGATTCAGCGGCTGAGCTTCAGCCATGGCGAGCAGGTGTATGGCGTGACGGTAAGCCAGGGGCTGACCGGGCTCACGGATGAGGATGACTCACTGGACAGCCTCTTCGCCCGGGCTGATGCGGCGATGTACCGGGCCAAGCGGCAGGGCAAGAACCAGATCGTGCGGGGCTGAACCATTGGGTGCGCACAGCGGCACCCAAAAACTCAGTTACGTACCCCCTCCTCAGCCACAGGCGGTTCTTGCTCCTGCGGTTTTACCTCTGGATTCTCCACCTTGCGCAACCGGCTCAATTGCGCCAACCCAACCTTGAGCAAGCGCGCGGTCTTGCTCTCGGCAACCCTCTCCAACCCTTGGCTCGCCGGCAGTCGCGCCAGTTGCCCGGCCAGGTTCATGGCCAGGATCTCCCGGGAATAAACCCCACCACCCAACTGATAGATTGCCGCGATCAGCTCGCGCAGGCCCAGCGGCAAGCGCCAGCGGGTTCGCAGTGCCGAGCCGAACGCTGCACCGAAGTCGCTCAGTGACGCCTGCACCAGGCCATCGTGCAGTTCCCCACCGGCCAGCCGCCATTCCTGCAGGCAGCGCAGCACCGCAAGGTCACCCAGGCAGTGCAGCAGCCCGGCGCAGTAACACAGCTCTTCGTCGAGTTCGAGCATGCGCGCCAGCGAACGCGCGTATTCGGCGGTATGCAGCGACAAGTTCCAGAAATGCGCCGCCTGCTGCGCCAGCAGCGGATCGGTCAGGCGGGCGCTGCGCTTGAGGGCCAGGCCCAAGATCAGGTTCATGCTCTGCGTGCTGCCAAGCTTGTTCAGGGCTTGTAGCAAGGTCTGCACCGGTGCATCGCGGTGCAGGGCAGCACTGTTGGCGGCAGCGATCAGTACGGCAGTCACCTGCGGGTCGTTGCGCACCTCCTCTTCGAGCACCTTGAGGTCCAGCCCCTGAGGGTTCAGCGCGCGCTTGATCGCCACCTGCACATCCGCGAACAGCGGCCCGCCATCGGCGGTGGCGCGGCGCTGCTCAAGGAAGGCCGGCAGGCTTGCCCCAGGCTGCAACGGCGGCACCGGGCAGGCAATTTGCTCACCCACTTCAAGCAGCAGCTCTTCCAGACGCTTGCGCAGGTTGTCCATGTTCAGTGGCTTGCTCAGGTAAGCCGTGGGGTGCAGCGGCAGCGCCTCACGCACGCTGGCACTGTCACTGCGGCTGCTCATGAGAATGAACGGCAACCCCGGCCCCTTGGCGCGCACCTTGCGCAACAGGTCCAGGCCATCGACACCTGCAAGCTCACGGGCGGCGATGATCAGGTCAGGCTTGCTGGCCAATGCCGTGAGCGCCTGGGAGCCATCGGCGCATACCTGCAGCCGGGCATCACAGCGCACGCTGAGCAACATCTCACGCAGCATGTCGCGCACCCAAGGGTCGCCTTCGGCAATCAGTACGCAAGGTGGGGTGGGGTCTGCAGCGCTCATGGCCAACTCCTGAATATCCCTGACACGCAATCCGTTGCAGCTTCCAAGGCAAGTCCTGTGACAACCATAGCGCCACAGCCCTTTGTTAGGCACAAAAAAAACCCGCCTAGGCGGGTTTTTTTATGAAGCCTGTCACATCAGGCCAGTTCAGCGAAGCACTCTTCGATGATGGCCAGGCCCTTGTCGAGCAGCTCATCTTCGGCGGTCAGCGGAACCAGGATACGCAGGACGTTGCCGTAGGTGCCGCAGGACAGCAGGATCAGGCCCTTGTCGCGCGCTTTGGCAACCACTTGAGCAACGGCGGCGGCGTTCGGCGTGTGGGTGCCTTTTTCGAAGACTTCCACAGCGATCATCGAACCCAGACCACGGACATCGCCAATGATCGGGTGCTTTTCCTGGATCTTGCGCAGGCCGGTGGTCAGGTGCTCACCTACTGCCTTGCTGCGGTCCAGCAGCTTCTCTTCCTCGAACACCTGAATCACGGCCAGAGCCGCGGCGCAGGCGATCGGCGAACCGGCGTAAGTACCGCCCAGGCCGCCCGGAGCGATGGCGTCCATGATCTCGGCCTTGCCGCAAACGCCGGCCAGCGGGAAACCGCCAGCAATGGATTTGGCGAAGGTGGTCAGGTCCGGCGCTACACCCATCTGTTCCATGGCGAAGAAGGTGCCGGTACGGCCAGCGCCAGTCTGTACTTCGTCGGCGATCAGCAGAATACCGTGCTGGTCGCACAGGGCGCGCAGGCGCTTCATCAGCTCTTTAGGCGCTGGCAGGAAGCCGCCTTCGCCCTGTACCGGCTCGAGGATGATCGCGGCGATGTCGCGCGGCTCGGCGTCGTTCTTGAAGATGCGCTCGACCGAAGCGATGGCGTCGTCAACGCTGACCCCGTGCAGTTCGCTCGGGAACAGGGCGCGGAAGATGCCGCCAGGCATCAGGCCCATGCCAGCGGAGTACGGTACAACCTTGCCGGTCAGGCCCAAGGTCATCATGGTGCGGCCGTGATAGCCGCCGGTGAAGGCGATCACGCCAGCACGGCCAGTGGCGGCACGGGCGATTTTCACGGCGTTCTCAACGGCTTCGGAGCCGGTGGAAACCAGCAGGGTCTTCTTGTCGAAGTCACCTGGGACCAGTTTGTTGATCTTCTCGCACAGCTCTACGTAAGGCTCGTAAGCCAGTACCTGGAAGCAGGTGTGGCTGACTTTGGTCAGCTGCTCTTGAACAGCGGCAACCACTTTAGGGTGCAGATGGCCGGTGTTCAGGACTGCGATGCCGCCGGCGAAGTCGATCAGTTCGCGGCCTTCAACGTCG
This sequence comes from Pseudomonas sp. NPDC089758, assembly GCF_044748705.1. NCBI lineage: Bacteria > Pseudomonadati > Pseudomonadota > Gammaproteobacteria > Pseudomonadales > Pseudomonadaceae > Pseudomonas > Pseudomonas sp. NPDC089758. Next base: position 36,749 of record NZ_JBIVGN010000020.1, read on the forward strand.
ATCACGGTCGAGTTCTTCGCGCTTTCGACGAAGATCGGGTGGATCTGGCCTACGCCACGCGGGACGGCGGCTACACGACGTTGCATCAAGGATTCGTTGGTCTTGCTCATAATGCCCTCATTTGCGCCGATCAGCGGCGCTTTTATTCGGGGGTGGCTGGGAGTGCTCGCGAACAGTATTCGTTGATCGACTGCCGTGAACGCCCTGGCCACCAGGTGCTGCGATGTCAAAAAAGCCAGCGAGACGTCGCTCTCGCGCCCCGCTGGCAGAGGTAAAGCCTTTAGCGCATCAGACGCTGATGCACAGGTACTTGATTTCGAGGTAGTCCTCGATACCGTACTTGGAACCTTCACGGCCCAGGCCCGAAGCCTTGATACCGCCAAACGGCGCGACTTCGTTGGAGATCAGGCCGGTGTTGATACCCACCATGCCGTATTCCAGCGCCTCGGCAACACGGAACACACGGCTCATGTCGCGGGCATAGAAGTACGAGGCCAGGCCGAACTCGGTGTCGTTGGACATGGCGATGACTTCGGCCTCGTCCTTGAAGCGGAACAGCGGCGCCAGCGGGCCGAAGGTCTCTTCCTTGGCGACGGCAGCGGTCTTCGGCACGTCGACCAGAATGGTCGGCTCGAAGAAGTTGCCTTCGATCAGCTTGCCACCGGACAGCACCTTGGCGCCTTTGGAGACGGCGTCCTCGATGTGCTCCTGAACCTTGGCGACGGCCTTGCCATCGATCAGCGGGCCGGTGGTGGTGCCGTCGTCCAGGCCGTTACCGATCTTCAGCTTGGCCACAGCGGCCTTGAGCTTCTCGGCGAAGGCATCGTAGACGCCGTCCTGCACGTAGATACGGTTGGCGCAAACGCAGGTCTGGCCGTTGTTGCGGTATTTGGAGATGATCGCGCCTTCTACCGCCTTGTCCAGGTCGGCATCGTCGAACACGATGAACGGGGCGTTGCCACCCAGCTCCAGGGAAACCTTCTTGATGTCCTTGGCACATTCTTCCATCAGCTGGCGACCGATTTCGGTCGAGCCGGTGAAGGACAGTTTGCGCACCAGGGAGTTGCCGGTCAGCTCGCCGCCGACTTCGCCAGCGCTGCCGGTCACCACGCTCAGCACACCAGCCGGGATGCCGGCACGGGTAGCCAGCTCGACCAGGGCCAGGGCAGAGTAAGGGGTTTGCGAAGCAGGCTTGAGCACCATGGTGCAGCCAGCGGCCAGGGCCGGGCCGGCTTTACGGGTGATCATCGCCGCCGGGAAGTTCCACGGGGTGATGGCCGCGGTAACACCGATCGGCTGCTTGATGACGATCAGGCGCTTGTCAGGCTGGTGGCCTGGGATGGTATCACCGTAAACGCGCTTGGCTTCTTCGGCGAACCACTCGATGAACGAGGCTGCGTAAGCGATTTCGCCTTTGGCTTCGGCCAGTGGCTTGCCTTGTTCGGTGGTCATCAGGCGAGCCAGGTCGTCCTGGTTCTCGATCATCAGTTCGAACCAGCGGCGCAGCTTGTTCGAGCGCTCTTTGGCGGTCAGAGCACGCCAGGCCGGCAGGGCCTTGTCGGCAGCTTCGATGGCGCGGCGGGTTTCCGCAGTGCCCATCTTCGGCACGGTACCGATGACTTCACCTGTGGCCGGGTTGGTCACATTGATGGTCTGGCCGCTGTCCGCATCCAGCCATTCACCATTGATGAAGGCTTGCTGGCGGAACAACTGAGCGTCTTTGAGCTGCATGTCGGCTTCCCGAATTGTTGATTGTTGAAAAGCGCCCAAGGCAGGGCATCGAGCGTTTGAAATCTCAAACGAATGCTAAGCGGCTGCTGGGGTATAGGACAATAGGCTGTTCGAAAAAAAGAACGAATGGTTGCACAGCCCATCTGAAAGCCCCCGGCAGCGCCCCGTATAGGGTAGACGACGGCGCGCAGCTCCAAGGTGATGGGAGTACCAGCCGACACCACTCTGCGCACGACAGTACTACGACCAGCCCGGCAAGATCCCGAAACCTTTCACCCACGCTCGAACCCGCCCACCCGGCTAGCCTTGATCAGGACCTCATAACCTGGCACGGACGCCGCCATGCACAACCCTGACGATCAATCCCTCGACCTCAAACGCGTACTGGACACGTTGCAAGCCGACCAGCTCCTGAGCGCCAGCGACGCCTGGCAAGTACTCGAATACGCCAACGCACGGCCACCTTGCCATCCGCTCGAAGCCGTAGCGGCGCTGGAACTCCAAGACCGCCGGCACCCCGGCCAGCGCCTGCACCTGGACAGCCTGTGCCAATGGCTCGCCAGAACAGTCGGCCAGCCCTATGAACGTATCGACCCACTGCAACTCGACCTGTCCAAGGTCAACGGGCTGATATCGCCAGCGTTCGCCCAGCGCCACGGCATACTCATCCTGGCCAGCGACAGCCTGGGCATCACCGTGGCCAGCGCGCAGCCTTACCAGTGTGACTGGCAAACCGATCTGGCCCGCAGCCTGGGCAAGCCGATCCGCCGCGTGTTCGCCAGCCCCCTGCAATTGCGCCAGGTGGGCCAGTCACTGTTTCGCCTTGCCCACTCGGTGCAAGGCGCCCAGCATCAGCAGTCGGCAAGCCTCGGTGAGCTCGAGCAATTGCTCGAGCAGGACAAGCGCCTGGGCAACGCCACGGCAGATGACGCGCATATCGTGCACATCGTCGACTGGCTGCTGCAGTACGCTGTCGAACAGCGCGCCAGCGACATCCATCTTGAGCCGCGCCGCGAGCAGGGCCGCTTGCGCTATCGCATAGACGGCCTCCTGCATACGGTCTACGCCTTCCCGGCCGGCGTCACCCTTGCGGTCGTCAGCCGCCTGAAGCACTTGGGCCGCATGGATGTCGCGGAGAAACGCCGCCCGCAGGATGGCCGCGTGAAGTGCAGCCTGCCAGGTGGCCGCGAAGTGGAGCTACGCCTGTCTACGCTGCCCACCCCCTTTGGCGAAAAGCTGGTGCTGCGGTTGTTCGACCCACAACAGCTACAGGAAGACTTCGACCGCCTGGGGCTGGAAGGTGAACAACTGCACCAGTGGCTGGCCCTGCTGCAACGCCGTCAAGGCATCCTGCTGGTCACCGGCCCTACCGGCTCAGGCAAGACCAGCACGCTTTACGCGAGCCTGAAGCAGTTGGCCACGCCCGAGGTCAACCTGTGCACCATCGAGGACCCGATCGAACGTCTGGAGCCGGCATTCAATCAACTGCAGGTGCAGCCCACACTGGACCTCAGCTTCGCCAACGGCGTACGCGCGCTGTTACGCCAAGACCCGGACATCATCATGATCGGCGAGATCCGTGATCGCGAGACGGCTCTGGTAGCCGTGCAAGCTGCCCTTACCGGGCACCTGGTGCTCTCGACGCTGCACACCGACGACAGCTGTGCTGCCATTACCCGCCTGTTGGAGCTTGGCGTGCCCGATTACCTGATCAAGGCCTCCCTCGGTGGGGTGATGGCGCAGCGCTTGGTGCGCTTGATTTGCCGTGAGTGCCAGCGCCGCGCAGCATCGGCCAGCGGCCAGCCTTGCCTGATGTGTCGGGGCACCGGCTTTCATGGCCGAACGGGCTTGTTCGAGCTGCTGGTGCCGAGCGAAAACCTACGCGCCCGGATAGGCGCTGGGGCGGACCTTGCCAGCTTGCGGCTACAGGCGTTGAGCGAAGGGTTGCTGGACCTGAAACGCTGCGGGGAAGCCAAAGTGGCCCGTGGGCTGACCTGCCAAGAGGAAGTGCTGCGGGTCTGCGCGTGAGCAAAAAATCCTTGTTTTCGAGGAACTTGCGCCCCGCAGGCACAATCAAATCGGGCTCCATCAGCCCTCACCCTTCGAGGTGTTTCATCATGCGTCTCCCAACCGCCATCGCAGCCGCTGCCCTGCTTTCGCTGCCCATTGGCTCCGCCATGGCCGATACCTTCTGGCGCAACGTGATTTCTTCCGGCGCGACCACGGCATCGACCTACCTGACCTCCAAAGATCACAAGTTGGTCGTCGCGGCGCAGGAAGACGCCGGCAGCTTCGTGGCCAGTGAAGGTGCTATTCGTGGGCCGTTCCTGGAGGCGGCAATGCGCCAGGTGCGGGCTGAGAACCCAGGCATGCAAGCCAGCGACATGGAACTGGCAAATGCCATCCTGGCGAAGAATGCGATAGTCGAGTAAGGCCCTGGGGCTGCCGTGCAGCCCCGGTTTCAACTCAGCGATACGCCTCCACCGGTACACACGCACAAAAAAGATTCCTGTCCCCGTACACATTGTCGACCCGGTTCACTGCTGGCCAGTACTTGTGCTGGCGCACGTGAGCGCTGGGGGCCACCGCCTGCTCAAGACTGTAAGGCCGGTTCCACGGCGCCAGCACATCGGCCAGGGTATGCGGGGCATGTTTGAGCGGATTGTCTTGCGCCGGCCAGTGACCCTCTTGCACCTCCTCGATCTCCGCGCGGATCGCCAGCATGGCTTCGACGAACCGGTCCAGCTCGGCTTTGGACTCGCTCTCTGTCGGTTCGATCATCAAGGTCCCAGGAACCGGGAACGACATGGTGGGGGCATGGAAGCCATAGTCCATCAGGCGCTTGGCCACATCCTCTTCCGTTATCCCGGTAATGGCCTTGAGCGGCCGCAGGTCAAGGATGCACTCATGTGCCACCCGCTGGTTTCGGCCTCTGTAAAGCACCGGGAAGGCACCCTCGAGCTGCCTGGCCAGGTAGTTGGCCGACAGGATGGCCACTTCGCTCGCATCGGCCAGTTGCGGCCCCATCATGGCGATGTACATCCAGCTGATCGGCAAGATGCTCGCACTGCCCCAGGGCGCGGCGCTGACCGCGCTGTTGTTCGGGTCCAGGCCCGGCACCGGCACCACCGGATGACTGGCGACGAACGGCTTGAGGTGCGCGCGGATGCCAATCGGCCCCATGCCGGGGCCCCCGCCGCCGTGCGGGATGCAGAACGTCTTGTGCAGGTTCATGTGCGAGACATCGGCGCCAATGTCGGCCGGCCGCGTGAGGCCGACCTGGGCATTGAGGTTGGCGCCGTCCATGTATACCTGCCCGCCCTGCTTATGAACGACTTCACAGATGTCCCGTATGTCCTCCTCATACACACCATGGGTCGACGGGTAGGTAACCATCAGGCAGGAAAGACGCTCGCCTGCAGCATGGGCCTTGGCCTTGAGGTCGCCAAGGTCAACGTTGCCGTGGTCATCGCAGTCGACGATCACCACTTCCATGCCTGCCATCTGCGCCGAAGCAGGGTTGGTGCCGTGGGCCGACGAAGGGATCAGGCACAGCGTGCGCTGGTGTTGATGACGGCTGCGGTGGTAACGGGTGATTGCCATCAGCCCGGCGTATTCGCCCTGGGCACCCGAGTTGGGCTGCATGCAGATGGCGTCGAAACCGGTAATAGCGCACAGCCAGCGCTCCAACTCGTCGATCATCGCTGTGTAACCCACGACCTGAGCTTCGGGCGCAAAGGGATGAAGCTGAGCGAACCCGGGCCAGGTAATGGGGATCATTTCGCTGGTGGCGTTGAGCTTCATGGTGCAGGAACCCAGCGGGATCATCGATTGGTTCAGCGCCAGGTCCTTGTTCTCCAGCTGCTTGAGGTAGCGCAGCATCTGCGTTTCGCTGTGATGCAGGTTGAACACAGGGTGGGAAAGGAACGGCGTGCGCCGTTGCAGCCCGGCGGGAATGCCGACTGCCAGGGCCTGCTGGTCAAGCGCGGTAACCTCAAGGCCGTGATCCACGCCAAGGAAGATGTCGAACAGCTGAAGCACGGTGTCTTCGCTGCACGTTTCGTCCAGGCTCACACCCAGGTGGCCGCGGCCCAGAATGCGCAAGTTGATGCACGCCGCTTGCGCACTTTCGATGATGGCCGCCTGGGCACCGCCGACCTCCAGGGTAAGGGTGTCGAAGAAATGCTGGTTAAGGCGTTTGATGCCCTTGGCCTCAAGGCCGGCAGCCAACACGACAGTCAGCCGGTGCACGCGCTGCGCGATGCGCTGCAAGCCCTCAGGGCCGTGGTACACCGCGTAGAAACCGGCGATGTTGGCCAGCAGTACCTGCGCCGTGCAGATGTTGGAGTTGGCTTTTTCGCGGCGGATGTGTTGCTCGCGGGTCTGCAGGGCCATTCGCAGGGCGGTGTTGCCACGGGCGTCACGCGACACACCGATGATGCGCCCCGGCATCGCCCGCTTGTAGTCGTCACGGCAGGCAAAATAGGCCGCGTGCGGGCCGCCGTAGCCCATGGGCACGCCAAAGCGCTGGGTCGAGCCAAGCACCACGTCTGCACCAAGTTCACCCGGCGGCGTGAGCAGCACCAGGCTCAACAGGTCTGCGGCCACGCATGCCAGGGCATGCTGGTCGTGCAACTGGTCAATCAGCGGGCGCAGGTCACGCACTTCCCCATGGGTATCCGGGTACTGCAGCAACGCGCCGAATACCTGGTGCTGGGCAAGGTTATCCACAGTGTCGACGATCAGTTCGAAACCAAAACCTTCGGCCCGGGTTCGCAACACCGACAGTGTCTGCGGGTGGCAGTGTTCATCGGCAAAGAAAGCATTGCTCTTGTTGCGCGCCACACGTTTGGCCAAGGCCATGGCTTCGGCTGCGGCGGTGGCTTCATCGAGCAGTGAGGCATTGGCCAGGGCCAGGCCGCTCAGATCGATGACCATTTGCTGAAAGTTGAGCAGGGCTTCCAGCCGGCCTTGGGCGATTTCTGGCTGGTACGGCGTATAGGCGGTGTACCAGCCGGGGTTCTCCAGCACGTTGCGCAGGATGACGGTTGGCGTGACGGTGCCGTGGTACCCCATGCCGATCAGGCTGGTCCACACCTGGTTCTGCTCGGCATAACTGGCGAGCTTGGCCAACGCAGCCTGTTCATCCAAGGCGGCGGGCAGGTCGAGGTCGCGGTTGAAGCGGATATCCGGCGGGACGGTCTGCTCGATCAGCTCGCTGCGGCTGCTCAAGCCCAGGGCGCTGAGCATGGCCTGCTGCTCCGAGGCATCAGGCCCCAGGTGACGACGCAGGAATGGGTTGAGCTCTTGCAGTTGATGCAGGGACGGCGACTGGGACATGACGACGCTCTCTTCCTAGACCAGGCCTCGTGGAGACTTATAAGTCTAGGAAGGATTGCCGATACTGCGGGAAAACTTGCTTCGCCAGTACCGGCCTCATCGCTGGCAAGGCAGCGATGAGGCCAGCATGATCACTCGCCGATAGCGGCGCGGTAACCATCAGCATCCAGCAGCTTGTCCAGCTCGGCCTTGTCGCTTGGCTTGAGCTTGAAGATCCAGGCGCCGTAAGGGTCTTCGTTGAGCAGCTCCGGGTTGTCGGCCAGGTCTTCGTTGACCGCGATCACCTCGCCACCCACCGGGGCATAGATATCCGAAGCGGCCTTGACCGACTCGACCACGCCAGCCGCATCGCCGGCAGCGAATACTTTGCCAACCTCTGCCAGCTCCACGAACACCACATCACCCAGGGCCTCTTGAGCGTGGTCGCTGATGCCCACGGTCACAGTGCCGTCGGTTTCCAGGCGCGCCCACTCGTGGCTTTCGGCAAAACGCAGATCGGCGGGGATATTGCTCATGTCTTGTATTCCTCGATTGGGTCAGCGGTCGGCCCGCCGTTGATTGTTCAGATCAGAATCTTGCCGTGACGCACGAAGGTCGGTTTGACCACCCGCACCGGGTACCACTTGCCGCGGATCTCGACCTCGGCACGATCACCGGTGGCCATGGGTACACGCGCCAGGGCAATGGATTTGCTCAGCGTAGGAGAGAAACTACCACTGGTGATCTCCCCTTCGCCAATGCCGGCAACGCGAACCACCTGATGGGCGCGCAAAACACCGCGCTCCTCCAGCACCAGGCCGACCAATTTGTCCTGTACGCCGCGCTCGATTTCCGCCAGCAGGCCAGCGCGACCGATGAAATCGCGCTCGGCCGGCTCCCAGGCGATGCTCCAGCCCAGGTTGGAGGTAAGCGGGGTGTGGGCTTCGTCGATGTCCTGGCCGTACAGGTTCATGCCGGCTTCCAGGCGCAAGGTGTCGCGGGCGCCAAGGCCACTGGGGGCGATGCCAGCGCCGACCAGGTCGTTGAAGAAGGCCACGGCCTCATGGCCTGGCAGGATGATTTCCAACCCGTCTTCACCGGTATAGCCGGTGCGAGCAATGAACCAGTCGCCCTCGCTGATCCCTTCGAACGGGCGCAGCTCACGGATGAGCGCCGCGCGCGAAGCGCTGAGCAAGGCAGCGACCTTCTCGCGGGCCTGGGGGCCCTGGATGGCGAGAATGGCTAGGTCAGGGCGCACCTTGAATTCGGCCGAAAAGCCGCTACTGCGGGCCTCCAGCCACGCCAGTACGTTGGCGCGGGTAGCGGCATTGGTTATCAGCCGGTAGCCATTCTCCGTGCGGTAGACGATCAGGTCATCGATAACCCCGCCCTCGTCGTTGAGCAACGGGCTGTACAACGCCTTGCCGACACTCCCGAGGCGGGCAACGTCATTGGCCAGCAAACGCTGCAGCCAGACGGTGGCCTCGGTGCCATCGATGTCGATCACGGTCATGTGGGAAACATCGAACACCCCACAGTCACTGCGCACCTGATGGTGCTCTTCGACTTGCGAGCCGTAGTGCAGGGGCATGTCCCAGCCACCGAAATCGACTGTCTTGGCGCCTAGCGCCAGGTGCAAGTCGTACAAAAGCGTGCGCTGTCCCATGGGTTTCTCCTTCCGGGCGTGGCGAAGCGGCGGCGGTCGATGACGTTTGGTCGTCAGCTCTTCTTGTAGGACCCGTCGCGCGAATGCCGCGCATTGTAGCCGCAAGGGCGCAGGCTGGCACCCTCAGTGACTGTGACCAGGGCGCCTGGCTGAACGATGAATCAGGCCGATGACCGGCAGCAGGCCAACCAGCACCAAGGTCAAGGCAGGCAGTGAGGCACGGGCCCACTCGCCTTCACTGGTCATCTCGAACACCCGTACGGCGAGGGTATCCCAGCCGAAGGGCCGCATCAGCAACGTCGCGGGCATTTCCTTGAGCACATCGACGAAGACCAGCAGTGCGGCACTGAGTGCACCGGGAACCAGCAGCGGCATATACACTTTGAAAAACAATCTCGCCCCTCCCACACCCAGGCTCCGTGAAACCTCGGGCAACGACGGGCGGATGCGCTCCAGGCTGCCTTCCAGTGGCCCATAGGCCACGGCGATGAAACGTACCAGATAGGCCACCAGCAATGCCGCGAGGCTGCCCAGCAGCAAGGGCTTGCCTGCCCCGCCCAGCCACGTCGACAGGGGGATCACCAGGTGGTTGTCCAGGTAACTGAAGGCCAGCATGATCGAAACCGCCAGCACAGAGCCGGGCAAGGCATAGCCCAGGTTGGCCAGGCCGATCCCGGCACGGATGCCGCCAGTCGGCGCCTGGCGCCGAGCAAAGGCCAACACCAGCGCGACGCACACCGTGATCAAGGCTGCCATGGCGCCCAGGTACAGGGTGTGCAGCACCAGGCTGACATAGCGCTCGTCCAGGTCATGCCGCCCACGCTGCCAGAACCATACCAGCAGCTGCAGCACCGGGATGACGAAGGCACAGGCAAATACCAGCAGGCACCAGCCACTGGCCAGCAGTGCCTTCACCCCGCGCAGGTGATAGAGGGCCTGACCCCGAGGGCGTTCATTGGCGCTGCGCGAGGCACCACGAGCGCGGCGCTCTGCGTACAGCACCAGCATGACCGCCAGCAACAGCAGGCTGGCCAGCTGGGCCGCGCTGGACAGGCTGAAGAAGCCATACCAGGTCTTGTAAATGGCAGTGGTGAACGTGTCGAAATTGAACACCGCCACCGCGCCAAAATCTGCCAAGGTCTCCATCAGGGCCAGGGCGATGCCTGCGCCGATGGCCGGCCGCGCCATGGGCAGGGCAACCCGCCAGAAGGCTTGCAGCGGCGAAAGGCCCAGCACCCGCGCCGCTTCCATGAGCCCCTTGCCCTGGGCCAGGAATGCCGTGCGTGCGAGCAGGTAGACATACGGGTAGAACACCAGCACCAGTACCACAATCACCCCGCCGGTGGAGCGCACCCGCGGCAGGCGCATGGGCCCGAACACTTCACGCAAGGCGCTCTGCACGGGGCCGGCGAAATCAAGCAGGCCGACGAAGACGAACGCCAAGACATAGGCAGGGATGGCAAACGGCAGCATCAGCGCCCAGTCCAGCCAGCGCCTGCCGGGGAACTGGCAAAGGCTGGTGAGCCAGGCCAGGCTAACGCCGAGCACGGTGACGCCTACGCCTACGCCCGCCACCAAGGTTAATGTGTTGCCGAGCAGGCGGCTCATCTGGGTGTCGAGCAGGTGCGACCAGATCTGCACGTCGATCGATTGCCAGGACAGCAGCAAGACGCTCAAGGGCAGGAGCACGAGGGCGGCGATCAGGATGACCGGGAGGTACCAGCGGCGTTGGGGAGCGTGGGGCAAGGCAACTGTCTCTGTGGCAGATGGCAACCGCTGCGCGGGCTTGCCCCGCGAAGAGGCCCCTGCGGGCCTCAGAAGGATAAAGCCTGGGGCTTAGTTCCAGCCAGCCCGATCCATCAAGCGAATGGCCTCGGCCTGGCGTTTGCCTGCCACTTCGACCGGGATGCTGTCAGCCTTGAAACTGCCCCATGCCTGGACCTCGTCCGATGGCTGGACCTTCGGATTGGCCGGGAACTCCTGGTTGATGTCGGCGAACAGCTTTTGCGCCTGTTCCCCGGTCATCCACTCCACCAGCTTCTTGGCCGCTTGCGGATGCGGTGCGTGCTTGGTCAGGCCGATACCGGACAGATTGACGTGCACGCCACGGTCACCCTGGTTAGGCCAGAAGATCTTCACGGGCAGGTCCGGGTTCTGCTTGTGCAGGCGGCCGTAGTAGTAAGTGTTCACCACCCCCACATCGCACTGGCCGGCCTCGATGGCCTGGATAACCGAGTTGTCGTCAGAGAACACGTCGGTAGACAGGTTGTTGACCCACCCTTTGACGATCTGTTCGGTCTTGGCCTCGCCATGGTTCTCGATCAGGGTGGCGGTCAGCGACTGGTTGTAGACCTTCTTCGCCGTGCGCAGGCACAGGCGCCCTTCCCACTGCTTGTCTGCCAGTGCCTCGTAGGTGCTCAGCTCTTCAGGCTTGACGCGCTCGGTGGAGTAGATGATGGTCCGTGCACGCAGGCTCAGGCCGGTCCATTCATGGGACGAGGCGCGGTACTGAGCGGGGATGTTCTGGTCGATGATGGTCGACTCGATAGGCTGCAGGATGCCCATCTGCTCGGCCTGCCACAGGTTACCGGCATCGACGGTCAGCAGCAGGTCGGCCACCCCGTTGTCGCCCTCGGCCTTGATGCGTTGCATCAGCGGGGCTTCTTTGTCGGTGATGAACTTGATCTTGACGCCGGTCTCGGCGGTGTAGGCGTCGAACACCGGCTTGATCAGCTCGTCGATGCGCGAGGAGTACACCACTACTTCGTCCGCCGCCTGGGCGTTGCCGCCCAACAGCGTCAGGGCCAGAGCGGCCAGTAGGGGCTTGCGTGGCAACATGGGATGCACTCCTCGAATCGTATGAGAGGCGCAAATGGTAGTGAATCCCATTTTCTCGCTCACCTACCCAGCCGTTACCAGATGTTGCAAGGGTACGCTGACGCTTCCAGCAATGGCCCTGTGTCGCGAAAGGGCCGCAAAGCGGCCCCTCAATCTCAAGGCTTGGCCAGGTCCGGCAAGTCGCCTGAAAGCCCCAACGCCTGGCGCACGAACAGCGCCTTGGCCTCCGGCATTTGCTGCACCAGCTTCAGGCCGCTGTTGCGCAACCAGCGCAACGGCAGCGGATTGGCCTGGAACAGCCGCTCAAAGCCCTCCATCGCAGCCATCAACGCCAGGTTGTGCGGCATGCGTCGGCGCTCATAACGGCTGAGCACTTTCACATCGGCCAGCCGTTCACCACGCTCGCACGCCTTCGCCAGCACCTCGGCCAGTACCGCTGCATCGAGAAAACCCAGGTTCACGCCTTGCCCAGCCAGCGGATGAATGGTGTGCGCGGCATCACCGATCAGTGCCAGCCCCTCATCCACGTAGCGCTTGGCGTGGCGCTGACGCAACGGCACGCAGACCCGAGGGTCGGCGTGCAGTACTTGGCCCAGTCGCCCCTCGAAGCCACGCTCCAAGGCCTTGAGGAAAGCGTGATCATCCAGCGCCATCAACTGCTCGGCCTGCTCCGGCGTGGTCGACCACACGATCGAGCACCAGCCCTGCTGGCCGTCTCGCGACAAGGGCAAAAAGGCCAGCGGCCCTTCATCGGTGAAGCGCTGCCAGGCGGTAGCCTGGTGTGCAGCGCTGCAGCGCACGCTGGTTACGATGGCGTGATGCAGGTAATCCCATTCACGGGTCTGGCAGCCGGCCAGGCGCCGCACCGCCGAATTGGCACCGTCGGCAGCCACCACCAGCGGCGCCCGCAGGCGGCGACCATCGGCCAGGGTCAGCAGCCACTCATCGCCAGAACGGCGCATCTGCTCCAGGCGGGCGTTGGGCAGCAGGCCGATATCGCTGTCATGCAGGCGCTCCAGCAGGCCATCCTGCACCACCCGGTTTTCGACGATATGGCCAAGCACCTGCGCGTGCACGCTGGCGGCGGAGAAGTGAATCTGCCCAGTGCCGCTGCCGTCCCAGACATGCATGTCCGAGTAGGGCGAAACACGCCGTTTGGCAATTTCTTCCCAGGCGCCCAACCGCTCGAGGATGCGCTGGCTGGCCGCCGAGAGGGCGCTGACCCGCGCCTCGAATGGCGCATCGCTGTCAAACGGCTTCACCGTCAGCGAACCACCGTCGAGCAGGAGTATTTCCAGGCCACTGTGGCGCAACGCCAAGGCCAAGGCGCTGCCGACCATACCAGCACCGACAATCAACAGATCTGCGCGCATTTCCATGCCTTACGCCTGCCTCGCTTGCGGCTTTAGCCGCACGTATAGGGTTTTATCGACCCGCGCCACCAGCTCGCCGGCACCGTCACGGACATCGACCTGCAAACGTGGCAGGTATTTCTTGCCGCCGGCGGTCTGCTGGCGGATCTCATCCAGCAGTGCGTCTTCGATGTGGAAATCGGCATACACCGGGCCTTTGCCGGGTGTGATGAAATCAATGCTGGCAGCCTTGTCCCAGACAATGTACTCACGGCCCAGCAGTTCGATCAGCATCAGCATGTAGAACGGATCGACCATCGAATACAAGCTACCGCCAAACTGGGTACCGACGTAGTTGCGGTTCCAGCGCGTCAACTTCATGCGCACCCTGACACTGCGCATGTCTGGGCTGATGTGCTGAATGCGAATGCCAGCACCCAGGTACGGTGGGTAAAGGTTCAGCAGCCAGCGCAACATGCGCGCCCGGCGCGCCAGCTTGCGCGGGTTGCTCATGCCTGACCCCGCGGATCAGGGCGGGTGCCCAAGCCCATGGCCTGGCGGGCGAACCAGCTTCTTGCCGGCGGCAGCAAGTCGAGCCCAAGCAAACCGATGTTGCGCCCAGCGGCCAACAATGGCTGGTTGCTGCCGAACAGGCGGGTGACCTGGTCGGAAAAACCGATGGTCATGGCCTGATCGAGTTGCTGGCGTCGATGGTACGCCTGCAGGGTCGCCAGATCGCCTGGCTGCTGCGGGCCGGCCAGCAGCGCATCGGCCAGCGACTGCACGTCACGCAGCGACAGGTTGAAGCCCTGCCCGGCAATGGGGTGCAGGCTGTGCGCGGCATTGCCTAATACAACCAGATGAGGGCGCACCTGCTCCTGGGCTTCGACCAGTGCCAGCGGGTAAAGATGCCGTGCGCCGACCTGGCGCAGAGCGCCGAGGCGATAGCCGAATACATCCTGAAGCTCGCGCAGGAAGCTGCGCTCGTCGATCTCGGCCAGGCGCTTGGCGTCCATACCCTGACGGGTCCAGACCAACGCACAGCGATTCTCGGGCAGCGGCAGCAGTGCCATGGGGCCTTGCTCGGTAAAACGCTCGAAGGCTTGCCCGCGATGGGATTCGCCTGGGGTGATGTTGGCGATCAGCGCGCTCTGCTCGTACGGCGTGCGGCGCACATGTATGCCCAATTGCTCGCGCAAGCCCGAGCGGCCACCGTCGGCCAGCACTGCCAGGTCGCACTCCAGGCTGGTGTCATCGTCCAGCTGCAAGCGATAACCACCGGCAACAGCCTGCATCGCCTTCACTTCGGCCGGGCAGCGCCAGCTCACCACCTCACTGTCCAGCCCTTGCCAAAGGCACTGGCCAAGCCAGGCGTTCTCGACCACGTAGCCCAACGCTGGCACCCCCTCCTCCAGCGCATCCAGGCGGGTGCAGCCAAAGCGCCCACGGTCGGAGACCTGAATTTGCCGGATCGGCTCGGCGCGCGGGCTGATCGCTTGCCACATGCCCAGGTGCTGATAGATCTGCCGGGTACCGAACGATAGCGCAGAGGAGCGTGCATCATAGCTGGGCTGGAAGCTGTCGCCCGGGGCGAACGGCTCGATCAGCAGGATCTTCCAGCCCCGCGCCTTGGCGCCAGCCTGCAGGGCCAGCGCCAGGCTGGCGCCGACCAGGCCGCCACCAATGATCGCCAGGTTGACTCGGTTCATGCCGCGTCCTTACGTGCCGCCAGCATCAGCGCCTCGATCTCGGCGACCGTCCGGGGCACGCCCGACGTCAGAATTTCACAACCTTGCCTGGTCACCACCACGTCGTCCTCGATCCTTACGCCGATGCCACGCCATTTCTTCGCGACCTGCTGATTGTCGGCGGCAATGTAGATACCCGGTTCGACGGTCAGCGCCATGCCGGGCTCCAGCACTCGCCACTGGCCGCCGACCTTGTACTCGCCCACATCGTGCACATCCATGCCGAGCCAGTGCCCGGCACGGTGCATGTAGAAGGCGCGGTACGCTTCACTTTCGATCAGCGCCTGCACCTTGCCCTTGAGCAACCCCAACTCCACCAGCCCTTCGGTGATCACCCGCACGGTCGCTTCATGGGCGTGGTTCCAGTGCTTGCCGGGAGCAATTTCGGCGAAGGCAGCGGCCTGGGCCTTGAGCACCAGTTCATAAATGGCCTTCTGCTCAGGCGAAAAACGCCCGCTGACCGGGAAGGTGCGGGTGATGTCGCTGGCATAGCAATCGATTTCGCAACCGGCGTCGATCAGCACCAGGTCACCGTCCTTGAGCGCGGCATTGTTTTCTTGATAGTGCAGGATACAGCCATTGCGGCCAGCCGCGACGATCGACCCGTAGGCTGGCATTCTTGCCCCACCCTTACGGAATTCGTAGTCCAGCTCGGCTTCCAGGCTGTACTCGTGCAGCCCTGCCCGGCAGGCCTGCATGGCCCGCACATGGGCGCGTGCGGAAATGTCTGCAGCGGCGCGCATCACTTTCACTTCCGCCGCTGATTTATACAGACGCATGTCGTGCAGCAGATGATCCAGGGCAACGAACTCGTTGGGAGGCTGGGCGCCAAGGCGCGCCTTGGAGCGGATCACGTTGATCCAGTCCATCAGCCGGCGGTCGAACTCGGGGTTGCTGCCCATGGCGCTGTAGACCCGTTCGCGACCTTCGATGAGGCCTGGGAGGATCTCGTCGATGTCGGTGATCGGGAAGGCATCGTCCGCGCCAAAGTCGCGGATGGCACCTTCCTGGCCGGCCCGCAGGCCGTCCCATAGCTCACGCTCGGGATTACGCTCGCGGCAGAACAGTACGTACTCGCCATGCTCGCGCCCCGGGATCAGCGCAATCACCGCCTCCGGCTCCGGGAAGCCGCTCAGGTACTGGAAATCGCTGTCCTGGCGGTACACGTGTTCGACATCGCGGTTACGAATGGCGACCGCGGCAGCCGGCAGGATGGCAATGCTGTTGGGGACCATCTGCGCCATCAGCGCCTTGCGCCGACGGGCATATTCGGCCTTGGGTATGCGGCTCATGGGCAGGACTACCCCCGGTTGATCAGTGCAGCGAAGGTTTTGGCGCGGGCGCGGCGGGCGCGGCCAGCTCTGTGTAGAGCAGCAGCGGCGCAACGCGCAGATACTCCATGACTTCCATGTAGTCGCTTTCGCCGTCCTCGGATTCCTCCAGCGCTTCCTGGACCTGGGAAATGGCCACCAGGTCCTGGAGCACTTCCTTGGCATCAGTGGACAGGTCCTTGCCGCCAGCATTCAGCCCGAAGCCGGCGATGAAGCCCTGGCACCACTGGCCCAGGGCCGTGGCACGCTCGGTCAGCGAGGTTTCATCGGTTGGCAGCAGCAGCACGATGGCAATGTCCTCGCCGGTCAGCTCGGCCTTGACCATCTCCTGCAGGCCGATCAGTGCAGCGCGCACATTGTCTTCAGGTTCGTTTTCCAGCACCCCGGCAGCATCGGCCAGCCAGGCATTGGCGTCGAAGCCGGCACCGGCGCAACTGCGGCCAATCAGCAGGCCGTGCAGCTCGGCGGGGGAAACAGGGTGGCCGTTGCTCGAGAGCAGTGCGGCGAATGCGGTGTAGGGCGATTGGGTATTAGGCATGGGCGGCTAGGCGCCAGACGGCGCATTTGACTAGAATGAAGGCCTTGTATCCTAGCACCGGCAGGCGCGCCAAGACCATCGGCACTGGCCGTCACCGCTCAGGGAGAGGCATCATCGACGGGTGATTCATGACGGAGCGAATCGAGTGCAACCCACGCAAGAGAACGACCTGCAAGCATTGATGAGCCGGTTCGAGTCGCTGATCGAGCGGGTCGAGCAACTTAAACGGCAAAATGCACTCCTAGTAGCTCAGGAAAAATCCTGGCGCGAAGAGCGCGCCCACCTCATCGAAAAGAACGAGATCGCCAAGCGCAAGGTCGAGTCGATGATCTTACGCCTCAAGGCCCTGGAGCAAGACTCATGAGCTCAAGCAATAGTGTCACCGTGCAGATCCTGGACAAGGAATACTCGATCATCTGCCCGCCGGAAGAACGCAACAACCTGGTCAGCGCCGCACGCTACCTGGACGGCAAGATGCGCGAGATCCGCAGTAGCGGCAAGGTGATCGGTGCCGACCGGATCGCGGTGATGGCCGCATTGAACATCACCCACGAGATGCTCCACCGCCAGGACGACCGCACCGACGCCCCCGCTGGCAGCGCCACCCGCGAACAGGTCCGCGACCTGCTCGATCGCGTCGACAAGGCTTTGTCCGACGACACGGATACCAAAATCGGCTGAGGTTGGTATACTGGCGCCACTCCCTGGTGGATGCGC
The DNA here is from genome assembly GCF_044748705.1 of Pseudomonas sp. NPDC089758. Lineage (NCBI taxonomy): Bacteria > Pseudomonadati > Pseudomonadota > Gammaproteobacteria > Pseudomonadales > Pseudomonadaceae > Pseudomonas > Pseudomonas sp. NPDC089758. Next base: position 53,989 of record NZ_JBIVGN010000020.1, read on the forward strand.
CAGTCGGTTATGTCCCTGAGCCGATACGCACAACCACGGGGGTTGCACGCTGGGGCCGGTGTGCATGTCCGCCCGACGGAAAGCCTTAACGCCCCCTGCAATCTCCACCTTGAACTTTCGGGTTCAAGGGCTACACCGATAGCGGTCTTATCGGGGAGCCTGTTTTCGATTGCCCACCCCGGTGGGCAGTTCTCGCTTTTAGCTTCGACACCTGGGAACGCCCGTGCCATGACCGACACCGCGCCGCTCACACGCCCCCAGCTTCGTCGCCTGCTTCGCAATGCCCGCCGCGCGCTCACGCCAGCCCAGCAACGCCAAGCCTCCCTTGGGCTGTATCGGCAGCTGGCGCAAAACCCGCTTTTCCGCCGCGCCCGGCACATCGCCCTGTACCTTCCCAACGACGGTGAAATCGACCCGCAGCTGCTACTGCGCGAGGCGCAACGGCGCGGCAAACGCACTTACTTGCCGGTACTGCACGCCTGGCCGCGTACGCGCATGGTGTTCCAGCGGTTCGAGAAGGGTGAACGGCTCAAGCGCAACCGTTTCCGTATCCCCGAGCCGCTGACTGACCGCAAGCGCCAGCGCCCGATCTGGTCGCTGGACCTGATCCTGCTGCCACTGGTGGGCTTCGATGAAGCCGGCGGGCGGCTAGGCATGGGCGGGGGCTTCTACGATCGCAGCCTGGCTTACCAGGCGCGACGCAAGACATGGAAAAAACCCCTGCTGCTGGGGCTGGCCCATGAATGCCAGAAGGTCGAACGACTGGCGCAGGCCAGCTGGGATGTACCACTGCAGGGCACGGTTTCGGACCGTGACTGGTACCTGGCGCCGAAATAACCGGCGTCAGCGGGGACGGTTCAGCGCTGCTGCTGGCCGGCTTCGACCGGTGTCTGGTACGCGGTATCGAGCTTGCGCTCCCAGATACCTTGCGCGTAACCGGTGGTAACCACACCCAGACCAAAAATGAAGACTAGGACCCAGAGCAGGTCCGGTTTGCGTTGATTCATCGAAGAATGCCCCCCTAGGCACACTTACTGGCTCGGCGACCTTCTTGGTGCCGCCGGAGCATATGACGTTAAAATCGGCGCATTTTCCGACAACCTGAGTCGACACGCAAACATTGACGCCAACCGGCTGTCGGTTTCGTGCAACAGGTTATTTCAAACCTTTTCAGGAGCAGTATCCATGGCCTACTGGCTGATGAAATCCGAGCCCGATGAGCTTTCGATCGAAGGCCTGGGCCGCTTGGGGGAAGCTCGCTGGGACGGCGTGCGCAACTACCAGGCGCGCAACTTTCTGCGCGCCATGAACGTAGGCGATGAGTTTTTCTTCTACCACTCCAGCTGCCCTCAACCTGGCATTGCCGGGATCGCCCGAATCACTGCAGCGGCCTACCCGGACCCGACTGCGCTGGACCCTCAGAGCCATTACTACGACGCCAAGGCCACTGCCGAAAAGAACCCTTGGAGCGCCGTGGATGTGGCGCACGTGAAGACGTTCAGGCAGGTACTTGGGCTGGGCTTGCTCAAGCAGCAAAGCGCGTTGGAGGAATTGCCGCTGGTCCAGAAAGGCACTCGGCTGTCGGTGATGCCGGTGACCGCAGAGCAGTGGGCGGCGATCATTGCGCTAAGCAAATGACCGGCCCCGCGAAGGGGCCAGCCTGGATCTCGTTCACTGCACGATCAGGTTATTGAACAGCAGATCCTCGACAATCGGCTTGCCCTCTTCTGCTTCCATCACCTGCTGCACTTGCTTGAGTGCCTCTTGGCGCAGTTTTTCCTTCGCTTCTACGTTGCTCAAGTTATCCACACCCTGCTGGGTGAACAGCGCCACCAGCTGGTTGCGAATCAACGGCTCGTGGTGCTTGACCGCCTTGGCTGCCTCGTCGCCAGTCACGCGCAGGGCCACGTCAGCCTTGTACACGCGCAACCTGGGGCCACCATCGAGGGCATAGTTGCCTACAAAGGGCGGGCTCAGGCTGATATAGGAGACCTTGGGGGCTCCTTCCTTGGCTTCTTCGGCCAGAGCCGCCGCTGGCAGCATCAGGGCCAGCACCATCAAGATCCACGCTTTCACGAATTCGCTCCTCAAAACAATTGGCGCCAGCTTACCCAGCATGCGACCCAAACCCAAGCCCGGGCTTATGCCACCCCATCAGGGCGAGCCATGCTCGTTGACCCGGCAGGTCGCCCTCCTACACTTATCGGCCACTACCCGCAAAGGAATAGCCCGATGAAAGCTGTGTTGTGTAAAACCTTGGGGCCCGCACGCAACCTGGTTCTGGAAGAGGTGGCCAGCCCGGTACCGAAGAAAAACGAGATTCTGCTCGAGGTGCATGCGGCCGGGGTCAACTTCCCAGATACCCTGATCATCGAAGGCAAATACCAGTTCCAGCCACCGCTACCGTTCTCTCCAGGTGGCGAGGCGGCGGGTGTCGTCGCCGCTGTCGGCGAGCGCGCCGGCGCCTTACAGGTCGGGGACAGAGTGATGGCCCTCACCGGCTGGGGGGCGTTCGCCGAACAGGTGGCCGTGCCGTTCTACAACGTGCTGCCCATCCCCGAAAGCATGGACTTCACCAGCGCTGCCGCCTTTGGCATGACCTACGGCACCTCGATGCACGCGCTCAAGCAGCGCGGCCAGTTGCAGCCAGGGGAAACCCTGTTGGTGCTAGGTGCGTCCGGTGGCGTCGGCCTGGCGGCCGTGGAGATCGGCAAGGCGATGGGCGCCAAGGTGATCGCAGCTGCCAGCAGCGCCGAGAAACTGGCTGTGGCCAAGTCTGCAGGTGCGGACGAGCTGATCGACTACAGCCAGGCCAGCCTCAAGGAGGAAATCAAGCGTCTGACCGGCGGCCAAGGGGTAGATGTGATCTATGACCCGGTCGGCGGTGAACTGTTCGACCAGGCCGTGCGCGGGCTGGCGTGGAACGGGCGGTTGCTGGTGGTCGGCTTCGCCAGCGGGACGATTCCACAGATGGCGGCCAACCTGGTACTGCTCAAGGGCGCCGCGGTGTTGGGGGTATTCTGGGGGGCCTTTGCCCAGCGCCAGCCGCAGGACAATGCGGCCAACTTCAGCCAGCTGTTTGCCTGGCATGCCGAGGGCAAGCTGAAGCCGCTGGTATCGAAGACTTACCCGCTGGCCGAGGCGGGTGCGGCGATCGAGCAGCTGGGCCAAAGGAAAGCGGTGGGTAAGTTGGTGGTACAGGCCAGATGATCATTTGAGAAAAGGCTGACCCCGCAGCGCTCTTCGCGGATGAGCCCGCGAAGAGCGCTGCACCGCCCGATCAGACCTCACGCAGGTTGTGGCAGCGCCTGAAGCGCGCTTCGAGGTTGCGGTCGGGCATCTGGTGGCTGCGCAGTGCGTTCAACGTCTGCTCGACATACTCACGCGTGGTGCCATAGCGCCCTTTGGCACTGGCAAGAATCTGGCTAAGCAGCGTATCGGGCAAATTGCCGGCGTAGCACGGCAGGTGTCGCTCAAGCACGAAGCCCAAGGCCTGCACCTTGTTGCCATCACCCAGCCGGCAGCTGAGCCAGTGTGGCCGGTACGCCGGGTACGGCATCTCTCTTTGCCACAAGGCCATCAGGGAGTCGTCGAGGTTGCTTTCATCGAGGCGGTAGGCAAAACCGCTGCACGAACCGCCGCGGTCGAGGCCGAATACCAGGCCTGGCGTTTCCGGCGTGCCCCGATGCTCGTGCGACCACAGATAAAGGCCACGGTGATAGCCATGCACCCGTGCACGCTGGCGCTCAACCGAACTGCACTCCGGGCGCCATATCAACGAACCATAGGCAAATAACCAGACCGGGCCGCCGTGATGGCGCGACATGGTGGTATGCATCGAGTTGATCAATTGCTCGCGGGTCAGTTGCTGGCCGAAGTCGAGTGCCGGAGGATAAGTGCTTTTCCAGGATAAACTTTCAAGTGCCGACATAAGCTGCCGCCATTATTCCCTGTGAACTACTGATAGCGCGAAAAGCCCTGTAGGGCGGGGCTTGCGCCGATGCCCTTGGAGGCAGCAATCACCTTAAGAAGAAGCGCGCCAACACTCAAGCCCTGGAGCCTGAGTTTCACGCGAACTTCCGACGACTGGAGAGCCTTGCTGCAAAGTATAGTGAAAGTTATTAGGCAAGGCGGCAGTAATTACCGCCTTATACCCAGTACTTGGAACTTCGGTTATTAACCACGCGGGGCGTAGGCAAACACATCAGCGCGCATGCGATGCGCATCCATACCGGCCTCGACCAGGGCGTCGAGCGTGGCATAAACCATGTTGGGCGAGCCACTGGCATAAACGTGAACCGTATTGAGGTCTTGCACGTCCTCGCATACCGCCTCGTGCAACATGCCACAACGGCCTTCCCAGCCACACAAGTCGCTCACCACCTTGTGCAGGAACAGGTTGGGCAGGCGCTCCCACTCGGCCCAGTGCTCGATGGCGTAGAAATCTTCAGGGCGTCGCACCCCCCAGTAGAGGTGCACCGGGTGCTTGAAGCCCTGGGCGCGGCAATGCTCGACCAGGCTGTGCATCTGCCCCATGCCGGTCCCCGCAGCGATGAGCACCAGGGGCCCATCGGGCAACTCGGCCAGGTGGGTGTCCCCGAATGGCATCTCGATGCGCGCGACAGGGTCGCGCTGCAACTGCGCCAACAGCTGCCTGGCACTGTCTTCGCGGACCAGCACGTGAAGCTCAAGGTCGCGCCCACTGTGGGGGGCAGACGCCAGCGAGAAGGCCGCCGGCTTGCCGCCCTCGCGCTCGATCATCAGGTACTGCCCGGCGTGATAGCGCAGGGGCTTGCCAGCCGGCGCACGCAAGCGCACGCGCCAGACGTCGCCACCTACCTCTACGCATTCAGTGACGCTGCATGCCAGCTTACGCACTGGCAGCTCGCCTAGGGCCAGCACACCATCCCAGAGCAGCACGCAGTCCTCCAGTGGTTCGGCGATGCAGGTGAACAGCTCACCATGGTCGCGTACCTCACCATTCTGGCGAACGCGACCCTCGACCAACAATGCGGCGCACACATGGCAATTGCCATTGCGACAGCTGTTCGGGCAGTCATAGCCCAGCCGCCTCGCTCCATCCAGGATCCGTTCCCCGGGTTCGAGCGCCAGCACCGCCCCGGACGGCTGCAACGTTACCTGCATCAATCTATTCCCAACTGGTCCCACAACTCATCGATGCGGCGGGTGACGGCCTCGTCCTTGACGATGACCCGGCCCCATTCGCGTGTAGTCTCGCCCGGCCACTTGTGGGTGGCATCCAGGCCCATCTTCGACCCCAGGCCCGATACCGGCGACGCAAAGTCCAGGTAGTCGATCGGCGTGTTGTCGATCATCACCGTATCACGCTTGGGGTCCATGCGCGTGGTGATGGCCCAGATCACGTCATTCCAGTCACGGGCGTTGATGTCGTCATCGGTGACGATAACGAACTTGGTGTACATGAACTGTCTCAGGAACGACCACACACCCAGCATCACGCGCTTGGCGTGGCCCGGGTACTGCTTCTTCATCGTCACCACCGCCATGCGGTACGAGCACCCTTCCGGCGGCAGGTAGAAGTCGACGATCTCCGGGAACTGCTTTTGCAGGATTGGCACGAACACTTCATTGAGCGCCACGCCAAGGATGGCTGGCTCATCTGGCGGCCGACCGGTATAGGTGCTGTGGTAGATCGGTTTTTGCCGGTGAGTGATGCGTTCGACGGTGAACACCGGGAAGCTGTCCACTTCGTTGTAGTAGCCGGTGTGGTCACCATAGGGGCCCTCCGGGGCCATCTCGCCCGGGTGGATCACACCTTCAAGGATGATCTCGGCGGTGGCCGGCACCTGCAGGTTGCTGCCTCGGCATTTGACCAGCTCGGTGCGGTTGCCGCGCAGCAGGCCAGCGAAGGCGTACTCGGAAAGCGTATCGGGCACCGGCGTGACGGCGCCGAGGATGGTTGCCGGGTCAGCGCCCAGGGCAACGGCGACCGGGAACGGCTGGCCGGGGTTCTTCTCGCACCACTCGCGATAATCCAGCGCGCCACCGCGGTGGCTCAACCAGCGCATGATGACCTTGTTGCGGCCGATGACCTGCTGGCGATAAATGCCCAGGTTCTGGCGGTCCTTGTTCGGCCCGCGAGTCACGGTGAGGCCCCAGGTGATCAGCGGCGCCACGTCGCCCGGCCAGCAGTGCTGGATCGGCAGCTGGCCAAGGTCGACGTCATCGCCCTCGACCACCACCTCCTGGCAAACGGCATCCTTGACCACCTTCGGTGCCATGGACACGACCTTCTTGAAGATCGGCAGTTTCGACCAGGCATCCTTGAGGCCTTTCGGCGGCTCCGGCTCCTTGAGGAAGGCCAGCAGCTTGCCGATCTCGCGCAGCTCCTCGACCGATTCGGCGCCCATGCCCATGGCCACCCGCTCCGGGGTGCCGAACAGGTTGCCGAGCACCGGGATATCGAAGCCCGTGGGCTTTTCGAACAACAACGCCGGCCCCTTCGCACGCAGGGTGCGGTCACACACCTCGGTCATTTCCAGGACGGGGGAGATCGGAACCTGGATGCGCTTGAGTTCACCGCGCTGTTCCAGGCCACGGATGAAGTCGCGCAAGTCGCGATACTGCATGCATGAGCCTCGTGTTGGCCGTATCGGTCGGGGTGCAGAGTGTAGCGCCGTTCAGTGCTCAATGGCCAAAAATGACTTGGGGCCGCTTCGCGCCCCATCGCCGGCGGGCCGGCCGCCACAAGGGTCGCAGAGGACCCGTGGAAGCCGGCTTGCCGGCGATGGGGTGCGAAGCAGCCCCAATCATTGCTTGGACGATCTGAGCGCTTACTTGCGCTTCATCGACAGGAAGAACTCGTCGTTGGTCTTGGTCTGCTTAAGCTTATCGACCAAGAACTCGATGGCGGCGATCTCGTCCATCGGGTGCAGCAGCTTGCGCAGGATCCACATGCGCTGGAGTTCGTCGTCGGCGGTCAGCAGCTCTTCACGGCGGGTGCCCGAGCGGTTGATGTTGATGGCCGGGAACACACGCTTCTCGGCGATACGACGGTCCAGGGGCAGCTCCATGTTGCCGGTACCCTTGAACTCTTCGTAGATCACTTCGTCCATCTTCGAACCGGTTTCTACCAGCGCGGTGGCGATGATGGTCAGCGAACCGCCTTCCTCGATGTTACGCGCAGCACCGAAGAAGCGCTTCGGCTTCTCCAGGGCGTGGGCATCGACACCACCGGTCAGTACCTTGCCGGAGCTCGGGATCACGGTGTTGTAGGCACGCGCCAGACGGGTGATGGAGTCGAGCAGAATGACCACATCCTTCTTGTGCTCGACCAGGCGCTTGGCCTTCTCGATGACCATTTCGGCAACCTGCACGTGGCGGGTTGGCGGCTCATCGAAGGTCGAAGCAACCACTTCACCGCGCACGGTGCGCTGCATTTCGGTCACTTCTTCCGGGCGCTCGTCGATCAGCAGAACGATCAGGTGGCACTCGGGGTTGTTACGGGTGATGTTGGCCGCGATGTTCTGCAGCATGATCGTTTTACCGGCTTTCGGCGGGGCGACGATCAGACCACGCTGGCCCTTGCCGATCGGCGCGCACAGGTCGATGACGCGGCCGGTCAGGTCTTCGGTGGAACCGTTGCCGGCTTCCATCTTCAGGCGCTTGTTCGGGAACAGCGGCGTCAGGTTTTCGAAGAGGATCTTGTTCTTTGCGTTTTCCGGGCGATCGAAGTTGATCGTGTCGACCTTGAGCAGCGCGAAGTAACGCTCCCCTTCCTTCGGCGGGCGGATCTTGCCGACGATGGTATCGCCGGTACGCAGGTTGAAGCGGCGGATCTGGCTAGGCGAGACGTAGATGTCGTCGGGGCCGGCCAGATAGGACGCATCAGCCGAACGCAGGAAACCGAAACCATCCTGGAGAATCTCCAGCACGCCGTCACCTGAGATCTCTTCGCCGCTTTTCGCGTGCTTCTTCAGCAGGGCGAAAATCACGTCCTGTTTGCGCGAACGGGCCATGTTTTCGATGCCCATCTGTTCGGCCATTTCCAGCAGATCGGTAATCGGCTTTTGCTTGAGTTCAGTCAGGTTCATAAGGGGAATGACGTAATCATGTATGAAGGGAGGATTAAGCTTCTGGCTTAATGAAGCCGCGCCGCTAGAAGGCGATAGGATCGCGCACAGATTCTAATTAGGAGTGCGTCGGCGACGGCGTGCAGGGGGCACTGGAGAAACAGTGCGAGGCCGAATGTAACACTTGCTTTTTTAGACGTCTAGTGGGTTGGAAAAGAAAAGCCCCGGAATTTCCGGGGCTTTTTCACATCACAGGTGGGCGTCGAGGAACGCAGCCAGCTGGGATTTGGACAGGGCGCCGACCTTGGTGGCCTCGACGTTGCCGTTCTTGAACAGCATCAGCGTCGGGATGCCACGCACGCCGTGCTTGGCCGGGGTTTCCTGGTTGTCGTCGATGTTCAGCTTGGCGACGGTCAGTTTACCCTCGTAGGTGCTGGCGATGTCGTCCAGAACTGGAGCGATCATCTTGCATGGGCCGCACCATTCAGCCCAGTAGTCGACCAGCACCGGGCCTTGGGCTTGCAGGACTTCGGCCTCAAAGGTGGCGTCGGTGACGTGTTTGATAAGGTCGCTGCTCATGGATATCTCCAGGGTCGTAAGCAAAAATCGTGGCCCATCATAGCCGCACCCACGCGCTACAGGAAGTCACGGACGATTGAGTGTCACTATAGTTGTGCAAGACGCCACGAATCGAAACTGTCACAGAAGTGTCATAGCATCGACTGGCACATTGCCTTGCATCAAGCCCTGGCGAGTCGTGCGTTGGCGACAGCCTGCTAACGTGGCACGATTGCCGGGTTACCGACCGAGACTACTCAGATCATGCCGCATACCTTAGCGAAGAACCTGTCCCTGATTGCCGCCATCGACCTGGGCTCCAACAGTTTTCACATGGTCGTGGCCAAGGCTCACCATACCGAAATCCGCATTCTGGAACGGCTTGGGGAGAAGGTTCAGCTCGCCGCTGGCATCGACGAAGCACGCATGCTCAGTGAAGAAGCCATGGTCCGGGGCCTGGAATGCCTGAAACGCTTTGCCCAACTGATCAACGGCATGCCTGCAGGCGCCGTGCGCATCGTTGGCACCAACGCCCTGCGCGAGGCGCGCAACCGCAACGAATTCATCCAGCGTGCCGAAGTGATCCTCGGCCACCCTGTGGAAGTGATCTCCGGCCGCGAAGAAGCACGCCTGATCTACCTGGGCGTGTCCCATACCCTGGCCGACACCCCCGGTAAACGCCTGGTCGCCGACATTGGCGGCGGCAGCACCGAGTTCATCATCGGCCAGCGCTTTGAGCCGCTGCTGCGTGAAAGCCTGCAGATGGGCTGCGTCAGCTTCACCCAGCGCTATTTCCGCGATGGCAAGATCACCCCGGCCCGCTACGCCCAGGCCTACACGGCAGCGCGCCTGGAGCTGATGAGCATCGAGAACGCCCTGCACCGCCTGACCTGGGATGAAGCGATTGGCTCGTCCGGTACCATCCGCGCCATCGGCGCCGCGATCAAGGCTGCAGGCCTGGGCAATGGCGAAGTCAACGCCGAGGGGCTGGCATGGGTCAAACGCAGGCTGTTCAAGCTGGGCGACACCGACAAGATCGACTTCGACGGGGTCAAACCCGACCGCCGCGCCATCTTCCCAGCCGGCATGGCGATTCTCGAAGCGATCTTCGACGCGCTGGAACTGCAACGCATGGACCATTGCGATGGCGCGCTGCGTGAAGGCGTGCTGTTCGACCTGCTTGGCCGCCACCACCACGAAGACGTGCGCGAACGCACCCTGAACTCGCTGATGGAACGCTACCACGTCGATCAGGGCCAGGCTGCGCGCGTCGAGCGCAAGGCGCTGCACGCTTTTGACCAGGTGGCCAAGGCGTGGGACCTTGAAGAGGGTAACTGGCGCGATCTACTGGGTTGGGCTGCCAAAATTCACGAAATCGGCCTGGACATCGCCCACTATCACTACCACAAGCATGGCGCCTACCTGATCGAACACTCCGACCTGTCGGGCTTCTCGCGCGAAGACCAGCAGATGATGGCGCTGCTGGTCCGTGGCCACCGGCGCAACATCCCCAAGGAAAAGTTCGCCGAACTGGGCGATGAAGGGGTGAAACTGCTGCGTCTTTGCGTACTGCTGCGCTTCGCCATTCTGTTCCATCACATCCGCGGCACCCAACAGATGCCGAAGGTGCAACTGCAGGCCGCAGACAATAGCCTCGATGTGGCCTTCCCGGCCGGCTGGCTGGAGCAGAACCAGCTGACCCAGGCCGACTTCGCCAACGAGGCGGAGTGGCTGGCCCGGGTCAACTTCGTCCTCAGCGTACGTTAAGTACCGGGTTGCTCAGGCGCTCCAACAGGGTCGCCTGGGCGCTGCGCGGGTTCTGGTTGCCGGTCGGCGTGCTGCGCACATAGCGCCCGTCGGGCTGCAGCGTCCAGGCGTGGGTGTTGTCGGTCAGGTAGCCTTCCAGTTCCTTCTTCACCCGCAGCAACAGCTTCTTGCCCTCCACCGGGAAGCAGGTCTCTACACGCTTGTCGAGGTTACGCTCCATCCAGTCGGCGCTGGACAGGTAGATCTGCTCGTCGCCGCCGTTGAGGAAGTAGAACACCCGGGTATGCTCCAGGAAGCGGCCGATGATCGAACGCACCTGGATATTATGCGAAACCCCCGGAATACCTGGGCGCAAGCAGCACATGCCACGGACCACCAGGTCGATCTTCACACCCGACTGGCTGGCCTTGTACAGGGCCTTGATGACCTTGGCATCGGTCAGCGAGTTGAACTTGGCGATGATATGCGCGGGTTTACCTTCCAGGGCGAACTGAGTTTCCCGGGCAATCATATCGAGCATGCCCTTTTTCAGGGTGAACGGCGCGTGCAGCAGCTTTTTCATGCGCAAGGTCTTGCCCATGCCGATCAACTGGCTGAACAGCTTGCCCACGTCCTCGGTGAGGGCGTCGTCGGAGGTCAGCAAGCTGTAGTCGGTGTACAGGCGGGCATTACCGGCGTGGTAGTTACCGGTGCCCAGGTGGGCGTAGCGGACGATCTCGCCCTGCTCGCGGCGCAGGATCAGCATCATCTTGGCGTGGGTCTTGAAGCCCACCACGCCATAGATGACCACGGCACCGGCGGCCTGCAGGCGGCTGGCCATCTGCAGGTTGGACTCTTCGTCGAAACGCGCACGCAGCTCGATCACCGCAGTGACCTCCTTGCCGTTACGTGCCGCATCCACCAGCGCGTCGACAATTTCCGAGTTGGCCCCTGAACGGTACAGCGTCTGGCGCACAGCGAGCACGTGCGGGTCCTTGGCGGCCTGGCGCAGCAGGTCGACCACAGGGGTGAAGGACTCGAACGGGTGCATCAGCAGGATGTCCTGCTTGCTGATGACACTGAAGATGTTGTCGGCGTTGGCCAGCAGCTTGGGGATCGCCGGGGTGAACGGCGTGTACTGCAGCTCCGGGTGGCTGTCCAGGCCTGTGATGCTGAACAGGCGGGTCAGGTTGACCGGGCCGTTGACCTGGTACAGCTCGCTTTCGCTGAGGCTGAACTGCTTGAGCAGGTAGTCGGACAGGTGCTTGGGGCAAGTGTCAGCCACTTCCAGGCGCACGGCATCACCGTAGCGGCGCGAGAACAGCTCACCGCGCAGGGCGCGCGCCAGGTCGTCGACTTCTTCCGAATCCAGTGCCAGGTCGGCGTTACGGGTCAGGCGGAACTGGTAGCAACCCTTGACCTTCATGCCTTGGAACAGGTCATCGGCATGGGCGTGGATCATCGAGGACAGGAACACGTAGTTGTCCCCAGGGCCACCGACGTCTTCCGGCACACGGATGACCCGCGGCAGCAGGCGCGGCGCCGGGATGATCGCCAGGCCCGAATCACGACCGAAGGCATCGACCCCTTCGAGTTCGACGATGAAGTTCAGGCTCTTGTTCACCAGCAACGGGAACGGGTGCGTCGGGTCCAGACCGATCGGCGTGATGATCGGCGCAATTTCGTCACGGAAGTAGCGGCGCACCCAGGTCTTGAGTTTGGGCGTCCAGTAACGGCGGCGGATGAAGCGGATCGCGTGCTTTTCCAGCTCCGGCAGCAGCACGTCATTGAGGATGGCGTACTGGCGCTCCACTTCGGTGTGCACCAGCTCGCTGATGCGCGCCAGCGCCTGATGCGGCTGCAGGCCGTCGGCACCGGCCTGTTCACGGGCGAAGTTGATCTGCTTCTTCAGGCCCGCGACGCGGATCTCGAAGAACTCATCGAGGTTGCTGGAGAAGATCAGCAGGAATTTCAGGCGCTCGAGCAGCGGGTAGGACTCATCCAGCGCCTGCTCCAGCACGCGGATGTTGAACTGCAGTTGCGACAGCTCGCGATGAATGTACAGGCTGCTGTCGTCCAGGCTTGGGATGGCGATGGCCGGCGCGGGGGCAGCATGCACGGGCGCTGGGGTGGCGGCCTCTGCTGCAGGCTCCGGGGCCTCTGGCAGATCTGGCGGGGTCTGCACCATCTCTTCAGGGACTGCCTGAGCATCCTTGATCGCGACAGGGGTTAGCACTTCATTATTCATCTGGCGTTCCTGGAGGACGTTAACGCCCTATCATCAATTGAGCGGGACGATAAGCGGCCATTATGACGTCTGTGTTACATCTATAGGCAAGCCCGCGACTTATGGCTCAAGCCATTGTCCTTCTACGAATTGTTCACGTCGAGACGCGCCTGGGCACTTTCACGAACGCGCGTGAAGGGGTAGGCTGCGCGTTCATTTCGCCAGCACCTCAGAAAATGCTTCAACAATTCCTGCAGGATTTCGGCTATTTTGCCCTTTTTCTAGGCACCTTCTTTGAAGGCGAGACCATCCTGGTGCTTGCAGGATTCCTTGCGTTCCGCGGGTACATGGACATCAGCCTGGTGGTGATCGTGGCATTCTTCGGCAGCTATGCCGGCGACCAGCTGTGGTACTTCATGGGCCGCCGGCACGGGCGCAAGATCCTTGCGCGCAAGCCGCGCTGGCAGGCGATGGGCGACCGGGCGCTGGAGCATATCCGCCGCCACCCCGACATCTGGGTACTGAGCTTCCGCTTCGTCTATGGCCTGCGCACGGTGATGCCCGTGGCTATCGGCCTGTCTGGCTACCCACCCCGGCGTTACCTGCTGCTCAACGGCATCGGTGCAGCCGTATGGGCCTTGGCCCTGGGCGCTGCCGCGTACCACTTCGGCGCCATTCTGGAAGGCATGCTGGGCAACGTGAAGAAGTACGAGCTATGGGTGCTCGGTGGCCTGCTGCTGCTCGGTGCCCTGCTGTGGCTGCGCCGGCGTTTTCGCACCTTGCGCGCCGAGCGCAAGGCCGCCGCACAAGCCCAGGCCGACGAGGCTGAGCAAACTGTAAAGCGCGAGCATGGCCCAGACCAAGGGCGTGACAACCCCTAAGCCCAGAGCGCCAGCCAGATACAGTGCGGGCGCATTCAATAGCAGGCGCACCAGTTCCAGGCGCCCTGCCCACGGCCGGTTCTCCAAGGCCGCGCCCAAGGCAAACAGGCCCAACGCCATCACTGCCCAGCCCAGCACCAGGGCCGCTGTCGGCACCTGCTCGGCAACGCTCATCAAGTAGCTGCCCAATGCCACGTAAACAGCGAACTGCAGCACCACGTAGACCTGCTGCGCCCGCCCCAGTGCCACCGCGAACTTACGGAACAGCGCCAGGTTCTGCTTGGCCTGTGGATAACGCGCGGCCACATCCGCCGGCCGCCAGCCAGTGGGCATGAACCAGATACGCAGTTTGTCCCACAGGCTTTCGGTGCGCCGGGCATCGTCCCAGAGCTGGGCATAGAACTGCAGGTTGGCCCATAACGGGTTCCAGCTGGCCAGCGGCGTGGTCACGCCAAACACCACGGGCTCGGCCGGATCTTCCTCCTTGAATGTGCCAAACAGACGGTCCCAAAGAATGAACACACCGCCGTAATTGCGATCCAAATAAACAGGATTTTGCGCATGGTGGACGCGATGGTTGGACGGAGTGATCAGTATCCATTCGAGCCAGCCCAACTTGGGAATGTGCCGGGTATGCACCCAGAACTGGTACAGCAGGTTGAGCGACGCCACCGTTATGAACACCCAGGGCGACACGCCGAGCAGCGCCAGCGGCAGGTAGAAGATCCACGAAAAGAGGAAACCGCTGCTGGTCTGGCGCAACGCGGTGGTGAGGTTGTACTCCTCGCTCTGGTGATGCACCGAATGGGCTGCCCACAGCACATTGCGCTCATGGCCCAAGCGGTGCAGCCAGTAATAGCAGAAGTCGTACAGCACGAACGCCAGCAACCAGACCCAGAGGGCGTGGTCCGGCAAGTGCAGCAGCGCCAGATGCTCCCACGCCAGTGCATAGGTCACCACCCCTACCCCCTTGGTCAGCAGGCCGGTGCTGGTGGAAAGCACGCCAGTGCTCAGGCTGTTGATCGAATCGGCCACGGTGAAATTACGCTGGCCGCGCACACGGTCGGCGACCAGTTCAACCGCGATCAGCACGAAAAAGAACGGTACGGCCAGCAGAATCAGGTCCATGGACAGCTGCCTCCAAGGGTACCCAGAGAGATTAGGATGCTCCCATGGCAACCCCTATGGCCACATCTGCCAAACTAGAGGACATTTAGCGCCTCGACACTGGAGTAATGAGCATGACGAAAAAAGTAGCGGTGATTCTTTCCGGCTGTGGCGTCTACGATGGCGCCGAAATCCATGAAAGCGTGATCACCCTGCTGCGCCTCGACCAGCGCGGCGCACAGGTGCAGTGCTTCGCGCCGAACATCGCGCAGATGCATGTGATCAACCACCTCACCGGTGAGCAGGTGCCTGAGTCGCGCAATGTGCTGGTGGAGTCGGCGCGCATCGCCCGCGGCGAGGTCAAGGACATCAGCGAGGCCAGGGCCGAGGACTTCGACGCGCTGATCGTGCCAGGTGGTTTCGGCGCGGCGAAGAACTTGTCCGACTTTGCCACCCAAGGTAGCGAATGCACGGTCAACCCTCAGGTACTGGCCTTGGCCGAAGCCTTTGCCGAAGCCTGCAAGCCGGTTGGCCTGATGTGCATTTCACCGGCACTGGCGGCGAAGATCTACGGCCCTGGCGTGGTCTGCACCATCGGCAACGATGCCGATACTGCTGCTGCGGTGGTCAAGATGGGTGGCACCCATGAAGAGTGCGATGTGCATGACATTGTCGAAGACACCCAGCGCAAGCTGGTGACTACGCCGGCGTACATGCTGGCCCAGTCGATCAGCGAGGCGGCTGGCGGCATTTACAAGTTGGTGGATCGTGTGCTGGAAATGACCCACGAGGCTGACTGATCAGCCCTTGGCCAAGCGGGCCAGAATACGGTCCAGCGCATTGGCGAACGCCTGCTTCTCGCGTTCGCCATAAGGCGCCTGCCCGCCGCCGACCTGGCCCTGCTCGCGCAACTCGGTAAACAGGTTGCGCACTGCCAGGCGGTCGCCCATGTTGCGCTCGTCGAACTCACGGCCACGTGGGTCCAGTGCCGCTACACCCTTCTTGATCAGGCGGTCGGCCAGCGGCACATCGCTGCAGATGACCAGCTCACCTGGCACGGCGTGCTCGACCAGGTAATCATCGGCGGCATCCATGCCGCTGGGTACCACGATCAGCCGCACCACGGCGAAGGCCGGTTTGGCCACGGCCTGCCCGGCCACCATTACCACCTCGAGCTTGCGCTTGAGGGCGAATTTGACGATCAGGTCCTTGGCTGCCTTGGGGCAGGCGTCGGCGTCGATCCATATGCGCATTGCATTTTTCCTCTTGAAGCAGGTGGGGCAGTGCCCGATGCCCTTCAGTCGAGCGATTTGGGGCCGCTTTGCGGCCCATCGCCGGCAAGCCGGCTCCCACAGGTACCGCGCACAGCTTAGGAGCGGCGAGGTACCGGTGGTGGCTTGCCGGCGATGGGCTGCAGAGCAGCCCCGAAACCCTAACGACTGGCATCAAGCCTGCGCTCTCCTTGCGCGACTAGGGTCATGTTACTCGTCCCGGCGAAAGAAACACGCAATGGCACATCTATTTCAATGGCCACGTGGAGTGCGCAGAGCAAGCAGCAGTAACGCCGCTCGCTGCCTGCCATGACTGCAAGGCCTCAGTGAGCCTTGTTCATCCCCCGCTCCAGATCATCGATCAATGCCTTGGCCATTTCGCTGAGAATCCGCGCCGCGCTGCCAGCGATGCGGTCGTTTTCCATTTCCGCTTCGGTGGTGAGGTGGCGGATGCAGCCGAGCAGTACGGAAAGCTGCGAGAACGCATGATCGAACGGGACATCAGGCCTGAGGCTGAACAGGTCGAAGGTTTCTACGCCTGCCGTTGATGCTTGGTTGAGGCCCTCGCTCATTGTGACCCTCCTTGCGCACCGACGTGCTTGTTCAGCGCATTGATCATCCGGCACAGCAGGCGGATGTTCATGCCCATCGCGTCACGCACAGGGCCTTGCGGGCTGTCGAGCAGCACGCTGGAGGTCAGTTTTATGGTCAGGGTCAAAGCGCAGATGAGTGCGTTGCACTCTTGGGTGTTGGGCGGTTCCGGGAGCGAGATGGCGGGAGGGTCGAGAAGAAGCAGGGCGGATGGAGGTGGGTCTGGGACGAGCTTTTTCATGGCGGATCTCCGTATGTTGGACTGACCTGCCTTCCTCCTCGTCTCACGGATTTGGGTGGCAGTCGTGCACGGGGTGAGACCCGGGACATACGGTAACCCCGGCCAGACCGAAGTCTGCCCGCGCACGACCGCCATGGAGCGGCGCTACCGAATGTGAACCGGGTGTCTCACGCCCGATCGCCTTGTGGGGCGACCCGAGGACATTATTCCCGGAGCGCTTGCCAGCCAAGACGGCACCTTCCGATAGGCGTCGTAGGATAAGTCGCCAGAGTGAAAGAACTGAAGCATTTGGTTTCAGGTTCGGAAATGTCTTACGGCTTTGCGGCGGCTGCGAGGGCTTCGCCCCCGATCGCCGGCAAGCCGGCTCCCACAAATACGGTGCAAGCCTCAAGAACTGCCGAAGCCCATTGGCCGGCTTGTCGGCGATGGCCCTGCAGAAACAGCAGGTACCAATTGAGCCCAACCTAGTGGAACCGTCGCTACTAGCCTCATGAGCAAACCATCAGGAGGCAGGGAACATGGATCGTCCCCATTCAAATCAGGTAAGGCTTGGCCGGTTCTCAGAAAGGCATCGGTTGTACCTTCTCACCAGCACCACATTGCACAGGGCCCCTGTGCTGGGTGAGTTTCACTCGGCCCGCTTGTTGGTCAGCCAGATGCGCGAGGCCGAGGCAGAAGGTGCGGCGCGGTCTTTAGCCTGGGTTGTAATGCCTGATCATTTCCACTGGTTGATCGAGCTGGGGCCGGTGAGCCTGAAAACGTTGATGCGCCGAGTGAAGTCGCGCAGCACCTGTGCCATCAACCGCCATCTCGGGCGATATGGGCGGCTTTGGCAGAAGAGCTTTCATGACAGGGCGTTGCGGCGAGAAGAGGATTTGCAGGCTGTGGCGCGGTATATCGTCATGAATCCTAAGCGCGCAGGTCTGGTTGAGCGGGTGGGGGATTATCCGCATTGGGACGCGATCTGGGTTTGACGGCCATGGCCACATCGCCACCTGGCTCCAACAGGTAAAGCGCTGCCCTCAGGTTCAGTGCAATTCCTGTGGGCCGGCTTGCCGGCGATGGGGCCTCAAGGCTTGGCGGTATCCTTCCACCCACCGCCCAACGCCAGGAACACCCCGATCTGCCCCATCGCCACCTGGCTGTTGGCCGCAGCCAGCTGCGCACGCATATCGGTATACGTCCGTGTCGCCTGCAAGTCCGCCAGGAATGACTCACGCCCCGCCTGGTAATACCGGTGCGTCTGGTCCGCCGCTTCTTTCGCCGATTTTTCCGCCTCGGCCAGCGCATCACGCCGGTCCAGCAAGGCGCTGTACTGGGCCAGGCGGGTCTGAGTTTCGCGAATGGCGTTGAGCACCACGCCGTCGAAATGCGCCAGTGCCGCCTGGGTCGAGGCCTCGGCCATGCGAATGCGCGCACGGGTGCCGTTGGTGGGGATGCTCCAGCTGATCTGCGGGCCGAAGCCCCACCGGTTGGTTGCAGGTTCCCCCAGGTTTTCGAGAATACCGATGGTACCGACCTGGGCGCCGATGCTGATGTCGGGATACAGCGCGCCCGTGGCCACGCCGATATTCGCTGTAGACGCCGCCAACTGGCGTTCGGCCTGGCGCACGTCGGGGCGGCGCTTGAGCAGCGCGGCGCCATCACCGACCGGCAACAGCTGGTTCAGATGTGGCAGCTCGGCACAATCGGCAGTGCCGGCCGGCAGTTGCTCCACAGGCTTGGCCAGCAGCGCAGCCAACGTGTACAAGCCAGTTTCCCGCTCAGCCTTGAAGCGCGGCAACTCTGCGCGCAGCGATTTGAACTGGGTCTGCGAGCGGGTGACCTGGGTTTCGTCACCCCGGCCAGCATCACGCAGGCGCTGGTTGAGCTGCACGCTCTGCTGCTGCAGATCGAGCGACTCACGGGCGATGTGGTACTCCTCGTTGGCCGAACACACTTGGGTGTAAGCCTTGACCACATCGGCCACCAGCGTGATGCGGGCAGTATCGGCGGCGGCCTGCACAGCGTCGGCATTGGCTTTGGCGGCTTCGGTGCCGCGCTTGAAGGTGCCCCAGAGGTCAAACTGGTAGGAGGCACTGATGATCGCCTCGCCGATGTTGGCCACCGGCACCTTCTCGGTCAGCAGGAAAGCCTCGCCAGACTCCTGCAAGCGCTGGGCGCCGGCCTTGATGCCGCCATTGAAGCCACCCTGCGACTGCGCGACCTCGACCTGCGCACGGGCCTTGGCAATGTTAGCCGCCGCCACGCGCAGTTCGGTGTTGGCACTCAATGCCTGGCGCACCAGCTCATTGAGGCGTTGATCCTGATACAGCTGCCACCAGTCCTCAGGTACCGGCGCCGACACCACGCTGGCAGCATCCTGGCGCAGTGGCCCACTGAGGTCGCTGCGCTGCACTGCCGCATCCTTGGGCACTTCATAGTCCGGGCCGACCATCATGCAGGCCCCAAGCGACAGGCAAACGCCAGCCAGGATCAGCTGTTTCATGGGCGCGGGCCCTCGATGATCGAGACCGTGGCGGTACGCCCGGCGATCATGCGGAAGTCTTGCGGCACTTCATCGAAGGCGATGCGTACTGGGATCCGCTGGGCCAGGCGCACCCAGCTGAACGCCGGGTTGACGTTGGGCAGCAGGTTGCTGCCGCTGCTGCGGTCGCGGTCTTCGATGCCAGCGGCAAAGCTCTGCACATGGCCACGCAGGCGAGTGTTGTCGCCCATCACACGGATGTCCACGGCATCGCCAATGTGGATGCCGCCCAATTTGGTCTCTTCGAAATAGCCATCGACGTGATACGAAGCACTGTCGACGACCGAAAGCACTGGGCGGCCAGCCGTGACGAATTCGTGGTTACGTGGCGCGCGGTCGTTGAGGTAGCCGTCCACCGGGCTGCGCACCACCGAACGGTCAAGGTTGAGCTGGGCGGTGTCGACCGCCACTTGGGCCTCGCTCACCGCCGAACGGGCACGGGCCTCGCGGGACTGGCTTTCTTCCAGTTGCTCGGCTGCCACCAGGTTGCCCAGCTTACGGTTGCGCTGCGCTTCGCGAGAGGCCTGGGCCAGGGTTTCCTGGCGTTCGCCAAGGGTCGCCTTGGCCTGGCGCAGCGCCAAGGTGAAGCGGTCCTGGTCGATGGTGAACAGCACGTCGCCGCGTTTGACGGTCTGGTTGTCATGCACTTCGACCTTTTGGATCAACCCGGAAACATCCGGGGCGATCTGGATCACGTCGGCGCGGATGTGGCCGTCGCGGGTCCAAGGGGCGAACATGTAGTACACCACCATCTGCCACACGAGCACAGCGGCGAAGGTCACTACCAGCAAGGTCAGGACCACACGGCCCAGGGTCAGCAAAGGTTTTTTCATGGCAGCATCAGGCTTCGGCAAAAATGGTCCACCGCGCCAAGCAGCACGGCATACAGAGCAACGTTGAACAACGCCCGGTGCCAGACCAGGCGGTAGAAGTGCAGGCGCACCAGCACCGCGTGCACCCCGAGAAACAGCACGTAAGTGCAGACCATCATCACCAGCAGCGTGGGCAGGAACACCCCGCTGATATCCAGTTCACCGATCACAGGGGCGCTCCGTCGAGGCCGGGGGGCAGTTGCGGTTGTTCGGCAGGCTCGAGCATCACCTCGACACCCGGCAGCAATGCCAGGCGCAGGCCACTCAGGGCATGCAGCAGGTGCGTGCGGGCATCGCCGCGTTCGTACAGCTCATCCAGGTTCAGCACCAGGCGCGCCCGCTCCATGTTGCGCAGCAGCGCCGCAGGGGCATGCAGGCGCTGACCGGCGCGCAGGCAGGCCTGGTAGTGGCCGCCCACTTCCTCGATCACCGTTTGCAGGCGTTCGCGGGCCTGGGTGCCTGCGCGCGGCAGGTAGGCCAGCAGGTCGAGCAGGTTCAGCCCCACGCGCAGGTCGCGCAGGGCTGCGCCAGTGTCCTGGCCGGTCTGCGACAGGCGCGGCAGGTGCTGCATCAGGCGGTCGAGCATCTGCACGCCGAGCTGGCGACGTTCGGCCAGGGTCGCCGGTGCAGTCATCTCGACGATGTCCCGCCAGGCGAAGCGAGTCATGCGCTTGGCGGCCAGTTCCACCCCGAAGGGGCGCATCACCAGGGTCCAGATGAACGCGAACAGAAGCCCTGCCGGGCCTGCCAGGTTGGAGTTGAGGAAGGTGAAGAAATCAGCGTCGTAGGCGCCCTGGATGCTGATGAAGGTGGAGGTGTTGACGATTGTCAGTAAGGTGCCCAGGTAGAAGCGGGGCTGCACCGTCAGGGTGCCGACGCATATGAACGGCACGGCGAATGCCAGCACCAGCATCGGGAAATCGTGCAGGTTGGGCAGCACCAGGAACAAGTACAGGCTGGAGAAGATGACCGACATCAGGGTCCAGAAGAAGAACCGGTAGATCTGCGGTGCGGGGTCGTCCATGGCGGCGAAGAAGCTGCATGACACGGCGGCGAGAATCACCGCACTGGCGCCGTCGTTCCAGCCCAGGCCAATCCACAGGCCGCAGGCGACAATGATCGCCAGCACGGTGGAAACTACCGAATACAGCATCAAGCCACGGTCGAAGAAGGGTGTCAGGCGGCCCAGGCGCCAGTGGCGGTAAACTGCGCGCCAAGGCTTGGGGTCATCCATGCGCAGGGCATGCTGCAAGGTGCAGCAGTCCTGCCAGAGGTCGGCCCACTCGGTCAGGCGATACAGTGCATTGGACAACAGCAACTCAGCACGCTGGTCGAGGGCGGCGGCTCCGGGCTGCAGGCGGTCGATCTGTTCATGCAAGGCGGTCCAGCGTGCTACCGAGGCACTGTCGGCGGTGCCCTTGAGCCATTCGCGAGCGGCGGCCAACACAGGCTGCAATTGGGCGAACTGCGCAGGAGCGCGGCCTTCGAGGGCCACCAGGGCGTCGTCGAGGGCGTCTATGACCGGCAACAGGTGGATCATCCGCCCACGCAGTTCGCGTGCGTTCTTTACCATATGCGGGCCTGCCCCCTCATGGCCCAACTGGCCAATCATCAACTCCAGCGAGTTGAAGGTGGTGACCATGGCACCGCGCATACCCCCTACTTTGTCGGCAGCCATATCCCGGGCGAGGTAGGTATCGCTGTAGCGAATCGCCTCGGTGAACCAGGTGCCGGTCGAGCCGACCACGACAGGCGCCAGGCGTCGCGGCCAAAAAATGGCGCCGACCACAGCGGCGCAGACGATCCCCAGGCAGATTTCCTGAGCACGTGAAGACGCAACGTCGAACACTGCCAGCGGGTTGTCGACCACCGCCAGGGCGATCATCGGCAACGTATAGCCTGCCAGCATCAGCATGTAGTTGTTCGCGGTGCGCAGGTTCAGCGAGAGGTACAGCAATGTGCCGGTCCACAGGGCGATCGCGACGGTCAGCAACAATGGCGACTGCACCAGCGGCGGTACCAGGAAGATTGCCCCGCCAGCGCCGAGCAGCGTACCAAGGGCGCGGTACAGGGCCTTGGAGCTGGTAGGCCCAACGAACGGGCTGGAAACGATATAGACCGTCGCCATCGCCCAGTACGGGCGTGGCAGCTGCATGAGCAGTGCGATGTACAACGCGATCATCGACGCGGCAAAGGTACGCACACCATAGAACCAATCGCGGGCCGGCGGTAGGGAACTGAAGAAACCGTTCATGCCACCCCGCCAGTGCTTCCAAGGCCTGCCGCCTCGAAGGCACGAAGCACGCGCAAGGCGGCATGCAGGTCAGCTTCATCGATGCCCTGCAGCACTTCGTGGCGGACTCGCACCAGCTCAGCTTCGATGGCTTCGGCCAAAGCCCGGCCCTCGCCCGTCAGGCTCAGGGCCTTGGCACGGCGGTCCAGCGGATCCTCGCTACGGCATACCAGGCCGGCCTTGCACAGCTGGTCAAGCAGGCGCACGAGCGACGGGCTTTCCAGGCCCGCGGCCTGAGCCACGGCTACCTGGTGCACTCCATCGCCCAGGCGCACGATCATCAGCAAAGGTGCGGCGCAGGCTTCGGAAATGCCGTAACTGGTCAGCGCCGTATGGCAGATGCGCCGCCAATGGCGAGCGGAAACGATCATGCCAGTGCTGACTTGCAGGCGCAGTGAATCAAGCGTCATGTAAAGAACCAGGGATATTCATAGTTTGCTAACTATCAATATACGCCTGGCCCTCCCCCTGTCGTCAACCGCGGGCGACGGGGGGTGTACATGAATTGTTGTTCATCGAGGCTGTACCTGGTCCTCCAACTTCATCGCCAATGCCAGCGTACTGCCCATCTGCACGGCCCGATCCCGCCAATCCAGATAGCGCGCCGCATCGCTACGGCTGAAATGCACGGCCAGCTCCTCGGCCGCCTGCATGACCCCGGTCGCCGCCGCCAGCTCCAGCCAATACAGCCCGGCCTTGATATCGGCCTGCACACTCAAGCCATGCAACAAGCGGTAGCCCACCTCGAAGCGGCAACGCACCTCGCCCAGTTCGGCACCACGAAGAAACCATTGGTAAGCCTGCGCAAGATCGACCTGCCAGCCCAGTTGCGCATCGCAGACTTCTTCTTCGTACAAATCGCCGAGTGCGGCTGCGGCATGCAGCAGGCCACGGTCAAAAGCATGGCGATAACACTCTGCGGCCTGGGCGTAGGAAACCTCCACACCCTTGCCGAAGTAGTGTTGCTGCCCCAGGTTGAACCAGGCGGCGGCATTGCCTTGCATGGCCGCCATGCGCAGCAGGTGCCCGGCCAGCACGGTGTCGGCACGCCAGTACTTGCCATTGAGCCAGACCCAACCCAGGTCATTGAGCGCCGCCACATGGCCAGCCAGCGCTTGATGGCGCAGGTCGGCATACACCGCTTGCAGGTCCGCGGCTTCGTCCAGGCGGTTGACCAGCAGCGCCCGCTGGCTGGGCAACCCCACCCCGGCGAACAGCCGCTGTCGCCTGCCAGCGGGGGTCGGCGCGGGAATGACCTGCTCAGGCAGAAGACGGGCGAGCAGCGAGTGGATATTGCTGACAGCTGACATGTTCATCCTCATTGAACGACCCACAGGCCTTACTGCGGCTGTGATGAGGCGTGATTCTGCGCGACGTCACGTCAAAACCTGTCGCGAACGATTCGACGCCAGGCAACCAATTGGCGGCTGCTTGATCTGATCGGATCGTGGCTAATTGCCATGACCCGCTAATGCCGCCATCCTGATGCGGCAAGCCTAGACAAGGACGTTACCTTTTGCCGTTCGCCACCACCCGCGCCACCCTCAGCCGTCAGTGGGCGCTGTTGCGCCAGCTACCCAGCCGTTCCCCGGGCATTACCAGCGCAGAACTGGTGTGGCGCCTGCGCGATGTGGGTTTCAGCGTCAGCAAACGCACGGTTGAACGCGACCTCAATGAGCTGTCGTTGATCTTTCCGCTGGAGCGCAATGACAAGAGCATTCCGTTCGGCTGGCACTGGTCGGTCAACGCCGCGGGGGAGCTGCGCGGGAATTTCGACCTGCAGGGCTACTTGCGCGGTGAGGCGCTACAACCGGTGCAAGGTGATGGGCTGGTGCTGCAAGCCTGGGTCAACGACAGGGTGGCGCGGCAGTTGCGCGATCAGCCGTTGAGTGCAGACATGCAGCTGACTGCCCTGGAGCATGGGCATCGGCTGCAGGCGACGATGGAAGATGGCTGGACGCTACGCTGGTGGGTGTTGAGCCAAGGGGACGCCGTGAAGGTCGAACAGCCGGATGAACTG
The DNA here is from genome assembly GCF_044748705.1 of Pseudomonas sp. NPDC089758. Classification (NCBI taxonomy): domain Bacteria; kingdom Pseudomonadati; phylum Pseudomonadota; class Gammaproteobacteria; order Pseudomonadales; family Pseudomonadaceae; genus Pseudomonas; species Pseudomonas sp. NPDC089758. The sequence continues at coordinate 78,377 of NZ_JBIVGN010000020.1, forward strand.
CGCAGTGAGATTGCCCAGACCCTGAGCAAGGCGGCTGCGCAGTACCAGAATTAGGGGCCACTGCAGATCAGCGCTGCATCCCCCAGCGCCGCACGGTCGCCCGTTCCAGAGTATTGAATACCAGCCCTTCGACCAGCAGCCCGATCAGGATCACCACCGCCAACCCGGCAAAAACCTTGTCGGTATACAGCTCGTTGCGGTTCTGGAAGATGTACCAGCCCAGCCCGCCCTTGCCGCTGCCGGCACCGAACACCAGCTCGGCGGCGATCAACGTGCGCCAGGCAAAGGCCCAGCCGATCTTCAGCCCCGACAGGATCGACGGCAGTGCCGCGGGCACCAGGATGTGCAGCACCAACCGTAGCCCCTTTAGGCCATAGTTGCGCCCCGCCATGCGCAACGTCTCCGACACCCCCAGAAAGCCTGCGTAGGTATTGAGCGCCAGCGCCCAGAGCACTGAATGCACCAGCACGAAGATCAGGCTGTTGTCGCCCAGGCCGAACCACAACAAAGCCAGAGGCAGCAGGGCAATCGCCGGCAGCGGGTTGAACATTGAGGTCAAGGTACCGAGCAAGTCACGGCCCAACTGGGTGGATACCGCCAGGCTGGTAAGGCCGAACGCCAGCACGATACCCAGCACGTAGCCCTTGAGCAGGATCACCAGCGACACGCCGACTTTGGCCGGCAGCTCACCGCTGAGCAGGCCGTCCCACAGCGCTGCGGTAGTCTGCAAGAAGCTCGGCAGCAGCAGGTCGTTGCCTTGGTAGCGGGCAATGGCCTCCCACAATGCTGCGATCACCACCAGGATCACCGCCTTGCGTAACCAGCCGTGCTGCCACAAGCGTTGCGCCAGCGGCAGGTTGCGTTCCAGAGGCACACTGAGCAGCGGCTCGAGCTGCACCTCGTATTCCTGTCGTACAGGTGTAGTGGTCATGGCTCAAGCTCCTGTCAGTAGGCGATGCGGATGTCGTTGAAACCCAGCTCTTCGGCCGGCCCGGGGGCATCGGCCTCGTCGAACAACAGCCGATGGATGCGCCGGGCGCTGGCCTGGAAGTCACTGGCGCCGAGGCTGCCGAGATCATACTGATGGCTGTGCACCTCGGCCCGCACCCGCCCCGGATGAGGTGACAGCAACAGAATGCGGTTGCCCACCACCAGCGCCTCTTCGATGGAATGGGTGACGAACAACAGGGTGAAGCGCACTTCCTCCCACAGCAGCAGCAGCTCTTCCTGCATCTTGCGCCGGGTCAGCGCATCGAGCGCAGCGAACGGTTCGTCCATCAACAGGACCTTCGGTTGCGTGGCCAGTGCACGGGCAATTGCCACGCGTGCTTTCATGCCGCCCGACAGGGTATGCGGATAAGCGTCGGCAAACGCCGCCAGGCCAACCTTGTCGAGGTAATGCAACGCGCGCTCTTCGGCCTCGGCTCGCTTGAGCTGGCCGGAAACGAGCAGCGGGAACATGACGTTCTGCTTCACCGTCTTCCACGGCGGCAGCTGGTCGAACTCTTGGAACACCACGATGCGATCGGGGCCAGGGCCGTTGACCGGCTGGCCCTGCAGCAGGATCTGCCCTTGTTGCGGGCTGATGAACCCGGCCACGGCCTTGAGCAACGTGGACTTGCCACACCCCGAGGGGCCCAGCAAGACAAAGCGGTCGGCACGGTCGACTTCGAAGCTGACCTGATGGGTGGCCCGCACCACGCGCTGCGCAGTACGGTATTCGAGGCTCAGGTTATCCACCTTGAGCAAGGGCGGTGTGGCCACACGGCTAAGGTTGCTGGCCGTGTGGCCTGGCAATGGGGCGGTCATGGTCGATCAGCTCCCCTGCAGTGGGCGTTCATCCTGGAAGAAATAGTCCTTCCACGACTCTGGCTTGTGCTTGATGGCGCCTACCCGGTAGAGAAACTCGGCCAGCTTGTAGGTGTTCTTCGGGGTTACCGTGAACTCGTACTGGGGGTTGTCGATCAGCTTGATCAGCACATCGCGGTCAATCTTGGCCTTGGTAACGCGGATATAGGTATCGGCAGCCGCCGCCTTGTCCTTCTGGGCAAAGTCCGCAGCCTCGGCCAGGGCATCGACGAACGCCTTGTAAGTCTTGGGGTTGTCGTTGCGGAATTTCTCGGTGGCAAACAGCAAGGTCGGCGAGTTGGGGCCGAGCAGGTCATAGCTGTTGAGCACCACGTGCACGTCCTTGTTGGCCAAAACCTGGTCCTGGAACGGCGGGTTGGAGAAGTGCCCGTTCAGCTCGGTGCCGCCAGCGAGCAATGCGGCGGTGGCATCTGGGTGCGGTACGGCCAGGGTGTACTTGTCGAGGCGGTTGTATTGCGTGTCGCCCCACTGCTGGGCAGCGGCGTACTGCAGCAAGCGTGATTGTACCGACACGCCCACGGCCGGCACGGCAATGCGGTCCTTATCGGAAATGTCGGCGATGGTCTTCACGTTCGGGTTGCTGCTGACCAGGTAGTACGGGAAATTGCCCAGCGAGGCCACTGCCTTGACGTTCTGCCGGCCTTTGGTGCGGTCCCATACGGTCAGCAATGGCCCAACGCCGGCACCGGCGATGTCCACCGAGCCGGACAACAGCGCGTCGTTGATCGCAGCGCCCCCAGATAGCTGGGCCCAGTCGACGTCGATGTCGATGCCCTGCTCCTTACCGTGCTTTTCAATCAGTTGTTGGTCACGCACCACATTGAGCAGCAGATAGACGATGCCGAACTGCTCGGCGATGCGGATCTTGCCTTCGGCATGGGCCAGGGTGGGGGCCGCAAGGCCGCCCACGACCAGGCTTGCGCCCAGGCTGATACTTGCCGCCAGGCGGCTGATGGATTTGCGCATGATGGTTTCCTCAGTCGTCAGAACGGGGCATCGCCCTGGATGGTGGTGCGGAAAAGCTTGCGCCGCAGGTGGGCCGGGCAGCCTGTGGCAAGGTGGATCAGCGAGCGGTTGTCCCAGAACACCAGGTCGTGTGGTTGCCACTGGTGGCGATAGATGTTGTGTTCGAGCACGCTCAGGGCATAAAGCTGCTGCAGCACATCGCGGCTTTCATCATCCGGCAGGCCGATGATCCGGGTAGTGAACCCTTCGCTGACGAACAGGGCCTTGCGGCCGTTTTCCGGGTGGGTACGCACCACCGGATGGATCACTTCCTGCACCTGTGCAAGCTGCTCGGCGCTAAGGGTCGGGCGCCAGTTGCCTTCGAACTTGGTCTCGGCATAACGGGCGGTGTAGGAGTGAGCGGCGCTGCGGCCCTCGACCTGCTTGCGCAGTGCTTGAGGTACCGCGTCCCAGGCTTTGTGCATGTCGGCGAACAGGGTGTCGCCACCTTCGCTGGGCAACTCTTGGGCATGCAGCATGGACCCCAGGCTGGGGAGCGCTTTGTATGAGAGGTCTGAATGCCAGAACTTGCCGGCATCGCCCAGGCCGATGTTTTGGCCGTTCTCGATGATGTTGGAGACGATCAGTATCTCGGGGTGGCCTGTGAGCAGAAACTGCTTCAGCACATGGATCTGCAGTTGGCCGAAGCGGCGGCTGAAAGCGATCTGCTGTTCAGGGCTGATGCGCTGGTCGCGCAGCACCAGTACGTGGTGGTCGAGGTGGGCGCGATGAATGAGGCTGAAGTCCTCGGCGTTGACCGGTTTAGCCAGGTCCAGGCCGATGATCTCGGCGCCAACGGCACCCGAGAACGGGCGGATTTCAAAGGTTTGCGGCTGAGCGCTGTGGTTGGACGGCAAGGCGTTCGAGGCGGCGGACATTTTTCACTCCCACGCAGTGCGCGACTTCAATGACGCGCAACGATCAGAAACGCACGGGGGTTTACCCGTGTGGGTTCAAGTCGTGCGGCGCATCGATTGGTCGACGGGTACGCAGTGGAGTGACTATAAAGTAATTAAAAAAATAATTTAAATACCTTTAATGAATAACGATATGAGAGGGCAGTTGTCTGCCGGCCAAGCAGACAAGCGTGGAGGATTAAATCAGCCCGCCCTCCTCCTCTTCCTCGATCAGGTTGTTCAAGCTGCCGAGCGCCTTTCGCGCGGTGGAGCGACTGAGCAGCTTGGCTTGGGCGCCAGGCGGCAGGTCGGTGATGCTGAAGACACCTTTGGCAGTGAGCACCTCGATCAAGTCCTCAAGCACCCGAATCATGTCCAAGTCGCTCTGTTTCAGCTGCTTGAGGCTATTTTCGACGACATCGTCAGCAAACCACTCCTGAATCTCGGCATGATCTGCTGGGAGGATCTCCGTGTGTTCGGCATAAGGTGCAGCTTCTACCCGCAGCAACTGGCCCTCGGCGTCGCGTTGCACGTAGAACATGGCGTCATCCCTCGTCACGATGGTTCCTTGTTGGTAGTCAGCAGCATAGGCAAAGTTCATCGGGCATGACAGCCCGGCGCAGAAGTATGCGCTGCACGAAGATGACAGAAAAGACCGCGCTGCGCGGTGGCCGGGCTGGCCACCGCGCAGACGGGATCAGGCGTTGTCGATCTTGATGGTGGGGTCGGCACCGCTGATCAACGAGTTGACCGTGGTATTGGACCAGTTGACCCCTTCCAGCTTGATAGACACATCGGCATTGGCCAGGCCACCGGCTGCGTTGAGCTTGCCTTCGGTGCTGACCTGCAAGGTCGAGGACCCATCGACGGTGGTGATCTTCAGGAAGTTGTCGATAGTGCTGGCCTTCTCACCTTGCAGCAGGTCGCGCAAGTCCAGGCGGTCACCCTCGCTGACTTTGAAGTCCTTGATCACGTCATTGCCAATGTCACCGGACTTCCACACGAAGGTGTCGGCACCGCTGCCACCGATCAGCAGGTCGTTGCCTTGGCCGCCGATCAGGGTGTCGTTGCCAGTGCCGCCCAGCAGGATGTCATTACCTTTGCCGCCATCGAGGGTGTCATTACCCCCCTGGCCGAAGAGGATGTCATTGCCTGCGCCCCCCATCAGGGTGTCGGCGCCATCATTGCTGCCCGCAATATCGAACTCGGTGTAATGCTCGTTGATGTACTTGTGCATTGCCCGCGCGTCGACATCGCCCGCATCCACACCGAGCTTGTTCGCCACGTAACCCTGAATCGCCTCTACACCCGTGCCGGCGACCGTCGGGAAGGTCAGCAGGTCGCCGAAGATGATGTCGTTGCCATCACCACCGTTGACCGTGTCGTTGCCCGGCTGGGTGACTTCGGTGTGGCCGAGGATGGCATCTGCCAGTTTGCTCGGGTCGATGTTGGCCTGTGGCTTGCCATCGGAGTCATAGGGCTTCAGGTCATCCTTGTTCACGCCGCTGTTGAGGCCAATCGCCTCGACGTCGGACAAACCAGCGAGGATCTTGAAGCTGTCAGTCGAGTTGTTGGTGGTTGCCCGGTCAGTCGAGTTGCCCGTGCCGTCGCGGGTCGACAGCTCATAACCCCCATTACCCTCGGCACGTATAGTGGCTGTGCTCTGGGTGGACCACTTGTAGTAGTAACCCGAGTTCCAGCTCCAGTCCAACTCGCGAACCTGCATGGTCAACTTGCCGCTGCTGTCGATCGAGAGACGGTTGTTGGTATCCAACTGATAGTTGGTAACGGTATCGCCCATCTTATAGTTGATCGACGACAGGAACGTATCGAGCTTGACGTTGGTGTTGCCCAAGTTCGGGTTGCCCTGTTCACTGGTCTGGTAATAGGTCGGCTCACCGTCAGTGATGAAGAATGTCTGGTTACTACCGGTGCTACCTGCTGCCTTGAGGTTGGCGAACCAGTTGGCTGTCGTTTTGAAGGCATCCTCATAGTTGGTGCCGCCATTGGAGTTCAACGTGCCCAGCGCACTCAGCAGGGTTTTCAGGCCCGCATCGTTGAGGGTCACCGATACGCTGCTCTTGACCTGGGTGGCAAAGTCGACCAACAGAATATTCACCGTCCCGGACTGTGCGCCCTTGACGCTTGCAGCCAAGGTCTTGAACACCGACTCCAGCGATTGCTTCGCGGCATCGACGCCCGCAGAGCCCATGCTGCCCGAGGTGTCGACGATGAAGGCGATGTTGTAGTCCTTGCCTGGTACCACGTGCAGGCCGCTGACATCCGCGACCACGATGTCATTGCCATCGGTGCCGGTGATGGTATCGCTGTCGGACGACAGGTTGCTGGTGGTGTACGACTGCGGGTAGACCGTGACCTTGATGCTGCCTTCGCTGGTGGCAGTGCTGCCGCCAACGCTTTCGGTGGACGTCGAAGTGACTTTCACGTCGAACTGGCCGGAGTAGTAGGCCGGCGGCTTGATGGTCAGGCTGCCCAGATTCCAACCCGTGACATCCACCGCACTGGCACCAACGGTGAAGGTATGGCCTGCATTGTCGGCCACTACCGAGCCTGTCGGGATGCCGCTGAGCTTGACGCTCAGGCTCTCGGAACCATCGGTGTCGGTCAGCGCGGTACTGATGCCTACCAACTTGACCGGCGCACCATTCTCGCCGCCTTCGTTGAGCTTGTAGCCGTCGTAGTAACCCACGCCGTTGCTGCCATGCAGGTCGGACACCGTGACACCGGCGTTGGCCAGCGCAGCGACGTTCGGGTACATCGGGATGTTGGCGCTGCTAAGGTCTGTGACCGCGCCATTACCCACCTTGATGTTGACGTCAAGGCTGCCTGGCCCGGCCTGGTTGGCGTTGTAGATCTCCAGGGTGTAATAGCCGCTGGTGGTCGGGGTGTAGCTGCCGGAAATGCTGCCGCTGGCCGAGCCCCAGGTGCCGCCGGCGACGTTCTTGCCGCCGATGACGATTTGCAGGCTGTCGTCAGCGGTGCCACTGAAGGTGTAGGTCTTGCCAGCCTCCAGGTAGATCAGGCCTGAGGTCTTCGAACCCGACCCCGGGGTGACGGTGGCCGTGGTGTCGACCGTGGTCACCTGCTCGCTCTTGCCGGCGCTGCCGGAGTTGGCGAACACGTTCTTCAGCGCGTCACCGGTGATGCCATTGCCGTTGGTGCCCAGGCCGTTGAGGCTGGTCCAGGTTTCCTTGGTCAGGCCCAGCGAATTGACGTTGTTGCTGCCAATGCTCAGGTCCGGCTTGTCGGCCATCGGCGTGATATCGACCTTGAGCGTGGCTTCGCTGCCCGTGCCCTTGCCATCGGTAGGCGCGTACTTGATCTGCGCGTAGTCCGCCTGCTTGTTGCCCACACCGGTACCACCGTAACCGTCGACACCCGACTGGTTAGCCACGGGAACGAACTTGAGCTTGCCGGCGGCGATGTCAGCCTGGCTGATGGTCTGGCCTGCCTTCACATCGACCCAGCTGGTGCCGTTGTACAGCTTCAAGGTACCGGCCCCTGGCAGCTGGGTGATGGTCACCCCTAGGCTGCTAAGCGAGGAGTCGACATCGCTGATGTTGAAGTCGCTCCAACCCAGCACCAGGTCGGTGTCCTCGGTGCCGGTGACCGCTCCGCCGGTAGTGGTAGGCAGGTCATTGACCGCCACGACGTTGACCGTGGTGGTGGCCGTGTTCGAGGTGTTCACACCGTCAGTCACCGTGACCGTGATGATCCGAGGGACGGTGCTCGGGTCTTCACTGGTGTTGATGAAGGTGATGTTCTTGATCGCCTGGATGTAGTCAGCCAGCGAAGCGTTGCCGCTCAGGGTCAGGACCACCTTGCCATCGGTGCTGTTGGCGTTGATCGAGATGCCATTGACGCTGTTGCCCAGGTTCAGGGCATCGCCTGGCTGGCGGTTGGTCAGGGTCACCGTCGCGCCGGTCAGCATCGAGCTGTCGAAGTCGGTGATCGACACGTCGATATCGCCGATCGAAACACCGCTGCCTGGCTGGTTCTCGGTGAACGTGGTCTGGTAGTCGGCGCCGGTCTTGCCGCTAGAATTGTTGGCGTCCAGGTCCAGGACGGGCGCCGGCTCGAAGATCTGGGTGGTGACGCTACCAGCGCTGCCGCTAACCGCCAGGTTTTCGAAGTTGCCGCCGGTGGCCGAGTCGATCTTGACGGTGAACTGCTCGGTACCTTCGGTGACGTTGTCCTTGATGGTCGGGATGGTGAAGGTGGCTGAGTTGCTGCCCGCTTTGATCGTGACGATGGCCACACCGGTGTAGTCGGCGCCATTGGTGGCGGTGCCGGTATACGAAAGCTTCACCGTCACATCGGTTTGCGCATTGTTGCTGAGGTTCAGCGTGTAAGTCGCGTTGCCACCTTCGGCAACAGCGGTTGTACCACTGATGCTCAGGGTAGTCGTCTGGATGGTGTCGGTCACGGCGGTGACCGCTGGCGTGTTACTGACGACGAGGTTTTCGAAGTTGCCACCTGAAGTGCCGGTAATTTTCGCCGACACGTCCGCCGCATCGATGTACACATCCTCGGCGGGCGCGGCGACAATCACCGAGCCTGACGTTTTACCTGCTGCAATGTTGATGGTCTGGCCATTGCTCAGGGTGACCGTCATCGCCGTGCCCGCCGGGTTGCTCAACGTGGCGGTGTAGGTGATCTGGCCACCTTCGGCGACGGTGGGCGTGGCGCTGAGGGTCAGGCTGGTATTGTCGATCGTATCGGAGACCTTGGTCACGGCGTAAGCGCCGTCGACGGCGAGCAATTCGAAATCGCCGCCGGTGCTGCCGTCGATCTTGACCTGTACCGAGCCAGCATCGATGTAGGGGTCATCGGCGGGCGCGTTGAGGGTGATGCTGCCCTCGGTCTGACCTTTGGCAATGGAGATGGTCTCGCCATTGCTCAATTTGATGGTCATGTCAGAACCGGCCTTGTTGGACAAGGTTGCGGTGTAGGTGATCTTGCCGCCTTCGGCGACCGTTGGCGTCGCGCTCAGGACAAGGCTCGTGGTGTCCTTGGTGCCTGCCACATCCGTTACCGTCGTTGACGGGGAGCCAGCGGTGACCAACTTCTCGTAATTGCCGCCGTCGACCTTGGTGATGCTGTTGGTCAGCGCGGTGTTGGTGTTGTAGACGTTGTTCGGCGCGGTGAAATTGACCGAGCCGGACGATTCGCCGACGCCGATGGTAATGCTCTGGCCGTTGGCCAGGGTGACAACCAAGGGGCTGCCGGTGACTGGGGCCGACACCGACGCGGTGTACACCACGGTGCCGCCCTCGACCACGCTTGGAGTGGCGGTCAGGGTCACCGTGCTGGTATCGAGCGTGTCGCTGACATTGGTCACGGCTTCAGCCGGGTTGACCGCCAGCTTCTCGAAGTCGCCACCGGTGGTGCCAGTGATGGTGGCTTTGACCTGACCGGCGTCTTTGTACACGTCATCAGCCGGTGCAGCGACGGTCACTTGGCCAGAGGTCTGGCCTGCCGCGATGGTGATAGTTGCGCCGTTGCTCAAGGTCACGGTCATCGCCGTGCCGGCTGGGTTGCTCAGCGTGGCGGTGTAGACGATCTGACCGCCCTCGGCGACATCGCCAGTGGCGCTCAGCACCAGGTTGGTAGTCGCCTGCGTAGCCGGGCTGTCGGTGACCGTCGTGGTCGGGGTGCCCGCGGTTTCGAGCTGTTCGTAATTACCGCCGTCGACCTTGGTGATGCTGTTGGTCAGCGGTGCATTGGTGTTGTAGACGTTGTTTGGCGCGGTGAAGTTGACCGAGCCGGACGACTCACCGACGCCGATGGTGATGCTCTGACCATTGGCCAGGGTGACCACCAGTGGGCTGCCGGTGACTGGGGCCGACACGGACGCGGTGTACACCACGGTACCGCCCTCGACCACGCTTGGAGTGGCGGTCAGGGTCACCGTGCTGGTATCGAGCGTGTCGCTGACATTGGTCACGGCTTCAGCCGGGTTGACCGCCAGCTTCTCGAAGTCGCCACCGGTGGTGCCAGTGATGGTGGCTTTGACCTGACCGGCGTCTTTGTAGACGTCATCAGCCGGTGCAGCGACGGTCACTTGGCCAGAGGTCTGGCCTGCCGCGATGGTGATAGTTGCGCCGTTGCTCAGCGTCACGGTCATTGCCGTGCCCGCTGGGTTGCTCAAGGTCGCGGTGTAAACGATCTGGCCGCCTTCGGCGACATCGCCGGTGGCGCTCAGCACCAGGTTGGTAGTCGCCTGCGTAGCCGGGCTGTCGGTGACCGTCGTAGTTGGAGTACCCGCGGTATCCAGCTTCTCGTAGTTACCGCCGTCAACCTTGGTGATGCTGTTGGTCAGCGGGGTGTTGGTGTTGTAGACGTTGTTCGGCGCGGTGAAATTGACCGAAGCGGACGACTCACCGACGCCGATGGTGATGCTCTGACCATTGGCCAGGGTTACGACCAGCGGCGATCCAGTGACAGGCGCCGACACCGAGGCGGTGTACACCACGGTGCCGCCCTCGACCACGCTTGGAGTGGCGGTCAGGGTCACCGTGCTGGTATCGAGCGTGTCGCTGACATTGGTCACGGCTTCAGCCGGATTGACTGCGAGGTTCTCGAAGTCACCACCGGTGGTGTCGGTGATGGTGGCTTTGACCTGGCCGGCGTCTTTGTAAACGTCATCCGCCGGGGCTGGAACAGAGACCGTGCCAGAGGTCTGGCCGGCCGCGATATTGATGGTCGCGCCATTGCTCAGGGTCACGGTCATCGCCGTGCCGGCTGGGTTGCTCAAGGTCGCGGTGTAAACGATCTGGCCGCCTTCGGCGACATCGCCGGTGGCGCTCAGCACCAGGTTGGTAGTCGCCTGCGTAGCCGGGCTGTCGGTGACCGTGGTGGTTGGAGTACCCGCGGTATCCAGCTTCTCGTAGTTACCGCCGTCAACCTTGGTGATGCTGTTAGTCAGCGGCGCATTGGTGTTGTAGACGTTATTCGGCGCAACGAAGTCGACCGAGCCGGACGATTCGCCGACGCCAATGGTGATGCTCTGGCCGTTAGCCAGGGTGACCACCAGTGGGCTACCGGTGACTGGGGCGCTAACCGACGCCGTGTAGGTGACCACCCCGCCTTCGACAACCGAGGCATTGGCAGTCAGGGTCACGGTCGACGTATCGAGCGTATCGCTGACATTGGTCACGGCCTCAGCTGGATTGACTGCGAGGTTCTCGAAGTCACCACCGGTGGTACCAGTAACGCTGACTTTGACCTGGCCCGCGTCTTTGTAAACATCGTCAGCCGGGGCTGGAACAGAGACCGTGCCGGAGGTCTGGCCTGCCGCGATATTGATGGTCGCGCCATTGCTCAGCGTGACGGTCATCGCCGTGCCCGCTGGGTTACTCAAGGTCGCGGTGTAAACGATCTGACCACCTTCAGCGACATCGCCGGTGGCGCTCAGCACCAGGTTGGTAGTCGCCTGCGTAGCCGGACTGTCGGTGACCGTGGTGGTTGGAGTACCTGCGGTATCCAGCTTCTCGTAATTACCGCCGTCGACCTTGGTGATGCTGTTGGTCAACGGTGCATTGGTGTTGTAGACGTTGTTCGGTGCGGTGAAGTTGACCGAGCCGGACGACTCACCGACACCGATGGTGATGCTTTGACCGTTGGCCAGGGTCACCACCAGCGGGCTACCGGTGACCGGCGCCGACACCGAGGCGGTGTAGGTCACCACGCCACCTTCGATTACCGAAGCATTCGCCGTCAGGGTCACGGTCGACGTATCGAGCGTATCGCTGACATTGGTCACGGCTTCAGCCGGATTGACTGCGAGGTTCTCAAAGTCGCCACCGGTGGTACCGGTGACGGTGGCTTTGACCTGCCCGGCGTCTTTGTAAACATCGTCAGCCGGGGCTGGAACAGAGACCGTGCCGGAGGTCTGGCCTGCCGCGATATTGATGGTCGCGCCGTTGCTCAGCGTGACGGTCATCGCCGTGCCCGCGGGGTTGCTCAAGGTCGCGGTGTAGACGATCTGGCCGCCTTCAGCGACATCGCCAGTGGCGCTCAGCACCAGGTTGGTAGTTGCCTGAGTAGCCGGACTGTCGGTGACCGTCGTGGTCGGGGTGCCCGCGGTTTCGAGCTGTTCGTAATTGCCGCCTTCAACCTTAGTGATGCTGTTGGTCAACGGCGCATTGGTGTTGTAGACGTTATTCGGTGCAACAAAGTCGACCGAGCCGGACGATTCGCCGACACCGATGGTGATGCTCTGGCCGTTGGCCAGGGTGACCACCAGTGGGCTGCCGGTGACTGGGGCCGACACGGACGCGGTGTACACCACGGTACCGCCCTCGACCACGCTTGGAGTGGCGGTCAACGTGACGGTCGACGTGTCGAGCGTATCGCTGACGTTAGTTACGGCTTCAGCCGGATTGATCGCGAGGTTCTCGAAGTCACCACCGGTGGTACCAGTAACGCTGACTTTGACCTGGCCGGCGTCTTTGTAGACGTCATCGGCCGGGGCCGGAACAGAGACCGTGCCAGAGGTCTGGCCGGCCGCGATATTGATGGTCGCGCCGTTGCTCAGCGTCACGGTCATCGCCGTGCCGGCTGGGTTGCTCAAGGTCGCGGTGTAGACGATCTGGCCGCCTTCGGCGACATCGCCGGTGGCGCTCAGCACCAGGTTGGTAGTCGCCTGCGTAGCTGGGCTGTCGGTGACCGTGGTGGTTGGAGTACCGGCGGTATCCAGCTTCTCGTAGTTACCGCCGTCGACCTTGGTGATGCTGTTGGTCAACGGTGCATTGGTGTTGTAGACGTTGTTCGGTGCGGTGAAGTTGACCGAGCCGGACGACTCACCGACACCGATGGTGATGCTTTGACCGTTGGCCAGGGTCACGACCAGCGGGCTACCGGTGACCGGCGCCGACACCGAGGCGGTGTAGGTCACCACGCCACCTTCGATTACCGAAGCATTCGCCGTCAGGGTCACGGTCGACGTATCGAGCGTATCGCTGACATTGGTCACGGCTTCAGCCGGATTGACTGCGAGGTTCTCAAAGTCGCCACCGGTGGTACCGGTGACGGTGGCTTTGACCTGACCGGCGTCTTTGTAGACGTCATCCGCCGGGGCCGGAACAGAGACCGTGCCGGAGGTCTGGCCGGCCGCGATGTTGATGGTCGCGCCGTTGCTCAGGGTCACGGTCATCGCCGTGCCGGCTGGGTTGCTCAAGGTCGCGGTGTAAACGATCTGGCCGCCTTCAGCGACATCGCCAGTGGCGCTCAGCACCAGGTTGGTGGTTGCCTGAGTAGCCGGACTGTCGGTAACCGTGGTGGTTGGAGTACCGGAAGTATCCAGCTTCTCGTAATTACCGCCGTCAACCTTGGTGATGCTGTTGGTCAGCGGTGCATTGGTGTTGTAGACGTTATTCGGCGCGGTGAAATTGACCGAACCGGACGACTCACCGACGCCGATGGTAATGCTCTGGCCGTTGGCCAGGGTCACGACCAACGGGCTACCGGTGACTGGGGCCGACACCGAGGCGGTGTACACCACAGTACCGCCCTCGACCACGCTTGGAGTGGCGGTCAGGGTCACCGTGCTGGTATCGAGCGTATCGCTGACATTGGTTACGGCTTCAGCCGGATTGACCGCAAGGTTTTCAAAGTCACCACCGGTGGTGCCGGTGATGGTGGCTTTGACCTGACCGGCGTCTTTGTAAACGTCATCCGCCGGGGCTGGAACAGAGACCGTGCCAGAGGTCTGGCCAGCCGCGATATTGATGGTCGCGCCATTGCTCAGGGTCACGGTCATCGCCGTGCCGGCTGGGTTGCTCAAGGTCGCGGTGTAGACGATCTGACCGCCTTCAGCGACATCGCCGGTGGCGCTCAGCACCAGGCTGGTAGTCGCCTGCGTAGCAGGACTGTCGGTAACCGTCGTGGTTGGAGTACCCGCGGTATCCAGCTTCTCGTAGTTACCGCCGTCAACCTTGGTGATGCTGTTGGTCAACGGTGCATTGGTGTTGTAGACGTTGTTCGGCGCGGTGAAATTGACCGAACCGGACGACTCACCGACGCCGATGGTGATGCTCTGGCCGTTGGCCAGGGTGACCACCAGTGGGCTGCCGGTGACTGGGGCCGACACGGACGCGGTGTACACCACGGTACCGCCCTCGACCACGCTTGGAGTGGCGGTCAGGGTCACCGTGCTGGTATCGAGCGTGTCGCTGACATTGGTCACGGCCTCAGCCGGATTGACCGCAAGATTTTCAAAGTCACCACCCGTGGTACCGGTGATGGTGGCTTTGACCTGCCCGGCGTCTTTGTAGACGTCATCCGCCGGGGCCGGAACAGAGACCGTGCCGGAGGTCTGGCCGGCCGCGATATTGATAGTTGCGCCGTTGCTCAAGGTCACGGTCATCGCCGTGCCCGCCGGGTTGCTCAGCGTGGCGGTGTAGACGATCTGACCGCCTTCAGCGACATCGCCAGTCGCGCTCAGCACCAGGTTGGTGGTCGCCTGGGTAGCGGAGCTGTCGGTGACTGTGGTGGTTGGAGTACCGGCAGTGTCCAGCTTCTCGTAATTACCACCGTCGACCTTGGTAATGCTGTTAGTCAGCGGCGCATTGGTGTTGTAGACGTTATTCGGCGCAACGAAGTCGACCGAGCCGGACGACTCACCGACGCCGATGGTGATGCTCTGACCATTGGCCAGGGTGACCACCAGTGGGCTACCGGTGACCGGAGCGCTAACCGACGCCGTGTAGGTGACCACCCCGCCCTCGACCACGCTTGGAGTGGCGGTCAGGGTCACCGTGCTGGTATCGAGCGTGTCGCTGACATTGGTCACGGCTTCAGCCGGGTTGACCGCCAGCTTCTCGAAGTCGCCACCGGTGGTGCCAGTGATGGTGGCTTTGACCTGACCGGCGTCTTTGTAGACGTCATCAGCCGGTGCAGCGACGGTCACTTGGCCAGAGGTCTGGCCTGCCGCGATGGTGATAGTTGCGCCGTTGCTCAGCGTCACGGTCATTGCCGTGCCCGCTGGGTTGCTCAGCGTGGCGGTGTAGACGATCTGACCGCCTTCAGCGACATCGCCAGTCGCGCTCAGCACCAGGTTGGTGGTTGCCTGAGTAGCCGGACTGTCGGTGACCGTCGTGGTTGGAGTACCGGCGGTGTCGAGCTGTTCGTAATTACCGCCGTCGACCTTGGTGATGCTGTTGGTCAGCGGTGCATTGGTGTTGTAGACGTTGTTTGGTGCAACAAAGTCGACCGAACCGGAGGACTCGCCAACGCCGATGGTGATGGTTTGACCATTGGCCAGGGTTACGACCAGCGGCGAACCGGTGACCGGAGCGCTAACCGACGCCGTGTAGGTCACCACCCCGCCTTCGACAACCGAGGCATTGGCAGTCAGGGTCACGGTCGACGTATCGAGGGTATCGCTGACATTGGTTACGGCCTCAGCTGGATTGACCGCAAGGTTCTCGAAGTCACCACCGGTGGTACCAGTAACGCTGACTTTGACCTGGCCGGCGTCTTTGTAAACGTCATCCGCCGGGGCTGGAACAGAGACCGTGCCAGAGGTCTGGCCGGCCGCGATATTGATGGTCGCGCCATTGCTCAGGGTCACGGTCATCGCCGTGCCGGCTGGGTTGCTCAAGGTCGCGGTGTAAACGATCTGGCCGCCTTCGGCGACATCGCCGGTGGCGCTCAGCACCAGGTTGGTAGTCGCCTGCGTAGCCGGGCTGTCGGTGACCGTCGTAGTTGGAGTACCCGCGGTATCCAGCTTCTCGTAGTTACCGCCGTCAACCTTGGTGATGCTGTTGGTCAGCGGTGCATTGGTGTTGTAGACGTTATTCGGCGCAACAAAGTCGACCGAACCGGAGGACTCGCCAACGCCGATGGTGATGGTTTGACCATTGGCCAGGGTGACCACCAGTGGCGAACCTGTAACAGGCGCCGACACCGAGGCGGTGTAGGTCACCACGCCACCTTCGATTACCGAAGCATTCGCCGTCAGGGTCACGGTCGACGTATCGAGCGTATCGCTGACATTGGTTACGGCTTCAGCCGGATTGACTGCGAGGTTCTCGAAGTCGCCACCGGTGGTACCAGTAACGCTGACTTTGACCTGGCCAGCGTCTTTGTAAACGTCATCAGCTGGTGCGGCGACGGTCACTTGGCCAGAGGTCTGGCCGGCTGCGATATTGATAGTTGCGCCGTTGCTCAAGGTCACGGTCATCGCCGTGCCCGCTGGGTTGCTCAGCGTAGCGGTGTAGACGATCTGACCGCCCTCGGCGACATCGCCAGTGGCGCTCAGCACCAGGTTGGTGGTCGCCTGGGTAGCGGAGCTGTCGGTGACTGTGGTGGTTGGAGTACCGGCAGTGTCCAGCTTCTCGTAATTACCACCGTCGACCTTGGTAATGCTGTTAGTCAGCGGTGCATTGGTGTTGTAGACGTTATTCGGCGCGGTGAAATTGACCGAAGCGGACGACTCACCGACGCCGATGGTAATGCTCTGGCCGTTGGCCAGGGTCACGACCAACGGGCTACCGGTGACTGGGGCCGACACCGAGGCGGTGTACACCACAGTACCGCCCTCGACCACGCTTGGAGTGGCGGTCAGGGTCACCGTGCTGGTATCGAGCGTATCGCTGACGTTGGTCACGGCCTCAGCCGGATTGACCGCAAGATTCTCGAAGTCGCCACCGGTGGTACCAGTAACGGTGACTTTGACCTGACCGGCGTCTTTGTAGACGTCATCGGCCGGGGCCGGAACAGAGACCGTACCGGAGGTCTGGCCGGCGGCGATATTGATGGTCGCGCCGTTGCTCAGGGTCACGGTCATCGCCGTGCCGGCAGGGTTGCTTAAGGTCGCGGTGTAGACGATCTGACCGCCCTCGGCGACTTCGCCAGTCGCGCTCAGCACCAGGTTGGTGGTCGCCTGGGTAGCCGGACTGTCGGTGACCGTGGTGGTCGGGGTGCCCGCGGTGTCGAGCTGTTCGTAATTACCGCCTTCAACCTTGGTGATGCTGTTGGTCAGCGGTGCATTGGTGTTGTAGACGTTATTGGGCGCAACAAAGTCGACCGAACCGGAGGACTCGCCAACGCCGATGGTGATGGTTTGGCCGTTAGCCAGGGTTACGACCAGCGGCGAACCGGTGACCGGAGCGCTAACCGACGCGGTGTAGGTGACCACGCCACCTTCGATTACCGAAGCATTCGCCGTCAGGGTCACGGTCGACGTATCGAGCGTATCGCTGACATTGGTTACGGCTTCAGCCGGATTGACTGCGAGGTTCTCGAAGTCACCACCGGTGGTACCAGTAACGCTGACTTTGACCTGGCCGGCGTCTTTGTAGACGTCATCGGCCGGGGCCGGAACAGAGACCGTGCCAGAGGTCTGGCCGGCTGCGATATTGATAGTTGCGCCGTTGCTCAAGGTCACGGTCATCGCCGTGCCCGCTGGGTTGCTCAGCGTAGCGGTGTAGACGATCTGACCGCCCTCGGCGACATCGCCAGTGGCGCTCAGCACCAGGTTGGTGGTCGCCTGGGTAGCGGAGCTGTCGGTGACTGTGGTGGTTGGAGTACCGGCAGTGTCCAGCTTCTCGTAATTACCACCGTCGACCTTGGTGATGCTGTTGGTCAGCGGTGCATTGGTGTTGTAGACGTTGTTTGGCGCGGTGAAGTTGACCGAAGCGGACGACTCGCCAACGCCGATGGTGATGGTTTGGCCGTTGGCCAGGGTCACCACGAGCGGGCTGCCGGTGACTGGCGCCGACACCGAGGCGGTGTAGGTCACCACGCCACCTTCGATTACCGAAGCATTCGCCGTCAGGGTCACGGTCGACGTGTCGAGCGTATCGCTGACGTTGGTCACGGCCTCAGCTGGATTGACCGCAAGGTTTTCAAAGTCACCACCGGTGGTGCCGGTGACGGTGGCTTTGACCTGCCCGGCGTCTATGTAGACGTCATCGGCCGGGGCCGGAACAGAGACCGTGCCAGTGGTCTGACCGGCCGCGATATTGATGGTCGCGCCATTGCTCAGGGTCACGGTCATTGCCGTACCCGCTGGGTTGCTCAGCGTGGCGGTGTAGACGATCTGGCCGCCTTCGGCGACATCGCCGGTGGCGCTCATCACCAGGTTGGTAGTCGCCTGGGTAGCCGGACTGTCGGTGACCGTCGTGGTCGGGGTGCCCGCGGTTTCGAGCTGTTCGTAATTACCGCCTTCAACCTTGGTGATGCTGTTGGTCAGCGGTGCATTGGTGTTGTAGACGTTGTTCGGTGCAACAAAGTCGACCGAACCGGAGGACTCGCCAACGCCGATGGTGATGGTTTGACCATTGGCCAGGGTGACCACCAGTGGCGAACCTGTAACAGGCGCCGACACCGAGGCGGTGTAGGTCACCACCCCGCCTTCGACAACCGAGGCATTGGCCGTCAGGGTCACCGTGCTGGTATCGAGGGTGTCGCTGACATTGGTTACGGCCTCAGCCGGATTGACTGCGAGGTTCTCAAAGTCGCCACCGGTGGTACCAGTAACGCTGGCTTTGACCTGACCGGCGTCTTTGTAAACATCGTCAGCCGGGGCTGGAACAGAGACCGTGCCGGTGGTTTGGCCAGCCGCGATATTGATGGTCGCGCCGTTGCTCAGGGTCACGGTCATCGCCGTGCCTGCCGGGTTGCTCAGCGTGGCGGTGTAAACGATCTGACCGCCTTCGGCGACATCGCCAGTGGCGCTCAGCACCAGGCTGGTAGTCGCCTGGGTAGCCGGGCTGTCGGTAACCGTGGTGGTTGGAGTACCGGAAGTATCCAGCTTCTCGTAATTACCGCCGTCGACCTTGGTGATGCTGTTGGTCAGCGGTGCGTTAGTGTTGTAGACGTTATTCGGCGCAACGAAGTCGACCGAGCCGGACGATTCGCCGACGCCGATGGTGATGGTTTGACCATTGGCCAGGGTTACGACCAGTGGCGAACCAGTAACAGGCGCCGACACCGAGGCGGTGTAGGTCACCACGCCACCTTCGATTACCGAAGCATTCGCCGTCAGGGTCACGGTCGACGTATCGAGCGTATCGCTGACATTGGTTACGGCTTCAGCCGGATTCACTGCGAGGTTCTCGAAGTCACCACCGGAGGTACCAGTGACGGTCGCTTTGACCTGGCCGGCGTCTTTGTAAACATCGTCAGCCGGGGCAGCGACGGTCACTTGGCCAGTGGTCTGCCCGGCCGCGATATTGATGGTCGCGCCGTTGCTCAGGGTCACGGTCATTGCCGTGCCGGCTGGGTTGCTCAGCGTGGCGGTGTAGACGATCTGACCGCCCTCGGCGACATCGCCGGTGGCGCTCAGCACCAGGTTGGTAGTCGCCTGGGTAGCCGTGCTGTCGGTGACCGTCGTGGTCGGGGTGCCCGCGGTTTCGAGCTGTTCGTAATTGCCGCCTTCAACCTTAGTGATGCTGTTGGTCAACGGCGCATTGGTGTTGTAGACGTTATTGGGCGCAACGAAGTCGACCGAGCCGGACGACTCGCCAACGCCGATGGTGATGGTTTGACCATTGGCCAGGGTCACGACCAGCGGGCTGCCAGTGACAGGCGCCGACACCGAGGCGGTGTACACCACGGTACCGCCCTCGACCACGCTTGGAGTGGCGGTCAGGGTCACCGTGCTGGTATCGAGCGTGTCGCTGACGTTAGTTACGGCTTCAGCCGGATTGATCGCGAGGTTCTCGAAGTCACCACCGGTGGTACCAGTAACGCTGACTTTGACCTGGCCGGCGTCTTTGTAGACGTCATCGGCCGGGGCCGGAACAGAGACCGTACCGGAGGTCTGGCCGGCCGCGATATTGATGGTCGCGCCATTGCTCAGGGTGACAGTCATCGCCGTGCCGGCTGGGTTGCTCAAGGTCGCGGTGTAGACGATCTGACCGCCTTCAGCGACATCGCCGGTGGCGCTCAGCACCAGGCTGGTAGTCGCCTGGGTAGCCGGACTGTCGGTAACCGTCGTGGTTGGAGTACCGGCGGTGTCCAGCTTCTCGTAGTTACCGCCGTCAACCTTGGTGATGCTGTTGGTCAACGGTGCATTGGTGTTGTAGACGTTGTTCGGTGCGGTGAAGTTGACCGAGCCGGACGACTCACCGACACCGATGGTGATGCTCTGGCCGTTGGCCAGGGTGACCACCAGTGGGCTGCCGGTGACTGGGGCCGACACGGACGCGGTGTACACCACGGTACCGCCCTCGACCACGCTTGGAGTGGCGGTCAGGGTCACCGTGCTGGTATCGAGCGTGTCGCTGACATTGGTCACGGCTTCAGCCGGATTGACTGCGAGGTTCTCGAAGTCGCCACCGGTAGTGCCAGTGACGGTCGCTTTGACCTGGCCGGCGTCTTTGTACACGTCATCAGCCGGTGCAGCGACGGTCACTTGGCCAGAGGTCTGGCCGGCCGCGATATTGATGGTCGCACCATTGCTCAGGGTCACGGTCATCGCCGTGCCGGCTGGGTTGCTCAGCGTGGCGGTGTAAACGATCTGGCCGCCTTCGGCGACATCGCCGGTGGCGCTCAGCACCAGGTTGGTAGTCGCCTGCGTAGCCGGGCTGTCGGTGACCGTCGTAGTTGGAGTACCCGCGGTATCCAGCTTCTCGTAGTTACCGCCGTCAACCTTGGTGATGCTGTTGGTCAGCGGTGCATTGGTGTTGTAGACGTTGTTCGGTGCAGTGAAGTCGACCGAGCCGGACGATTCGCCGACACCGATGGTGATGCTCTGGCCGTTGGCCAGGGTTACGACCAGCGGCGAACCGGTGACCGGAGCGCTAACCGACGCCGTGTAGGTGACCACCCCGCCTTCGACAACCGAGGCATTGGCAGTCAGGGTCACGGTCGACGTATCGAGGGTATCGCTGACATTGGTCACGGCCTCAGCTGGATTGACCGCAAGGTTCTCGAAGTCACCACCGGTGGTACCAGTAACGCTGACTTTGACCTGGCCCGCGTCTTTGTAAACGTCATCGGCCGGTGCTGCGACGGTCACTTGGCCAGTGGTCTGGCCTGCCGCGATGTTGATGGTCGCGCCATTGCTCAGGGTCACGGTCATCGCCGTGCCCGCTGGGTTACTCAAGGTCGCGGTGTAAACGATCTGACCACCTTCAGCGACATCGCCGGTGGCGCTCAGCACCAGGTTGGTGGTCGCCTGGGTAGCGGAGCTGTCGGTGACCGTGGTGGTTGGAGTGCCCACAGCATCCAACTTCTCGTAATTCCCGCCGTCGACCTTGGTGATGCTGTTGGTCAGCGGTGCATTGGTGTTGTAGACGTTATTGGGCGCAACAAAGTCGACCGAACCGGAGGACTCGCCAACGCCGATGGTGATGGTTTGGCCGTTAGCCAGGGTCACCACGAGCGGGCTGCCGGTGACTGGGGCCGATACGGACGCGGTGTACACCACAGTACCGCCCTCGACCACGCTTGGAGTGGCGGTCAACGTGACGGTCGACGTGTCGAGCGTATCGCTGACGTTGGTCACGGCCTCAGCCGGATTGACCGCAAGGTTTTCAAAGTCACCACCGGTGGTGCCGGTGACGGTGGCTTTGACCTGCCCGGCGTCTATGTAGACGTCATCGGCCGGGGCCGGAACAGAGACCGTGCCAGTGGTCTGACCGGCCGCGATGTTGATGGTCGCGCCGTTGCTCAGGGTCACGGTCATCGCCGTGCCGGCTGGGTTGCTCAAGGTCGCGGTGTAAACGATCTGGCCGCCTTCAGCGACATCGCCAGTCGCGCTCAGCACCAGGTTGGTAGTTGCCTGAGTAGCCGGACTGTCGGTGACCGTCGTGGTCGGGGTGCCCGCGGTTTCGAGCTGTTCGTAATTGCCGCCTTCAACCTTAGTGATGCTGTTGGTCAACGGCGCATTGGTGTTGTAGACGTTATTCGGTGCAACAAAGTCGACCGAACCGGAGGACTCGCCAACGCCGATGGTGATGGTTTGACCATTGGCCAGGGTGACCACCAGTGGCGAACCTGTAACAGGCGCCGACACCGAGGCGGTGTAGGTCACCACGCCACCCTCGATTACCGAAGCATTGGCCGTCAGGGTCACGGTCGACGTATCGAGCGTATCGCTGACGTTGGTTACGGCCTCAGCCGGATTGACCGCAAGATTCTCGAAGTCGCCACCGGTGGTACCGGTGACGGTGGCTTTGACCTGACCAGCGTCTTTGTAGACGTCATCCGCCGGGGCAGCGACGGTCACTTGGCCAGTGGTCTGGCCGGCCGCGATATTGATGGTCGCGCCGTTGCTCAGGGTCACGGTCATTGCCGTGCCGGCTGGGTTGCTCAGCGTGGCGGTGTAGACGATCTGACCGCCCTCGGCGACATCGCCGGTGGCGCTCAGCACCAGGTTGGTAGTCGCCTGGGTAGCCGTGCTGTCGGTGACCGTCGTGGTCGGGGTGCCCGCGGTTTCGAGCTGTTCGTAATTGCCGCCTTCAACCTTGGTGATGCTGTTGGTCAGCGGTGCATTAGTGTTGTAGACGTTGTTCGGCGCGGTGAAGTTGACCGAACCGGACGACTCACCGACACCGATAGTGATGCTCTGACCATTGGCCAGGGTGACCACCAGTGGGCTGCCGGTGACAGGGGCCGATACGGACGCGGTGTACACCACGGTGCCGCCCTCGACCACGCTTGGTGTAGCGGTCAACGTGACGGTCGACGTGTCGAGCGTATCGCTGACGTTGGTCACGGCCTCAGCCGGATTGACCGCAAGATTCTCGAAGTCGCCACCGGTGGTGCCGGTGACGGTGACTTTGACCTGACCGGCGTCTTTGTACACGTCATCGGCCGGTGCCGGAACAGAGACCGTACCGGAGGTCTGGCCGGCCGCGATATTGATGGTCGCACCGTTGCTCAGCGTGACGGTCATCGCCGTGCCCGCTGGGTTGCTCAAGGTCGCGGTGTAAACGATCTGACCGCCTTCAGCGACATCGCCAGTTGCGCTCAGCACCAGATTGGTGGTCGCCTGGGTAGCCGGGCTGTCAGTAACCGTGGTGGTTGGAGTACCTGCGGTATCCAACTTCTCGTAATTCCCGCCCTCGACTTTGGTAATGCTGTTGGTCAGCGGTGCATTGGTGTTGTAAATGTTGTTCGGCGCAACAAAGTTGACCGAACCGGACGACTCGCCGACACCGATGGTGATGCTCTGACCATTGGCCAGGGTCACGACCAGCGGCGAACCAGTAACAGGCGCCGACACCGAGGCGGTGTACACCACGGTGCCGCCCTCGACCACGCTTGGGGTTGCAGTCAGGGTGACCGTCGACGTGTCAATGCTGTCGCTGATAGTGGTTACAGCGCCCTGGGGATTGATCGACAACTGCTCAAAATTGCCACCGGTGGCGCCGGTGATGGTGGCGGTGACTGTCGAGCCATTGTTGTAAACATCATTGGCCGGCGTCTGGAAGTCCACGCTGCCCGTGGTATTGCCCGCGCCAACGGTAATGGTCTGGCCGTTCGACAGCGTCACGGTCACCGGGGTCTGGGCGGGGTTGCTCAGGGTTACGGTGTAAGTGATCACGCCACCTTCGGTGACGCTTGGCGAAGCGGTAAGGGTCGCAGTCGTGTTGTCTACTGTATCGGTAACCTGAGTCACCGCAGGCGTCTGCGGCAAGGTCACGGTGATGCCAGTACCGCCACTGGTTCCCGTCACGGTGGCGGATATCTGGCCGCCATCGACGTATGGGGTATCGTTAGCCGGGATCGTCACGTTCACGGTGCCGCTGGTCTGGCCCGCCTGAATGACGATCACTGCCCCATTGGACAGTGTTACGGTCAGATTGGAAGTAGGTGCCTGGCCGACCGTCGCGGTATAAACGATAACGCCACCCGCTTCGGAGATCGAAGGGGTGGCGGTGAGGGTCAGGCCAGTGGCGACTGTTGCCGGAGTATCGGCGGTGGTGTCGTTGGCATCAGTATCCAGCCCGCCGACCTCCTCGTCATCAAGGTCGGCGGCGAAGCTCAGAGGGTCAGTCGGGAAACCGATGGTCGGGTCCACCGAGCCTGCTGTTTCTTCCAACAGCACAAAACTGTGCCCTCCGCCAACCGAACCGCCACCTGCCGCTGCAGGACCTGCTGCCGGCGCTTCCAGTTCGGTGGTAGGGTCCACGCCCGCAGCGATCGCTTGTTGCAGCTCTTCCACCGACGGCGCGGCCTGCGCGGTGGCCTGACCCAAGTCGGTGCTGCTGTCGGGTGCATCAGCGCTCCACTGGGTATCACGCCCCAGATCGAGCAAGCGACCATCGGCCAGTTCGAGGGTGACGGCACCACCCGGGCCGGTGAGCACTTCTTCACCGGCCAACAGGCGATCACCTTCAATGAGTACACGCCGGATGCCTTCTGGGGATACTGCGATGACTTGGCCAACAATACTTTTTACGATGGCTACAACGCTGCTCATTGGACTCTCCGGGTTACCCGATGTGATCTGGTTCCATGCTCCGAGCAGCGTTTACGTGCCACTGCAGACGCAAGTGTGTCGATAACTGTTTCCGGCATGCTTGACGTCAAAATATCGTCTATAACTGCCGGCTATTAACTTTATGCCAAAGTATTGACCTTCTGGTCGTCATCCTAAACAATTGGCAATGTAATGTCACATTGATATTTGAACGGTTGCTATCCCTTCCTTTAGTACTAATACCAGTGCCCCGTCGGAAGTTGCTCATCGGTCAAATCAGGTTGTCATTTTCCAGACCTGAACCGCTTCGACCGTGATTCAGGACAACAGCGCCCTCGGGGATCAGTAAAAATGCGTGCGTCACTGTTTACCGCTCTTCCATTCGCCTTTGCCGCCACTTTCGTACAAGCACAAACCTTGCCCGAAGCCATGCAGAAAGCCCTCGAGGTTCATCCGGAGATCCAGGCGGGTGTCAACGCCCGGGTGGCAGCCGATTACCAGTTGCGTGCAGCCCAGGGCGGCTATTTGCCGCGGGTAGACGTAACCGCTGGTTACGGACGTGAGGGGACTGACAGCCCTAGTACCGGCAACCGTTGGGAAACCCTCAATCGCGGTGAGTCAGCAATCCGTCTTCGCCAAATGGTTTTTGACGGTTTTGCCACTTCCAGTGAAGTAGGCCGTCAACAAGCCACCGTTAATGCACGCGCCTACTCGCTGATGGACACCTCGGAGCGCACCGCGCTCGACGTGGCCCAAGTTTATCTGGACGTGTTGTCGCGCCGCGAGATGGTCCGCCTTGCTGAGGAAAACCTGCGCAACCACGAACGCATCCTGGACCAGATCAAGCTGCGTACCAGCCGTGGTGTCGGCCGTCTGGCAGACCTTGATCAGGCCGAAGCCCGTTTGGCTCAAGCGCGCAACAACTTGATCACCGAGCAGACCAACCTTGCCGATGCCAACACCAACTTCCTCAGCGTGGTAGGCCAGATGCCGGATGAGCTGAGCGCCCCGGCGCCTTTCATCGACCTGCTGCCGGCGACTCTGGAAGAAGCGCGCGCGCAGATGGTAGAAAGCAGCCCAGTACTGCGCTCGGCAGAGTCGGACATCGCCGCGGCAGAAAAACAGTACGACGCAGCGAAGTCGAGCTTCTATCCGCGCTTCGATGCAGAACTCGGACGAACGGCCGATAACAACATCGATGGCACTGTCGGCCATAACAATGAGTGGCAGGCCATGCTGCGCATGAACTTCAACCTGTACGCCGGCGGCAGCAACAAGGCTGACCTGGAGTCCAAGTCATACTTGGCCAACCAGGCGCTGGATATTCGCAATAACGCCCTGCGCCAGCTCAACGAAGAACTGGGCCTGGCATGGAATGCGCAAGAGAACGCCAACGCCCAGCTGCCAATCGCCCAGCAATACGTCGATCACAGCAACCGCGTACGCAGCGCTTACCAGCAGCAGTTCAGCCTTGGCGAACGCACGCTGCTCGACTTGCTCGACAGTGAAAATGAAACCTTCACTGCTCAGCGCCGTCTGGTTGAGGTGAAGAACATACAATTGTTTACTCAATACCGAATCAAGGCGACCATTGGCCAACTGCTCAAGAGCCAGGGTGTCGTAGCACCGATGGCCACCGTTGTGCAGAATGACGTGAAACCGCGAGTGAACCTGCCAGGCATGAACTGAGCCGCACTCGCATCATCTACCCGCAAGGATGAAGAGAGCGCCGCGTGGAATCCGAAGTCAGTCGAGTGAACCTCAGCCACGATCCACGCAGTCAGCACGATGATCCGTTGCTGGATAGTCTGCTGACCCTGTGTGTTCTGCATCAGAAGCCTGCAAGCAGGGCCATGCTGACTACCGGCCTGCCCTTGCCGGCCCAGCGCCTGAGCCCCGATCTGCTGCCTCGCGCCGCTGCCCGTGCCGGGCTGCAAGGGCGGTTACTTCAGCGCAAGCTCGAGCAGATCCCGAGCATCGCCATGCCGGCCATGTTGCTGCTCAAAGAAGGCCGCAGCGCTGTGCTGGTGGGCTGGGAAAACGAAGACACCGCCCGCTTGCTGCTCAGTGAAAGCGACGGCGGTGAGATGCTCGTGAGCCGCGAGGCGCTGCAGGGCGACTACAGCGGCAAAGTGTTCTTCGCCCAGCCGCAGCACAAATTCGATGTGAACCACGGCAATCTCATCCCGCGCGCCCGCTCGTGGTTCCGCGACACGCTGATGCGGAGCAAGTGGCTGTACATCGACGCCATCGCTGCCAGCCTGGTGATCAACCTGATTGCGCTGGCTGCGCCTTTGTTCGTGATGAATGTGTACGACCGCGTGGTTCCCAACCAGGCCACGTCGACGCTATGGGTGCTGGCGGTGGGCATCGGCTTTGCCTACATATTCGATCTGATTCTCAAAGGCTTGCGCGGCCTCTGTCTGGATCTTGCGGGCAAGAAGACCGATCTGATCATTTCAGCGACGCTGTTCGAGCGGATCGTCGGGATGTCGATGAAGTATCGCCCTGCGCGGGTCGGCAGCTTTGCCCAGAACATCCATGAATTCCAAGGCCTGCGCGACTTCCTCGCTTCGCTCACATTGACCACCCTGATCGATCTGCCGTTCACCCTGCTGATCCTGCTTGTCATCGCCATCATCGGCGGGCATCTGGTATGGATCCCGATCCTGGCCTTCCCGCTTGCATTGGGCATCGGCTATGCACTGCAGAAGCCGCTGATGGCGACCATGGAGCGCACCATGGCGCTGGCATCGGAGCGCCAGTCCAGCCTGATCGAAACGCTGGCCGGCCTGGACGCAGTCAAGGTCAACAACGCCGAGAGCGAACGCCAGTACATGTGGGAGCAGACACTTGGCACCCTCAGCCGCCTCGAACTGCGCGTCAAGGTGCTGTCGAGCCTGGCCATGAACATCACCTTGCTCATCCAGCAGCTGGCGGGCGTGGCGATGATCTGCGTTGGGGTTTACCTGATCATCGACGGCAACCTGAGCATGGGCGGCCTGGTCGCCTGCTACATGCTCAGCGGGCGCGCCCTCGGCCCGCTGAGCTCGCTCAACGGTTTGCTGGCCCGCTACCAGCAGGCCAAGGTGACCATGGTGGCCACCGACCAGATGATGGAGCTACCGCAGGAGCGCAATTTCGAAGAGCGTCCGCTGAGCCGTCAGGTGCTGCAGGGCGCGGTCGAATTCCGGGGGGTAGATTTCACCTACCCCAATCAGCAGAACATGGCGCTCAAAGGTATCAACCTGAACATCCGCCCGGGGGAGAAGGTCGGCATCATCGGTCGCAGCGGCTCGGGCAAAAGCTCGCTGGCAAAGCTGATCGTCGGCCTGTACGAGGCAGACAATGGCTCCTTGCTGGTCGATGGCGTGGATATCCGCCAGATCGACGTCAGTGAGTTGCGCCATAACGTCGGCTATGTCCCGCAAGACATTCAATTGCTGGCAGGCACCTTGCGCGACAATCTTGTCAGCGGTGCCCGCTACATTGAAGACGAACTGATCCTGCAAGCTGCCGAGCTGGCCGGCGTGCATGAATTCGCTCGCCTGCACCCCGACGGTTACGAACTGCAGGTTGGCGAACGCGGCCAGAACCTTTCCGGTGGGCAGCGGCAGAACGTCGCCCTCGCCCGGGCGCTGCTGCTCAACCCGCAGATCCTGCTGTTGGACGAGCCCACCAGTGCCATGGACAACACCGGTGAAGAACGCCTCAAGCAGCGCCTGGCTGCCGTCATCGAAGGCAAGACCGTTTTGCTGGTCACCCACCGGGCGTCCTTGCTGTCGCTGGTGGACCGGTTGATCGTCATCGACCGAGGACAGATTGTTGCGGATGGCCCGAAAGCCGCCGTCATGGATGCGCTGAAAAAGGGGCAGATCAGTGTTGCATAAGCTGGATATAGGGCGTTTCAAGGACAGCCTGCGCCGTTACTTCAAAGGCTCGGAATCCCTTGCCGGGCAACCGCTGCCCGAGGTCAACAAAGCGCTGATCGAAGACGCACCGCGCATCGTGCGCCTGACCATCTGGGGCATCATCGCCTTCTTCCTGGTCATGATCGTCTGGGCCAGCGTGGCTCCCATCGATGAAGTTACCCGCGGTGAAGGCAAGGCCATTCCATCCTCCAAAGTGCAGAAAATTCAGAACCTGGAAGGGGGCATCGTCGCGCAGATCTATGCCAAGGAGGGGCAGATCGTCGAAGTCGGTGAGCCATTGCTGCGGCTGGACGAAACACGCTTCGCGTCCAACGTTGGTGAAACCGAAGCCGATCGTCTGGCGATGGCCCTGCGGGTGCAGCGCCTGAGCGCAGAAGTGGACGACAAGCCGCTGCAAATCGATGAAGAGCTGCGCAAGGCCGCACCGAACCAGGCCGCCAGCGAGCAGTCGCTGTATCAGAGCCGGCGTCAGCAGCTGCATGATGAGATCAGCGGCCTGGAACAGCAACTGGTGCAGAAACAGCAGGAACTGCGCGAGTTCACCTCCAAGCGGGCACAGTACGCCAACAGCCTGCAGTTGCTGCGCCAGGAAATTGCCATGTCCGAGCCCCTGGTAGCCCAAGGCGCTATCTCCCAGGTGGAAGTGCTACGTTTGCGCCGCGCAGAAGTTGAAAACCGCGGGCAGATGGACTCCACCGCACTGGCGATTCCACGCGCCGAAGCGGCTATCAAGGAAGTGCAGAGCAAGATTGAAGAAACCCGCGGCAAGTTTCGCAGCGAGGCGCTGACCCAGCTCAACGAGGCACGTACCGAGTTGAACAAGGCCACCGCCACGGGCAAGGCGCTGGATGACCGGGTCAACCGCACAATGGTCAGCTCACCGGTACGCGGCATCGTCAAGCAGCTGCTGGTGAACACTGTCGGTGGCGTGATCCAGCCGGGCAGCGATATCGTCGAGATCGTGCCGCTGGATGACAGCCTCGTAGTCGAGGCGAAGATCCTGCCCAAGGACATCGCATTCTTGCACCCCGGCCAAGAAGCGACGGTCAAGTTCACAGCCTACGACTACACCATATACGGCGGTTTGAAGGCCACGCTGGAGCAGATCGGTGCCGACACCATCACCGATGAAGACAAGAAGACCACGTACTATCTGATCAAGCTGCGCACGGAAAAAAGCCACTTGGGCACCGACGAGAAACCTTTGCTGATCATCCCGGGAATGGTAGCGACGGTGGATATCATGACCGGCAAGAAGACCATCATGAGCTACCTGCTAAAACCGATCATGAAGGCCCGCTCTGAAGCCCTGCGCGAACGCTGACTGTCACACGTGCAGCACCTGAGGTGGGTGCTGCACGTGCTCTCTCTGGCGCAGTCAGCGCCACGGGGCGGGCTCACCCACCAACTGCCCCTGAATACCTTGAACCTCCATTTCCAGTAGTACCTGTCGCTCTCCTTCGGTCTCGACCCGTTCGGCAATCAGCGGCAGATCAATACTGTGCGCTGCCCGCTGAATGGCTTCGATGAACAAACGCTTGTGTTGCTCATGGTCGATATTGCGGATGTAGCTTCCGTCGATCTTCAGGTACGCCAGGCCCAAGTGCGCCAGGTTGCCGATCATGCTGAAGCGGCCACCAAAACGCTGCAGCGCCAGCCCGAAACCAAGCCCGTGCAAGCGTCGAGTCAACTGCTCGAGCACGGCTTGCGCAGGCAATTGCTCCTCACCGATTTCCAGGACCAGGCGCGACCCCAGTGCAGTGTATTGCCCAAGCAGATCGTATACCCGCTGCAGAGCGTTGGGGTCGGCCAAGGTCGCAGCCGACAGGTTGAGCGCAAGCACCTGATCATGGCTACGCAGGTGCGCCAGCACTTTTTCAAGCACCAGAACATCCAGCCGCGGCATCCAGCCAAAGCGCTCCAGCCACGGCAGAAAGCGGCCGGCCGGGACTGCCTCGCCGTCATCATCGTGCAGCCGGGAAATGACTTTGTAGTGCAGTACGCACTGCACGTCCTTGCAATCCACAACCGGTTGGAAGAACAGTTCGAACTGGCCGTTGACGAAGGCTTGCTCAAGCCGCGTGTGCCAGTCGTGATGGCTATCGCCAGCAATAGCCGCGGCACCTTGCTCAAGGCAAACCCAGCCGGGTGTCGGCTGGTTTTCAGCCCGGGCCAGGGCCTCATCGGCAAGTTTCAACAGCGCTTGCGGCGCATCGCCCGGGCTGAATGGCGCAAGGCCGATACAAGCTACCGGGTCGACATCGGTGGCGCCGGTCTCGTGCAGGCTCTGTAGCGTCGCCTCCAGGGCCTGGGCAAGCTGTACTGCCTCTTCGTGCACCATGCCTGGGGCAAGCACAGCGAACTCACCGCCACGGCTGCGGGAAATCAGGTCGTTGGTCTCCGGGAACTTGGCACAGGTACGCTGCAGCTGTACGCCGACCGCCTGCAACAGCTGGTCGGTTCGTTGGCCACCCAAGCGGGCGTTGAGGCCTGTGAGGTCCTGAACACGCAACAACAGCAGGTAACCGGCCCTCGCCTCTTCAAGGTTGCTGACTCGGGTATTGAGCTGCATTTCAAAATACCGGCGGTTGGAAAGCCCGGTCAGGCTGTCCTGATACGACTCGGTACGTAGCCGCTCGCTGCGCTCAGCCTGCTCGTTGAACAAGGCCTTGAGCTTCTCGACCATCTGGTTCATGGCTTGCACCACACGACGCAACTCGGGCGTGCGCGGCAGCTCAGGCAGGCTGAGGAACTCGCGGCGGGCAATGGCGTGGGACTGCTCGACCATGTAGTCCAGCGGCCGCAATTGGCGACGTAACAGGAAGGCTCCGAGTACCGCGCTGGCTGCGCCGCAGAGCAGCAGCCAGCCCAGGCTGCCCAAAGCGCTCTGCCAAAGTTTGGAGATGGCGAACATCGGGTGGCTGATGACTTCGACACGCGCAGCTTGTTGCCAACCTCGGCTGACGATGGCATCACCGCCGGCGGCTTCGAGGCCGATCAAGTGGATGAACCACGCTGGAACACCACCAGGGTCCGGCTCGGCGTGACGCTCCACCAGCACCGCATTCGAGCCTAGGTCGACGACCTTGATGCTCGAATAATAGCCACTGTCAAAGATCGAGCTGACCATCAGCTCTACCATCGCCGGGTCATCGATGTTCGGCGTCAACGAAAGCGCCAGCGCCGTGGCAGCATCCTGGGCATGTGAGCGCAGCTGGTTGACGTACTGGCTGCGTGAACTCTCCAGGCTGACCATGAAGCTGCCGCTGAACGCGACCACCAGGAACAGGCAAATGGCCAACAGCAATTGTTTGAACAGTGACATCTGTGCTCCTTCAGTAAACCGGTTCGGCCGGGAACCCTTCGGCCTGCATTTTCTTTAGCAAGTCCTGCCAGCGGGACAAACGCTTGGTGTCACCGACTTTCTTGTTACCCGCAGCCCCGGTCAACCAGAGGCCTTCACCATTGAAGGCGTAGACCGGCAAGAGGTCAGTACGCTGGCTGGCCGGCTTGATCGCGTCCATCAGGCTATCGAGTACCAGCGGCTGGGCTTGTGGGCTTGAATAATAGGTCAGCACCATGTGTGCGCGATTCTGGCGCAAGGCCTTGACGTAGGTGATGCGCAGCTTTTCACTTGGAATGCCCATGCGTCGCAGGCTGAAATATTTGGCGATAGCATAGTCTTCACAATCGCCAGCGCCCTTGATCAAGGCCTGAATGGGCGTGGCCCAATAGTCGACTTCATGCCATAGGTCGATGTCTTCGACATAGCGCAACTGCTGGTTGAAAAACTGGTTGGCTGCCTGCAAGCGTTGTAGCTCGGAGCCTTGGTTTTGAGTGGCCATCATCCTCTGCCAGGCATCGATGCGACCTTTGCCAGCGCCCAGTGGGCCATACAGGGTCTGCGACTTGCGACTGATCTCGGAAAAATCCCAATCCGCACGCAAACCGCCCAGCAGCAAGCTGCCCAGCAAAACGGCAAGGCCGATACGTCGCGCGGCGGTTTTGATTACCGAGGGTATCGCCACTGCGAAGACCTGCTCAGACCAGTCGAAAGCAGCGATGGTGCGGCCTGTCAGCATAAAAAACAATGGCATCCTGCAATCATCCCTCCGGTGGTCGGGTACCCAAGACTTTCCAGTTAATGCTTTGTATATGTCGCTTCCTTTGCCAGGCGTCTTCCTCCACCATATCTCAAGGCCTTGTTTTCGCTCGCCCCACCGAGGGCGCTGG
The DNA here is from genome assembly GCF_044748705.1 of Pseudomonas sp. NPDC089758. Classification (NCBI taxonomy): domain Bacteria; kingdom Pseudomonadati; phylum Pseudomonadota; class Gammaproteobacteria; order Pseudomonadales; family Pseudomonadaceae; genus Pseudomonas; species Pseudomonas sp. NPDC089758. Next base: position 110,716 of record NZ_JBIVGN010000020.1, read on the forward strand.
TTTGACAAGGGGCCTTGGGTGTTACTAGTGTCATTGGATCCAACTTTAGGCGTCGAGGCAGACTTCGCGTGGCCGAGAAAATCAAACTCAGCAATGTGCTGGCGAGCGAACAGCTACCGGCAAACCTGGCTCGTGGCGTGATCGAAGAACGCTTACGCAGTGCCATACTCGATGGCCGCCTGCCGCCTGGTACCGCCGTGCGTCAACAAGAACTGGCTACCCTGTATGGCGTCAGCCGCATGCCTGTGCGTGAGGCGCTGCGCCAGCTGGAAGCGCAATCACTGCTCAAGGTGGAGATGCACAAGGGTGCGGTTGTGGCACCCTTGATTGGCGAAGATGCGGTCGACAGTTATGCATTGCGGGTTCTGCTTGAGTCCGAGGCGCTGCGCCAATCCATTCCCCTGCTAGATGCCGATGATATCGCCCGCGCACGTGGTTACATCCGGCAATTGGAAAGCGAGACCCGCCACGCCGAGATCGGCCGCCTTAACCGGCTATTCCACATGGCCTTGTACTGCAAGGCTCAGAACCAGAAACTCCTACAGCTGATCGAGAACGAGCTCAACGAGGAGGAGCGCTTCTTGCGTTTTCATCTGTCGTCGATGGGCCTGGGCAAGTTGACCCAGGACGATCACAACGCGCTGGCGGATGCCGCCAACGACAAGCTGGTCGATGAGGCCGTGAGGGTGTTGGAGCAGCATCTGAACAATGGCGCGCGGGTTATCAGGAATTACCTGGACAAGCAGGCAGCTCAGTAAGCAGGGCTTGCACATGACGTTTGCCAACAGGCTGTAGCGACTATCGCAGCAGGCTGATTATGTGGCTGCCCAGCGGTTGCAGGCACGACGCATGGCGAAGCTACGCGCATACCCGGAAAAGACAAAGCCCCTGTCTGCAGCGCAGACAGGGGCTTTGGATTTGAATCTTGACGATGACCTACTCTCACATGGGGAAACCCCACACTACCATCGGCGATGCATCGTTTCACTGCTGAGTTCGGGATGGGATCAGGTGGTTCCAATGCTCTATGGTCGTCAAGAAATTCTGTGTGCCGGTCCGTCCTGTGGACGTACCCGCGAATCTCTATGGTTCCTACTTAAAGACAAAACCCCTACCTGCTCGCGCAGATAGGGGTTTTGCGAAATGAATCTTGACGATGACCTACTCTCACATGGGGAAACCCCACACTACCA
>NZ_JBIVGN010000021.1:0-96599 GCF_044748705.1 Pseudomonas sp. NPDC089758
AGGCTGTAATCGCTGTGAGCTTGAATTGCTCGGTGTACTTACCCATAGATCCCCCAAGGGTTGGATTGGTGTCCAACTTCTTGGGGGCAGTCCATCCCTGTGGGAGCCGGCTTGCCGGCGATGGGCCGCAAGGCGGCCCCAAAACCTTGGCTTACTTGCGGTCTTTCAGCTCAACGATGTCACGCTGCTGCTCGCCGGTGTACAGCTGGCGCGGGCGGCCAATCTTGTACGGGCTGGAGAGCATTTCTTTCCAGTGCGAGATCCAGCCCACGGTACGTGCCAGGGCGAAGATCACGGTGAACATGCTGGTTGGAATGCCGATCGCCTTCAGGATGATGCCCGAGTAGAAGTCCACGTTCGGGTACAGCGAGCGCTCGATGAAGTACGGATCGGTCAGGGCGATCTCTTCCAGGCGCATCGCCAATTCCAGCTGCGGGTCGTTCTTGATGCCGAGTTCGCCCAGGACTTCGTCGCAGGTTTTCTTCATCACGGTGGCGCGCGGGTCGCGGTTCTTGTAAACGCGGTGACCGAAGCCCATCAGCTTGAACGGGTCGTTCTTGTCCTTGGCCTTGGCGATGTACTTGTCGATGTTCGAGACATCGCCAATTTCATCGAGCATGGTCAGCACGGCTTCGTTCGCACCGCCGTGGGCAGGGCCCCACAGTGCAGCGATACCGGCGGCGATACAGGCGAACGGGTTGGCACCCGAAGAGCCAGCCAGGCGGACGGTGGAGGTGGAGGCGTTCTGCTCGTGATCGGCATGGAGGATGAAGATCTTGTCCATGGCCTTGGCCAGCACCGGGCTGATCGGTTTGATCTCGCACGGGGTGTTGAACATCATGTGCAGGAAGTTTTCCGCGTACGACAGGTCGTTGCGCGGGTACATCATCGGCTGGCCCATGGAGTACTTGTAAACCATCGCGGCCAGGGTCGGCATCTTGGCGACCAGGCGCACCGCGGAAATTTCGCGGTGTTGCGGGTTATTGATGTCCAGGGAGTCGTGGTAGAACGCCGACAGGGCGCCGACCACGCCGCACATCACGGCCATCGGGTGGGCGTCGCGGCGGAAACCGTTGAAGAAGGACTTCAGCTGCTCATGAACCATGGTGTGGTTCTTGACGGTGCTGACGAACTGGGCCTTCTGCTCGGCATTGGGCAGTTCGCCGTTGAGCAGCAGGTAGCAGGTTTCCAGGTAGTCCGATTGCTCGGCGAGCTGTTCGATGGGGTAGCCGCGGTGCAGCAGCACGCCCTTGTCGCCGTCGATATAGGTGATCTTCGACTCGCACGAAGCGGTCGCCATGAAACCAGGGTCGAAGGTGAAGTGACCAGTGGCCCCCAACCCGCGGACGTCGATTACATCAGGACCAACGGTGCCGGTTAAAATGGGCAGCTCGACGGGGGCAGCGCCCTCGATGACCAACTGCGCTTTTTTGTCAGCCATGTGGCCTCCTATTAATGCTTGAAATCATCAGACAGACCCCCCACGCAGGGCCCGCACCACTATAGAGAAGTAAATTCGAATGTCAATTTGCCTAAAGGCTGGTTGAAACCCGCTCTGGGGCCTGATTTTTCGCGAAATTCTCGCCCATTTACGCCTTTTGCTCGCTAAAGGCAATGCGCTATTTGGGCTACCCCGTCACGTTGTCATAAGCAGCCTAACTGTCTATACTCGGCACCCGACCGCCAGGGGCTTGCAAGCCCGAACTGCTGGGGGTCGCCGTTCCCTGGGTGGTGGGTACCTGACCAGTACACTTACCAACAACTTTGCCCTGATTCGCTAGGGGCTCTTCAGTGTGAAAAAAGCCGTGAAAAGCCAACGACCTGTAAACCTAGACCTAAGGACCATCAAGCTCCCCGTCACAGCGTACACGTCCATTCTGCACCGTATCTCCGGCGTCATCCTGTTCCTCGGCCTTGCCATCATGCTTTATGCACTGGGCAAATCGCTGGGTTCCGAGGAAGGCTTCGGTGAGGTGAAGGCGTGTCTGACCAGCCCGCTGGCCAAGTTCGTGACCTGGGGCCTGCTATCCGCCCTGCTTTATCACCTCGTGGCAGGTGTGCGTCACCTGATCATGGACATGGGCATCGGTGAGACGCTGGAAGGCGGCAAGCTGGGCTCGAAAATCGTGATCGTCATCTCCGTGGTGCTGATCGTTCTGGTGGGAGTTTGGGTATGGTAACCAATGTCACGAACCTGTCGCGTTCGGGCCTCTATGACTGGATGGCGCAGCGCGTCTCGGCGGTCGTTCTCGCGGCTTACTTTCTCTTCCTGATCGGCTACGTGGTCGCCCACCCAGGCATCGACTACACCCAGTGGCATGGTCTGTTCTCCAACAACGCGATGCGGATCTTCAGTCTGCTGGCCCTCGTTGCCCTGGGCGCTCACGCCTGGGTCGGCATGTGGACCATTGCAACCGACTACCTGACGCCAATGTCGTTCGGCAAGTCGGCAACTGCGATTCGTTTCCTGTTCCAGGCGGTATGCGGCGTTGCGATGTTCGCTTACTTCGTCTGGGGTGTGCAGATTCTCTGGGGTATCTGATCCATGGCTAGCATTCCAACCATTTCCTTCGACGCCATCATCATCGGTGGCGGCGGCGCCGGCATGCGCGCAGCGCTGCAGCTGGCCCAGGGCGGTCACAAGACTGCCGTGGTCACCAAGGTCTTCCCGACCCGTTCGCACACTGTATCCGCCCAGGGCGGCATCACCTGCGCCATCGCTTCGGCCGACCCGAACGACGATTGGCGCTGGCACATGTACGATACCGTCAAGGGTTCCGACTACATCGGTGACCAGGACGCTATCGAATACATGTGTCAGGAAGGCCCGGCTGCGGTCTTCGAGCTGGACCACATGGGCCTGCCGTTCTCGCGTACCGAAACCGGCCGTATCTACCAGCGTCCGTTCGGTGGCCAGTCCAAGGACTTCGGCAAGGGCGGCCAGGCTGCTCGTACTTGCGCAGCCTCCGACCGTACCGGTCACGCGCTGCTGCACACCCTGTACCAGGGCAACCTGAAAGCCGGTACCACCTTCCTCAACGAGTACTACGCCGTTGATCTGGTGAAAAACCAGGAAGGCGCCTTCGTCGGTGTGATCGCGATCTGCATCGAAACCGGCGAAACCATGTACATCAAGTCCAAGGCCACCGTTCTGGCCACTGGCGGTGCGGGCCGTATATACGCCTCCACCACCAACGCCCTGATCAATACCGGTGACGGTATCGGCATGGCCCTGCGTGCCGGTGTGCCGGTGCAGGACATCGAAATGTGGCAGTTCCACCCGACCGGCATCGCCGGCGCCGGTGTACTGGTCACCGAGGGTTGCCGCGGTGAGGGTGGCTACCTGATCAACGCCCACGGCGAGCGCTTCATGGAGCGTTACGCGCCGAACGCGAAAGACCTGGCCGGCCGTGACGTGGTTGCCCGTTCCATGGTCAAAGAGATCATCGCCGGCAACGGCGTGGGCCCGAACAAGGACCACGTTCTGCTGAAGCTGGATCACCTGGGCGAGGAAGTGCTGCACAGCCGCCTGCCAGGTATCTGCGAACTGTCCAAGACCTTCGCTCACGTCGACCCTGTCGTCGCGCCGGTGCCGGTCGTTCCAACCTGCCATTACATGATGGGTGGCGTTGCCACCAACATTCATGGCCAGGCCATCACCATGGACGAAGAAGGCAAGGATCACATCATTCCTGGCCTGTTCGCCGTAGGTGAAGTGGCGTGCGTATCGGTCCACGGTGCCAACCGCCTGGGCGGCAACTCGCTGCTCGACCTGGTGGTGTTCGGCCGTGCTGCCGGCCTGCACCTGGAGAAGGCGCTGAGCGACGGCATCGAGCACCTCGACGCCAGCGACACCGATATCGATGTTGCGTTGAACCGCCTGAACAAGCTCAACGAGCGCTCCACTGGCGAAGACGTTGCCAGCCTCAAGCGCGAGCTGCAGAGCTGCATGCAGAACTACTTCGGTGTGTTCCGTACCGGTGAATACATGCTCAAGGGTATCGAGCAGCTGGCCGGCCTGCGTGAGCGTATCGCCAACGTCAAGATCAACGACAAGTCCCAGGCCTTCAACACCGCGCGTATCGAAGCGCTGGAGCTGCAGAACCTGCTGGAAGTCGCCGAAGCTACCGCCATCGCGGCCGAAGCCCGTAAAGAGTCCCGCGGCGCTCACGCCCGTGAAGACTTCGAAGACCGTGACGACGAAAACTGGCTGTGCCACACCCTGTACTACCCGGGTGAGAAGCGCGTGGCCAAGCGTGGCGTCAACTTTGCGCCGAAGACTGTTCCAGCCTTCGAACCAAAAGTCCGGACTTATTGAGGGTGACTGCTATGTTGAAAGTCGAAGTTTATCGCTACAACCCGGATACCGACTCGGCACCCAAGATGGAGTCGTTCGACGTCGATACCGGCGGTAAGGACCTGATGGTGCTGGACGTGCTGGCGCTGATCAAGGAGAAGGACGAGGGCTTCTCGTACCGTCGCTCCTGCCGTGAAGGCGTTTGCGGTTCCGATGGCATGAACATGAACGGCAAGAACGGCCTGGCCTGCATCACGCCGCTGTCCGGCGTGGTCAAGGGTAACAAGCTGGTTCTGCGCCCGTTGCCTGGCCTTCCGGTCATTCGTGACCTGGTCGTCGATATGAGCATCTTCTACAAGCAGTACGAGAAGGTGAAACCGTTCCTGCAGAACGACACGCCGGCCCCGGCCATCGAGCGTCTGCAGTCGCCGGAAGATCGCGACAAGCTGGACGGGCTGTACGAGTGCATCCTGTGCGCTTGCTGCTCGACTTCCTGCCCGTCCTTCTGGTGGAACCCGGACAAGTTCCTGGGCCCCGCTGCCTTGCTGCAGGCCTATCGCTTCCTGGCCGACAGCCGTGACACCAAGACCCAGGAGCGCCTGGCGTCCCTGGATGACCCGTTCAGCGTCTTCCGCTGCCGCGGGATCATGAACTGCGTCAACGTTTGCCCGAAGGGTCTGAACCCGACCAAGGCAATCGGCCACGTACGTAACATGCTGCTGCAAAGCGGCACCTGATTCAAAGCGTTGTAACTGCAGTAAGCCGAGGTGCGGGTGGTGAGCCCGCACTGAGGTAAAACCTGAGCAAGGGCCCACAAAGCCCGCGCTCGATACCTATGAAGATATGAGACCAGCAGGGGCTTTCCGGGCTGGTACCCGGAAAATCAGCAGGATCCAAGTGGCGTGGTTCAGTCGCTGTGTTCGGACTTTTCCAGGTTTGCTGTGGCTCTCGCCGATCAGTCCCCTAACCGAGGGTGACCAAGCATGCAAGAAAGCGTGATGCAGCGCATGTGGGAAAGCGCCCACCTTTCAGGTGGTAACGCTGCATATGTGGAAGAGCTCTACGAGCTCTACCTGCACGACCCTAACGCTGTGCCAGAAGAGTGGCGCACTTACTTCCAGAAGTTGCCCGCCGACGGCAGCACCGCTACTGATGTATCGCACTCGACAATCCGCGACCATTTCGTACTGCTGGCAAAGAACCAGCGCCGCGCCCAACCGGTATCTGCCGGGAGCGTGAGCAGTGAACACGAGAAGAAGCAGGTTGAAGTTCTGCGACTGATCCAGGCCTATCGTATGCGCGGCCATCAGGCTGCCAAGCTCGACCCCTTGGGGTTGTGGCAGCGCCCTGCGCCCGTAGACCTGTCGATCAATCACTACGGCTTGACCAATGCCGATCTTGATACGACCTTCCGTGCCGGCGACCTGTACATCGGCAAAGAGGAGGCGAGCCTACGCGAGATCATCGAGGCGCTCCAGAAGACATATTGTCGCACCATTGGCGCCGAGTTCACCCATATCGTCGATTCCGAGCAGCGCAGCTGGTTCCAGCAGCGCCTGGAAAGCGTGCGCGGCCGCCCGGACTTCTCCGCCGACGTGCAGGCTCACCTGCTCGAGCGCGTGACGGCCGGTGAAGGCCTCGAAAAGTACCTGGGCACCAAGTACCCGGGCACCAAGCGCTTCGGCCTTGAGGGTGGCGAAAGCCTGATCCCGATGCTGGACGAAATGATCCAGCGTTCCGGCTCCTACGGCACCAAGGAAGTCGTGATCGGCATGGCCCACCGTGGTCGTCTGAACGTGCTGGTCAACACCTTCGGCAAGAACCCGCGCGAGCTGTTCGACGAGTTCGAAGGCAAGAAGATGAACGAGCTGGGCTCCGGTGACGTGAAGTATCACCAGGGCTTCTCCTCGAACGTGATGACCACTGGTGGCGAAGTTCACCTGGCCATGGCGTTCAACCCGTCCCACCTGGAAATCGTCTCTCCGGTGGTCGAAGGTTCGGTGCGCGCCCGTCAGGACCGCCGCAACGACACCGCCGGCGACAAGGTGCTGCCGATCTCGATCCACGGTGACGCTGCATTCGCAGGCCAGGGCGTGGTCATGGAAACCTTCCAGATGTCGCAGACCCGCGGTTTCAAGACCGGCGGTACTGTGCACATCGTGATCAACAACCAGGTTGGTTTCACCATCAGCAACCCGCTGGACGCGCGCTCCACCGAGTACGCCACCGACGTTGCCAAGATGATCCAGGCGCCGATCCTGCACGTGAACGGCGATGACCCGGAAGCGGTGGTGTTCGTCACCCAGCTGGCCATCGATTACCGCATGCAGTTCAAGCGTGATGTGGTCATCGACCTGGTCTGCTACCGCCGTCGCGGCCACAACGAGGCCGACGAGCCCAACGGTACCCAGCCGCTGATGTATCAGCAGATCAGCAAGCAGCGCACCACCCGTGAGCTGTACGCCGAGGCGCTGATCCAGGCCGGTCGCATCGATGCCGAGCGCGCCCAGGCCAAGATCGACGAGTACCGCAATGCCCTGGACAACGGCCTGCACGTGGTCAAGAGCCTGGTCAAGGAGCCGAACCGCGAGCTGTTCGTCGACTGGCGTCCGTATCTGGGCCACGCCTGGACTGCGCGTCACGACACCCGTTTCGACCTCAAGACCCTGCAGGACCTGTCGGCCAAGCTGCTCGAGCTGCCGGAAGGCTTCGTCGTCCAGCGTCAGGTGTCGAAGATCTACGAAGACCGTCAGAAGATGCAGGCCGGTGGCTTGCCGATCAACTGGGGTTATGCAGAGACCATGGCGTACGCCACCCTGCAGTTCGAAGGTCACCCGATCCGCATGACCGGCCAGGACATCGGCCGTGGCACCTTCTCGCACCGCCACGCGGTGTTGCACAACCAGAAGGACGCCAGCACTTACGTGCCGCTGCAGAACCTGTTCCCGGGCCAGCCGCGCTTCGACCTGTACGACTCCTTCCTGTCGGAAGAAGCGGTACTGGCCTTCGAATACGGCTACTCGACCACCACGCCGAATGCGCTGGTGATCTGGGAAGCCCAGTTCGGCGACTTCGCCAACGGTGCGCAGGTGGTGATCGACCAGTTCATCACCAGCGGTGAGCACAAGTGGGGCCGCCTGTGCGGTCTGACCATGCTGCTGCCGCACGGCTATGAAGGGCAGGGCCCGGAGCACTCCTCCGCGCGCCTGGAGCGTTACCTGCAGCTGTGCGCCGAGCACAACATTCAGGTCTGCGTACCGACGACTCCGGCACAGATCTACCACCTGCTGCGTCGTCAGGTCATCCGTCCGCTGCGCAAGCCGCTGATCGTGCTGACGCCCAAGTCGCTGCTGCGCCACAAGCTGGCCGTGTCGACCCTGGAGGACCTTGCAGAAGGTTCGTTCCAGACCGTGATCCCGGAAATCGACACCCTGGATCCTGCCAAGGTCGAACGCCTGGTGCTGTGTGGTGGCAAGGTCTACTACGACCTGCTGGAAAAACGCCGTGCCGAAGGCCGCGAAGACATCGCGATCGTGCGTATCGAGCAGCTGTACCCGTTCCCGGAAGACGACCTGGTCGACATCCTGGCGCCGTACACCAACCTCAAGCATGCCGTCTGGTGTCAGGAAGAGCCGATGAACCAGGGCGCCTGGTACAGCAGCCAGCACCACATGCGCCGTATCCTGGGCCGCCACAACAAGGCGCTGGTCCTGGAATACGCAGGCCGCGACGCTTCCGCCGCGCCAGCTTGTGGTTACGCTTCGAAGCACGCCGAACAGCAGGAAAAACTGCTGCAAGACGCCTTCACTGTCTAACGCCTTCGCGCACTTGAAACCGAATTTAAGGAAACACTGCTAATGGCTATCGAGATCAAAGCCCCAACCTTCCCGGAATCGGTTGCCGATGGCACCGTTGCCACCTGGCACAAGAAGCCGGGCGAAGCCGTCAAGCGTGACGAGCTGATCGTCGACATCGAGACTGACAAGGTCGTCCTGGAAGTCCTGGCTACCGCCGATGGCGTGATGGGCGACATCGTCAAGGGCGAGGGCGATACCGTCCTGTCCGACGAAGTGCTGGGTTCGATCGTGGAAGGTGGTGCTGCCGCCGCCGCACCTGCAGCCGCTCCGGCCGCTGCTGCTCCGGCTGCCGCTACCCCTGCCGCCGACGCCGGCGAAGATGACCCGGTCGCCGCTCCAGCCGCGCGCAAGCTGGCTGAAGAGAACGGCATCGACCTGGCGACCGTTGCCGGTACCGGCAAGGGTGGCCGCATCACCAAGGAAGACGTGGTTGCCGCAGTTGCCAACAAGAAGTCCGCGCCTGCCGCTGCTCCTGCTGCCAAGCCTGCCGCTGCCGCCCCGGTAGTGACCGCTGCTGGCGATCGCACCGAGAAGCGTGTGCCGATGACCCGCCTGCGTGCCAAGATCGCCGAGCGTCTGGTCGAAGCCCAGTCCAACATGGCGATGCTGACCACCTTCAACGAAGTCGACATGACCGAAGTCATGGCCCTGCGTTCGAAGTACAAGGACCTGTTCGAGAAGACCCATAACGGCGTGCGCCTGGGCTTCATGTCGTTCTTCGTCAAGGCTGCCACCGAAGCGCTGAAGCGTTTCCCGGCGGTCAATGCCTCGATCGACGGCAACGACATCGTCTACCACGGCTTCGCCGACGTCGGCGTTGCCGTCTCCAGCGACCGTGGCCTGGTAGTACCGGTACTGCGCAACGCCGAATCGATGAGCCTGGCTGAAATCGAGAACGGCATCGCCACCTTCGGCAAGAAAGCCCGTGACGGCAAACTGTCGATCGAAGAAATGACCGGCGGCACCTTCACCATCACCAACGGTGGTACTTTCGGCTCGATGATGTCGACCCCGATCGTCAACCCACCGCAGGCCGCCATTCTCGGCATGCACAACATCATCCAGCGCCCGATGGCCATCAACGGCCAAGTGGTTATCCGCCCGATGATGTACCTGGCGCTGTCGTACGATCACCGCCTGATCGACGGCAAGGAAGCGGTAACCTTCCTGGTCACCATCAAGAACCTGCTGGAAGATCCGTCCCGCCTGCTGCTGGACATCTAATCGCGCAGCTGTAAGCTGCAAGCCGCACGCTTCAAGCCGAAGCCTGCTGGTCTTGCGGCTTGCAGCTTGCCGCTTGAAGCTAAAAAGGAATCTTTTATGACCCAGAAATTCGATGTAGTGGTGATTGGTGCAGGTCCTGGCGGCTATGTGGCTGCCATCAAGGCTGCCCAACTTGGTCTGAAGACTGCCTGTATCGAGAAGTACACCGACGCCGAGGGCAAGCTGGCCCTGGGCGGCACTTGCCTGAACGTAGGCTGCATCCCCTCCAAGGCGCTGCTCGACAGCTCCTGGAAGTACAAGGAAGCCAAAGAGAGCTTCAACGTCCACGGTATCTCCACCGGCGAAGTGAAGATGGACGTCGCCGCGATGGTTGGCCGCAAGGCTGGCATCGTCAAGAACCTGACCGGTGGCGTTGCCACCCTGTTCAAGGCCAACGGCGTCACTTCGATCCAGGGCCACGGCAAACTGCTGGCTGGCAAGAAAGTCGAAGTCACCAAGGCTGACGGCACCACCGAAATCATCGAAGCCGAAAACGTGATCCTGGCCTCCGGCTCGCGTCCGATCGACATTCCGCCGGCTCCGGTCGACCAGAACGTCATCGTCGACTCCACCGGCGCCTTGGAATTCCAGTCGGTTCCCAAGCGCCTGGGCGTGATCGGTGCTGGCGTGATCGGCCTGGAACTGGGTTCGGTATGGGCTCGCCTGGGTGCTGAAGTCACCGTCCTGGAAGCCCTGGACACCTTCCTGATGGCTGCCGACACCGCAGTGTCGAAAGAAGCCCAGAAGACCCTGACCAAGCAAGGCCTGGACATCAAGCTGGGCGCTCGCGTCACCGGCTCGAAAGTCAATGGCGACGAAGTCGAAGTGACCTACACCAATGCCGATGGCGAGCAGAAGATCACCTTCGACAAGCTGATCGTCGCGGTTGGCCGTCGCCCGGTGACCACCGACCTGCTGGCCTCCGACAGCGGTGTCAACATCGACGAGCGTGGCTACATCTTCGTTGACGATCACTGCGCGACCAGCGTGCCGGGCGTCTACGCCATCGGCGACGTGGTGCGCGGCATGATGCTGGCGCACAAGGCCTCGGAAGAGGGCATCATGGTCGTCGAGCGCATCAAGGGCCACAAGGCCCAGATGAACTACGACCTGATCCCTTCGGTTATCTACACCCACCCGGAAATCGCGTGGGTCGGCAAGACCGAACAAGCCTTGAAGGCCGAGGGTGTTGAGGTTAACGTAGGCACCTTCCCGTTCGCGGCCAGCGGCCGTGCGATGGCGGCCAACGACACCGGTGGTTTCGTCAAGGTCATCGCTGATGCCAAGACCGACCGCGTTCTGGGTGTACACGTGATTGGCCCGTCGGCTGCCGAACTGGTTCAGCAGGGCGCAATCGCAATGGAATTCGGCACCAGTGCCGAGGATCTGGGCATGATGGTCTTCAGCCATCCAACCCTGTCCGAAGCGTTGCATGAAGCAGCGCTGGCAGTGAATGGCGGCGCCATTCACGTGGCCAACCGTAAGAAGCGTTAATTATAAGAAACCACGGCGGGCTGCCCGTCGTGAGTCTTGCGTGCATGACTCACCGCGGAACGTCCGCCGGACCGGATCACACGGGAAAACCCGGGGTCAACGGTCACAGGTGGTGCGGCGCCAGTAATGGCGCAGCGCCGAAGCGCAGTACCTAACGAAGACGGTAAAAAGCATGAATCTTCACGAGTATCAGGGTAAGCAGCTGTTCGCTGAGTACGGCCTGCCAGTTTCCAAGGGTTTCGCGGTCGATACCCCTGAGCAAGCTGCAGAAGCCTGCGACAAGATCGGCGGTTCCGAGTGGGTTGTCAAAGCCCAGGTCCACGCTGGTGGTCGCGGTAAGGCGGGCGGCGTCAAGCTGGTTCGCAGCAAGGAAGACGCCAAGGCGTTCGCTGCACAGTGGTTGGGCAAGAATCTGGTTACCTACCAGACCGATGCCAACGGTCAACCCGTCTCCAAGATTCTGGTCGAATCCTGCACTGACATCGCCAAAGAGCTGTACCTGGGCGCTGTAGTGGATCGTTCGAGCCGCCGTATCGTGTTCATGGCCTCCACCGAAGGTGGTGTGGACATCGAGAAAGTCGCTCACGAAACGCCTGAGAAGATCCTCAAGGCTACCATCGACCCGCTGGTCGGCGCTCAGCCGTTCCAAGGGCGTGAACTGGCATTCCAGCTGGGCCTGGAAGGCAAGCAGGTTCAACAGTTCGCCAAGATCTTCGTTGGCCTGGCCAAGCTGTTCAAGGATCACGATCTGGCCCTGCTGGAAGTGAACCCGCTGGTGATCAAAGCCGATGGCGACCTGCACTGCCTCGATGCCAAGATCAACATCGACGCCAACGCCATGTACCGTCAGCCTAAGCTGAAGACCTTCCACGACCCGTCGCAGGACGACGCCCGTGAAGCCCACGCTGCCAAGTTCGAACTGAACTACGTTGCCCTGGAAGGCAACATCGGCTGCATGGTCAACGGTGCCGGCCTGGCCATGGGTACCATGGACATCGTCAACCTGCACGGCGGCAAGCCAGCCAACTTCCTCGACGTTGGTGGCGGTGCTACCAAAGAGCGCGTTACCGAAGCGTTCAAGATCATTCTGTCCGACAGCAATGTCGCGGCCGTTCTGGTCAACATCTTCGGCGGCATCGTTCGCTGCGACATGATTGCCGAAGGCATCATCGGTGCAGTGAAAGAAGTTGGCGTTAAGGTTCCGGTCGTCGTTCGCCTTGAAGGCAACAACGCCGAACTGGGCGCAAAAGTACTGGCAGAAAGCGGTTTGAACATCATTGCGGCAACCAGCCTGACCGACGCTGCTCAACAAGTTGTCAAAGCTGCGGAGGGCAAGTAATGAGCGTCCTGATCAATAAAGACACCAAAGTCATCTGCCAGGGCTTCACCGGCTCGCAGGGTACTTTCCACTCCGAACAAGCCATCGCCTATGGCACCAAGATGGTCGGCGGCGTTACCCCGGGCAAGGGTGGCACCACCCACCTGGGCCTGCCGGTGTTCAACACCGTCAAGGAAGCCGTGGAAGCTACCGGCGCTGACGCTTCGGTGATCTACGTTCCGGCTCCGTTCTGCAAGGACTCGATCCTGGAAGCAGCTTTCGGCGGTATCAAGCTGATCGTCTGCATCACCGAAGGCATTCCTACCCTGGACATGCTCGATGCCAAGGTCAAGTGCGACGAGCTGGGCGTTACCCTGATCGGCCCTAACTGCCCAGGTGTCATCACCCCGGGCGAGTGCAAGATCGGCATCATGCCAGGCCACATCCACCTGCCAGGCAAGGTCGGTATCGTGTCGCGTTCCGGCACCCTGACCTACGAAGCGGTCAAGCAGACCACCGACGCCGGTTTCGGCCAGTCGACCTGCGTGGGTATCGGCGGCGACCCGATCCCAGGCTCGAACTTCATCGACATCCTGAAGCTGTTCCAGGAAGACCCGAAGACCGAAGCGATCGTCATGATCGGTGAGATCGGCGGTTCGGCTGAAGAAGAGGCCGCGGCTTACATCAAGGCCAATGTCACCAAGCCTGTCGTTTCCTACATCGCTGGTGTTACTGCACCTGCGGGCAAGCGTATGGGCCACGCTGGCGCCATCATTTCCGGCGGCAAGGGTACTGCGGACGAGAAGTTCGCCGCCCTGCAGGACGCTGGTGTGAAGACCGTGCGTTCCCTGGCTGACATCGGCAAGGCCCTGGCCGAGCTGACTGGCTGGGAAGCCAAGAAGTAAGTAGCACCCGCTTTACGTAGTACCCCCCACGCGCACAAAGGCCACCTTCGGGTGGCCTTTGTCGTTTTGTGGTCGGTTAACGCCACCCAAAGGTTCGGAAAATTCGACAGAGCTCATCAGGTTTTTCAACCAGACATTCGCTCGAATCAGCAATAAATTGTCGTTGAACACGGTCAACCAGACGACAAACATGTACGCACATCGGACAGGCAGCACTGTTCCAGTGCGTTTGCCGGGTAAAACGGTTAATCTACGCGTTCACTCTGTGCCCGTACCCCAAAAGGGAACGACACGCTAAACGGGTCTGGCCCATCAAGCCGGGCAGCATTTCCCTCACCCATGGGGAAATCCCTTCTCGAATCCCGATTTCAGCAGTGTGGTACTACCCTAAATGAAAGTTTTAAAAGGCCAGGATATCCTGGCGCTTGGCTTTATGACGTTTGCCCTTTTTGTGGGCGCTGGCAATATCATTTTCCCGCCCATCGTTGGCCTGCAGTCCGGGCCGCATGTCTGGATGGCCGCCCTGGGCTTTCTGGTAACGGCGGTGGGCCTGCCGGTCATCACCGTGGTCGCACTGGCCAAGGTCGGTGGGGGCATGGATGCACTCAGCAGCCCGATCGGCAAGTTCTTCGGTGGCTTGTTGGCGGCGGTGTGCTACCTGTCGGTCGGCCCGCTGTTCGCCACCCCGCGCACGGCGACCGTGTCGTTCGAAGTGGGGGTTGCACCGCTCACCGGCGAAAGCCCGCTGGCGTTGTTCATCTACAGCCTGGTGTACTTCATCGTGGTACTGGCGGTGTCCATGTACCCGGGCAAGTTGCTCGATACCGTGGGCCGTTTCCTCGCGCCACTGAAGATCATCGCCCTGGCGGTCCTTGGCATCGCTGCGTTCGCGCTGCCGGCTGGCACCATTGGTGAAGCGCAGCCCGCCTATGCCGCCGCGGCCTTCTCCAAAGGCTTCTCCGATGGCTACCTGACCATGGACACCTTGGGTGCGCTGGTCTTCGGCATCGTGATCGTCAATGCCATCCGTTCGCGGGGCGTCGAATCGCCGAAGCTGATCACCCGCTATGCCATCATCGCTGGCCTGATTGCCGGTGTAGGCCTGGCGCTGGTGTACATCAGCCTGTTCCGTCTGGGGGCCAGCAGCCATGACATCGCGGCTGGCGCCACCAACGGTGCAGCGGTATTGCACGCCTACGTACAGCACACCTTCGGTTCGCTGGGCAGCGGCTTCCTGGCGGTGCTGATCGCGCTGGCCTGCCTGGTGACTGCGGTAGGCCTGACCTGCGCATGCGCCGAGTACTTCAGCCAGATCCTGCCGCTGTCGTACCGTGCGCTGGTGGTGATCCTGGCGGGCTTCTCGCTGCTGATCTCCAACCTGGGCCTGACCAAGCTGATCATGTTCTCGATCCCGGTGCTGACCGCCATCTACCCGCCGTGCATCGTGGTGGTGGGGCTGAGCTTCGTCAATGACCTGTGGAATTCGCCTACGCGCATCCTCGCGCCAGTCATGCTGGTGTCGCTGTTGTTCGGCATGGTTGACGCGATCAAGGGCAGCAGCATTGCCCACGTGTTGCCGGACTTCATGGCGCACCTGCCGCTGAGCGATCAGGGCCTGGCCTGGCTCGTGCCGTCGGTGGTGACACTGGTTGCTGCCGTGGCGTGCGACCGCATGCTTGGCAAGCCGCGTGAAGCGCTGGCCTGACAGGTTGACGCCTGCCGTTGGCACCGGCCACAAGCCGTAGGGTGCCCGCGCTGGCTGTACACCGAACCCCGCATCCCTGAGGATGCGGGGTTTTTTATTGTGCGGATGTGGCTTTGCGTGCTCGCAGGCGTCGAACAGCGGTGCCTATCCTTGTGCCCTGGCCTTCAGGAAAACTGCATGAATTTCATCCAAAGCAATCTTCACAACGTGTTGGCCCTGTGCTGGTTCGCGCTTTGCTGGGGCGGCTATACCCGCTATGCCATCTGGAAGGGCCGCGACACCGCCTGCCTGGCCAGTGTCCTGCATTTGTATCGGGAAGACTGGATGCGCCGCATGCTGCTGCGCGACAACCGCATCGCCGATGCCAGTGTCATCGGCAATCTGGAGCGCAACGCGTCGTTCTTCGCCTCCAGCACCCTGATCATTCTGGCCGGTATCCTGACCGTTCTTGGGGCTACTGACCGCGCCCTGTCGCTGCTGGCCGACCTGCCACTCGTACAACAGGCCTCGCAAGGCATGTCGGAAATCAAGCTGCTTTGCCTGGCGATGGTGTTCGTCTATGCGTTTTTCACGTTCAGCTGGTGCATGCGCCAATACAACTTTGCCGCAGTGCTGGTGGGGTCTGCGCCCATGATAGGCGAGCGGCTGGTCAGTGAGCTTGAGCGCAAGGCTTTCGCTTCGCGGGCGGCGAGGGTGTTGTCGCTGGCGGCCAACCAGTTCAACTTTGGCTTGCGCGCTTATTACTTCGGCATGGCCATGCTCACTTGGTTCATCAGCCCCGGGTTGTTCATGGTCGTCAGTGTTGGGGTGGTAGTGATCCTTTATCGCCGGGAGTTCCACTCCGATGTGCTGGAAGTGATGGTTTTCACACCGACGGAAAGTGCGCCTACCGAGACCAGCAAAGAAGGCGTCAACACAAACGCCTGAAACGTTTAATCCCTACATGACAGGCACAAAAAAACCCGACATTGTCGGGTTTTTTTGTGCCTCGCTATTACTGCTTGGCAGGCTCAGCGGGTGCGGTAGCCGGAGTGGCCGGCGCGGCCTCTTCAGCAGCTTTCTGCTCGGCTTCAGCCTGATCTTTGGCAGCTTCGGCGTTTTCCTCGGCGGCGTCGTTCATTTTATCCTGAGCTTCGCCCATTTTTTCCTGGGCCTGCTCGGCATGTTCCTGTGCGTCTTGGGCTTTGTCTTCGCTCGCTTTATCGCAAGCAGCCAGGCCCATGGCAGCAGCCAGCATCAGAGCAAAAGCAAATGGTTTACGCATTGGGTGTTTCTCCTTGGTGGAATAAGTGACTTGTTCCTTCGAGTTCGGCCGTGCGGCAATAGTTCCGTATCGTTTACAGATATATAACACTGCAGTGCGCATAGACTTTTTATCACACTTATGCAGATGTAACTGGCGCCAGCGGCCGTGAAGTGAAGTGGAGTGTACCGATGACCGATTCAAGCTTGATGGCCATGGCCGAGCGATTCTTGTCGGCACTGAAACATTGCCAAATGTTACAAATGCGCGTGGAACAGGCGGACACCGATGGCATGACGCTGATCTTGCCCTGGTCACCGGCCATCGTCGGTAACCCGCAGACCGGCGCAGTGCATGGTGGCGCCCTGACCACGCTGATGGACACCACCTGCGGGATGGCCACGCTTTGCGTGCTGCCAAGCTTTGAGGTATGTCCAACCCTGGACCTTCGCATCGACTACATGCATCCGGCAGACGCAGGCAAGCCCATCTATGGTCATGCCCAGTGCTATCGGGTCACCCGGGACGTGATCTTCACCCGAGGCATGGCCTATCAGGACGACCCCGCCCAGCCGATATGCCAGGTTGTCGGCACCTTCATGCGCCTGGGGCAGGAGGTCAAAGGTGGCATCCGCTTCGGCAAGGCACTGAAGGAGGGCAGGGCATGATTCCCCAAGACGTACGTCGCCAGCTCAACGCGGCCCATGCCGTGGGCGATTACCAGCCATTGCTGGCGTTGATACCTTATGCCGGCCTGATCGGCATCACCTGCGAGCGCCAGGGCGATGATTTGCTGTTCTGCCTGCCGGCCAACCCCGACAACATCGGCAACCCTTTGCTGCCGGCCATCCATGGGGGTGTGATCGCTGGCTTCATGGAGCTTTCTGCCGCCTTGTATCTGCTGATCTACAGCGAGAGCGCCAGCATTCCCAAGATCATCGATTTCTCCATCGACTACCTGCGCGCCGGGCATTTTCGCGACACCTATGCGCAGTGCCAGTTGTGGCGCCAAGGTCGGCGGGTGACCAATGTGGCGATCACGGCCTGGCAGGGCGATCGACAAGCCCCGATCGCCACTGCCCGCGCGCATTTCAAGATTGAGCCGGAAAAGCCCTTGAAATCGTCAGGGCTGCCCCCATCTGCATGACATCCGCCGTTAATGCATGCCGACTCGGCTGCAGGCGCCCACTGCCATCAGATCGGAGTTTTGAAGACCATGAGTGTGGAAACACAAAAGGAAACCCTGGGCTTCCAGACCGAGGTGAAGCAGCTGCTGCACCTCATGATTCACTCGCTGTACTCGAACAAGGAAATCTTCCTGCGTGAGCTGATTTCCAACGCCTCCGACGCCGCCGACAAGCTGCGCTTCGAAGCCCTGGCCAAGCCAGAACTGTTCGAAAACGATGCCGACCTGAAAATTCGCCTGAGTTTCGACAAGGACGCCGGTACCGTGACCCTCGAGGACAACGGCATCGGCATGAGCCGCGAAGACGTGATCACTCACCTGGGCACCATCGCCAAGTCTGGCACGGCCGACTTCATGAAGAACCTCACCGGTGATCAGAAGAAGGATTCGCACCTGATTGGCCAGTTCGGCGTGGGCTTCTATTCTGCCTTCATCGTCGCCGACAAGGTCGACGTGTTCAGCCGCCGCGCCGGCCAGCCGGCTGCCGAGGGTGTGCACTGGTCGTCCAAAGGCGAGGGTGAGTTCGAAGTTTCCACCGTCGAAAAACCACAGCGCGGCACCCGTATCGTCCTGCACCTGAAGAAGGACGAGCAGGAATTCGCCGATGGCTGGCGCCTGCGTAACGTGGTCAAGAAGTACTCCGATCACATTGCCCTGCCGATCCAGCTGCCCAAGGAACAGGCAGCCGCCGAAGGTGAAGAGCAGCCGGCCGAAGAGTGGGAAACCGTCAACCGCGCCAGTGCCCTGTGGACCCGCCCGCGTACCGAAATCAAGGACGAGGAATACCAGGAGTTCTACAAGCACATCGGCCATGACTTCGAAAACCCGCTGGCCTGGAGCCACAACAAGGTCGAAGGCAAGCTCGAATACAACTCGCTGCTGTACGTGCCGGCCCGCGCGCCGTTCGATCTGTACCAGCGTGAAGCGCCCCGCGGCCTGAAGCTGTATGTGCAGCGCGTGTTCATCATGGACCAGGCCGAGTCGTTCCTGCCGCTGTACCTGCGCTTCATCAAGGGTGTGGTCGACTCCAATGACCTGTCTCTGAACGTCTCCCGCGAGATCCTGCAGAAGGATCCGATCATCGATTCGATGAAAACCGCGCTGACCAAGCGCGTGCTGGACATGCTGGAGAAGCTGGCGAAGAACGAACCCGAGCAGTACAAGGGCTTCTGGAAGAACTTTGGCCAGGTACTCAAGGAAGGCCCGGCCGAAGACTTCGCCAACAAAGAGAAGATCGCCGGTTTGCTGCGCTTCGCCTCTACCCATGACGAGAGCGGCGAGCAGAGCGTCTCCCTGGCCGACTACCTGGCGCGCGCCAAGGAAGGCCAGGACAAGGTCTACTACCTCACCGGCGAGTCGTACGCGCAGGTCAAGAACAGCCCACACCTGGAAGTCTTCCGTAAGAAGGGCATCGAGGTGCTGCTGCTGACCGATCGCATCGACGAGTGGCTGATGAGCTACCTCAACGAGTTCGACGGCAAGGCCTTCGTCGATGTCGCGCGTGGCGACCTGGACCTGGGCAAGCTGGACTCCGAAGAGGACAAGAAGGCCCAGGAAGAAGTCGCCAAGGAAAAAGAAGGCCTGGTCGAGCGCTTGAAATCTGCGCTGGGTGAGAGCGTTGCCGAAGTGCGTGTGTCGCACCGCCTGACCGATTCGCCGGCAATCCTGGCCATTGGTGAGCAGGACCTGGGCCTGCAGATGCGCCAGATCCTCGAAGCCAGCGGGCAGAAGGTGCCGGACTCCAAGCCGATCTTCGAATTCAACCCGACTCATCCGCTGATCGAAAAGCTGGATAACGAGCAGAGCGAAGACCGCTTTGCCGAGTTGTCGCACATCCTGTTCGATCAGGCGGCGCTGGCGGCCGGTGACAGCTTGAAGGACCCGGCGGCTTACGTTCGTCGCCTGAACAAGCTGTTGGTCGAGCTGTCTGCTTGAGTTGATGCATCGATAAGCCCGCTTCGGCGGGCTTTTTTAATGGTGAATGCCCAAGGAGTGCTTGATGAGCAAGGTAATCGTCGAATCGCTGGTTTATCACCTGTCCGGCAAGACGTATGAAAGCCGCCTGGTGTATGAGCCCGGTGCGCTGGGGCGCCCGGGGCTTGTAATGGCGCCGAACTGGATGGGTATTGGCGAAGGTGCCGAGCGCATTGCCAAGGAAGTGGCCGAGAAGGGCTACGTGGTGCTGATTGCCGACTTGTACGGGCAATCGGTACGCCCTGCCAATGCTGAAGAGGCGGGCGCGGCCATGACGCCTTTGAAGGATGACCGTGCTGAGCTGCGCAAGCGCATGCGCGAAGCACTCTCGCAGCTGCTGGCCCAATCCAAGGCACTGCTGACCCCCGGCAAGGTAGCCACGTTCGGCTTTTGCTTCGGCGGCTGCTGCGCCCTTGAGTTGGCTCGCGATGGCGCTGACCTGAGGGCTGCTGTGTCATTCCACGGCACGCTGGATACCCCCAACCCGGAAGATGCCAAACGTATCCAGGGCTCGGTACTGGTGCTGCACGGTGCCTCCGACCCGCTGGTGCCGAAGGAGCAGCTGCCGGCGTTCGAGGAGGAGATGAACGCGGCCAAGGTGGATTGGCAGCTGTTGAGCTACGGTGGCGCGGTGCACTCGTTCACTGACCCGGGCGCCAATGTACCGGGCAAGATGCAGTATGACCGTCGCACGTCGGAGCGGGCCTTCCGCTCGATGCACAACCTGCTGACAGAAGTGTTCCAGCGCTGACATAGCGGGGGCGCTTTGCGCCCCATCGCCGGCAAGCCGGCTCCCACCCCGACTGCGCCGTTCTTCAGGCCTGCGCTTTACCTGCGCAAGCAACCGTCTTGCCCAATTTCTAAAAGCCGGCGCAAGTCCATGTGGGCTGGCTTGCCGGCGATGGGCTGCAGAGCAGCC
This sequence comes from Pseudomonas sp. NPDC089758, assembly GCF_044748705.1. NCBI lineage: Bacteria > Pseudomonadati > Pseudomonadota > Gammaproteobacteria > Pseudomonadales > Pseudomonadaceae > Pseudomonas > Pseudomonas sp. NPDC089758. The sequence goes on from NZ_JBIVGN010000021.1 coordinate 20,162, forward strand.
CCAACATTACCGGGGCAACTCGATCCTTGAGGTTTCCCCAGGCACCTGCGGCCAATCTCCCGCAGCCCAGCGGGCTCTGGCCTGCTCGATCAGTTCCGGGTCACTGGCCAGGAAATTCCAGTTCATCCGCCGCGGCCCGTCCAGCGGCTCCCCGCCAATCAGCACCAGCTGGCACTCGCCCTGCGCATACAGCGTCACATCCTCGCCCTCCGGTAGCACCACCAGGCTGCAAGGCTCCACATCCTCATCGCCCAGCAACAACTCGCCATCGAGCAGGTAAAGCGCCCGCTGCACGTGGTCAGGCGGTATCAGCAGCGTCGTTGCCGGCTGCATCTGTACGTGCGCATAAAGGGTGGGGGAGAGCACGGGCACCGGTGATTCCAGGCAAAAACCGCTGCCGGCAATCATACAAATGCGTACCCCAAGGCTATCGCTCACGGGCAGGCTGGCGGCGGGGTGATGGCTGTAGCTCGGCGGGCTTTGTTCCAGCTCACGCGGCGATGCCAGCCACACCTGCAGCCCGTGCAGGCGTGAGCCGTGGGCCAGGGCGTCGGCAGGCGTGCGCTCGACATGCGCCACACCGCTGCCGGCAGTCATCCAGCTGACATCGCCAGGCAGAACGCGCTGCTCGGTGCCCAGGCTGTCTTTGTGCAGGATCGCGCCTTCGAACAGGTAGGTCAGGGTCGACAGGCCGATATGTGGGTGTTGGCGGATATCCATGCCATGGCCCGGCGCATAGTCGGTTTCGAGCATGTGGTCGAAGAACACGAACGGGCCGACGCTGCGGCACTGCGCCGACGGCAGTGGGCGCAGGATCGGTTGGCCCTCGACCGATTCGGCGCGCGGGCGAATGACCAATGGGCTGCTCATGCTGTGCTCCAGGCGATGGGAAATAGCACCAGCATAGCGGTTTGCCGTGCACGGCTGAACCGCTGGCTAGCCCGTCAGGTCTACTCTGCTCATACACAGAGAAGGATGCTGCCCCATGATTGCCAGAGTGCTGGCCTGCCTGTTGTTGTGCGTAACGTGGTGCCAGGCGGCACAGGCACGTGATTATCGCTACAGTGACGCCCACCTGCACTATGTGGACTTCTTTCAGGAGACTGAAGGCATGTCTGCACTGATCAAGGCCATGGATGAAGCCGGTGTCGATCACTCGATGATTTCCGGTATTCCGGTGGCCAAGAAATGGCACGAGGATGAGCCCAAGCGGCCGCGCTACTACGCCGGTGACGACGCCGATGCCTACTGGTACAGCGCAACCGATACCTACGTGGCGGCGGCGCTGCAGAAGCTGCCGGCAGAGCAGCGCAAGCGCTTTCACCCTTTCCTGACCGGTTTCAATCCGGTAGACAAGAATGCGGTCAGCCATATCGAGCGCATGCTCGATCTCTACCCGGGGCTCTGGCAGGGCATAGGTGAAGTCTTCACCCGGCACGACGACCTCACTGCGCTCACCAGCGGGGACACGCCACGCGCCAACAACGAGGCCATGACGCGTATCTATCACCTGGCAGCCGAACGCGACATGCCGGTGCTGCTGCATTCGAACATCACCTCAAAGCGTGAGCGCAACCCGCTTTACCTGGCCGAGATCGAGGAACCGTTGCGTAATCATCCGCATACTCGGTTCATCTGGGCGCACGCGGGCACGAGCATGGAGATTCATCGGCATCAGACGCAGATGGATTTTTTATTGCCGGTGCTGACGCGCCTGCTCCAGGACTACCCCAACCTGTATATCGACTTGTCCTGGACTGTGCTCAAGCCGTACCTGCTCGATGACAAGGGGGTGCCGCGCAAGGCGTGGCTGGCGCTGGTCGAGCGTTTCCCTGAGCGCTTCATGCTCGGGTCTGACGTGGTGGGCAAGTTTGGCAGCGTGGGGGAGCAGATGCACGGCTTCGAGCCGTTTCTGGATGCTTTGCCGCAGGAGGTGGCGCAGCAGGTGGCGCGGGACAACTTCCTGGCGGTCTTGCCCAAGGCTCGCTGACGCTCTGCCCGCAGCGCTGCGCGGCACAGGCATACACAAAAGAAAACGCCCCGAACCAGTCGGGGCGTTTTCATTTACAGCGTCAAAGCATCACTTGCCAGTCCAGCGCTTGAGCACGAGGGTGGCGTTGGTGCCGCCAAAGCCGAAGCTGTTGCTCATGACCGTGTCGATCTTGGCGTTTTCTTCGGTTTTGCGCAGGATCGGCAGGTCAGCGACTTCCGGATCCAGTTCGTCGATGTTGGCGGAACCGGCGATGAAGTTGTTCTCCATCATCAGCAGGCAGTAGATCGCCTCATGCACGCCAGCAGCACCCAGCGAGTGGCCCGACAGGCTCTTGGTCGAGCTGATCTTGGGCGCCTTGTCGCCGAACACTTCGCGAACACCTTTGATTTCGGCAACGTCGCCGACCGGCGTCGAGGTGCCGTGGGTGTTCAGGTAGTCGATCGGGGTGTCGACCGTGGCCAGTGCCTGCTGCATGCAGCGAATGGCACCTTCGCCGCTTGGGGCAACCATGTCGTAGCCGTCGGAGGTCGCGCCGTAGCCGACGATTTCGGCGTAGATCTTGGCGCCACGGGCGAGGGCGTGTTCCAGTTCCTCGATCACGACCATACCGCCGCCGCCAGCGATGACGAAGCCATCACGGTCGGCATCGTAAGCGCGCGAAGCCAGTTCTGGCGTATCGTTGCGCTTGGTCGACAAGGCACCCATGGCATCGAACAGGAACGACTGGCTCCAGTGCTCTTCTTCACCGCCACCGGCGAAGACGATGTCCTGCTTGCCCCACTGGATCTGCTCCAGGGCGGTGCCGATGCAGTGTGCCGAGGTGGCGCAGGCCGACGAGATCGAGTAGTTCAGGCCCTTGATCTTGAACGGGGTGGCCAGGCACGCCGAGACGGTGCTGCCCATGGTGCGGGTGACGCGGTAGGGGCCGACACGCTTGACGCCTTTCTCACGCAGGGTGTCCAGCGCTTCCATCTGGTTCAGGGTCGAGGCCCCGCCGGAGCCAGCCACCAGGCCGGTACGCGGGTTGGAAACCTGCTCTTCGGTCAGGCCGGCGTCCTTGATCGCGTCCTGCATCGCCAGGTAGGCGTACGCCGCAGCGTGGCCAACGAAGCGGTAGACCTTGCGGTCGATCAGTTCTTCGAGGTTGAGGTCGATGGAGCCGGAAACCTGGCTACGCAGCCCCTGTTCCTTGTATTCCGGGTTGTAACGGATACCCGGACGGCTGTTGCGCAGGTTTTCGGTGACGGTAGCTTTGTCATTGCCCAGGCACGATACGATGCCCAGACCAGTTATAACGACGCGGCGCATGCGAATAACCCTTAGAAATTGTCAGTGGAGGTGAACACGCCGACCCGCAGGGCGTCGGCAGTGTAGATCTCGCGGCCGTCAACGCTGACCGAGCCATCGGCGATGGCCATGTTCAGCTTGCCCTTCAGGACGCGCTTGATGTGAATGTTGTAGGTGACTTTCTTGGCGGTGGGCAACACCTGACCAAAGAATTTCACTTCACCCGAACCCAGGGCGCGGCCACGGCCGGGCAGGCCCTGCCAGCCCAGGAAGAAACCAACCAGCTGCCACATGGCATCCAGGCCCAGGCAGCCAGGCATTACCGGGTCGCCTTCGAAATGGCAGGCGAAGAACCACAGGTCCGGGGTGATATCCAGCTCGGCGACCAATTCACCTTTGCCGTACTTGCCGCCTTCTTCGCTGATATGGGTGATGCGATCGACCATCAGCATGTTCGGCGCGGGCAGTTGCGCATTACCTGGGCCGAACAGCTCACCGCGACTGCAGCGCAGCAGGTCTTCCCGAGTAAAGGCGTGTTGTTTGGTCATGCGAGCTCCTCAATAACCCCCTGTGGCAGGGGATGAATCTTCCCGGCCAACCCGGCATCAGTCCGGGCGGCAGCCTACAGGTAGACTATTGCGTTGTAGTGAAAGTCACAGCGCACCTGGCGAAAGAAGTACAGGTGTGCACTGAAACGTCTATTTTCAGGGCCGATGACGGTCCTGTCCAGTCCTTAAGACTGCCGCACTTTAGCATTTATCGCCAGTCGCGACTGTCCGGCCAGGCAGCCAGCGTTGCAACACCTGCTGCAGGTCAGTGCGACGCAACGGTTTGCTCAGGTAATCGTCCATGCCGGCGGCCATGCAGCGCTCCCGGTCACCCTGCAGGGCGTTGGCGGTCAGGGCGATGATCGGTAGCTGGCCGCCGTTGGGCAGCAGGCGTATGCGTCGGGTGGCTTCATAACCATCGAGCTGTGGCAGGCGGCAGTCCATCAGGATGGCCGCAAAGCGCTGCTGGCTGACCTTTTCCACGGCCTGGATGCCGTCCTGGGCCACGCTGACCTCCAGGCCCAGGCTGCGCAACATGGCTTCGATAACGCTCTGATTGACCGGATTGTCCTCCACCAGCAGGATCCGTTCGCCTTGGGCGAGCGGGGTGTGAGCCGCCAGCGCGCCGGGCAATGCCGCAGCAGCAGAGCTGGCCAGAGCGAGCGGCATTTCCAGGGTGAAGGTCGAGCCCAGCCCTTCGTGGCTCTCCCCGCGCAGCGTGCCGCCCATGCGTTCAGCGAGGGTACGAGCGATGGACAGCCCCAGGCCGGTACCGCCATAGCGCCGTGAAATCGAGCTGTCGGCCTGCTGGAAGGCGACGAACATCATTTCCAGGCGTTCGCTGTCGATGCCGATACCGGTGTCGCGCACGCTGCAGGTGAACCAGAGCGTCTGACGATCGAGCGCCTGCCAACGAGCCTCGACCTGCACCTGGCCCCGTTCAGTGAACTTCAAGGCATTGCCGACCAGGTTGAGGAGGATCTGGCGGATGCGCGTGGGGTCGCCGACCACCTGCAGCTGCTGGCTCTGGGGCGGTAATTGCAGTTGCAGGTCCAGGCCCCGTTGCTGTGCGCTGTGCTGGAAGGACTGCACGCTGCTGGCGATCAGGTCGGCGAGGTTGAAGTCGATATGCTCCAGTTGCAGGGTGGTGCGTTCGATCCGGGAGAAATCGAGAATGTCGTTGATCACCTTGAGCAAGTGCCCGGTGGACTCGCTGGCCACAGCGGTGTACTCGGCCTGCTCGCTGGTCAGCTGGGTGGTTTCGAGCAGTTGCAGCATGCCCAGCACGCCATTCATGGGGGTACGCAACTCGTGGCTCATCATCGCCAGGAATTCCGACTTGGCGCCGTTGGCCTGCTCGGCCTCCTCGCGGGCCTGGATCAACTGGGCAATGGCTTGCTTCTGTTCGGCGCTGGCCTGTTCCAGGGCGCTGGCCAGGTTGTTGATGTGGCGCGCCAGGTGCCCCAGTTCGCTGTCGTCGACCACTGGCAGCGGGGTGTTGTAGTCACCTTGCTGAATGGCCTTGACCGCATGGCCCATGTCGCTGATCGGCTTTGCGAGGCTCATGGCCAGCCGGCGTGCGAGCAGGAAGGTGAACAGCAGGGCGAACAGTGCCAGGATGCCGGCCTTGATGACGATCTCCTGTTGGCGCTGGCTGAAGGCGTCGTCCGACATGCCGACGATCACCCGCCCCAGATAATCGTCCCCGATCGCCGGCGATGGCGCCTTGCCCTGCTGCAGGAAGTCACTGTCCAGGCGGATCTGTTGAAGGCGGATCGGAGCCTGGAATACCTCTACCCGCTGCGCCCGGTTGGTGCTTTCGTCGGCCTGCTCGACGTAGACGAGGATATGGTTGCGGCTGTCCTGCACTTCCAGAAAGCGCACATGTGGAATGCTCAGGGTGGCGCGCATCAACCCCTCGAGCACTTCGTTGTTGCCTGAGATCACCCCATATTCGGATGCCGGGGCCAATTGGTTGGCGATCAGTTGGCCGGTATGGTTGAGCTCCTGACGCAGGTCCTGAATACGCACGAAGGTGAAGAAGCTGATCAGCAGCAACGTCAGCAGCAGCGCAGGGCCCAGGCTGATGATCTGGGTGCGGGTGTGGATATCCCAGCTCAGGCGTTTGCTCATGGGGTGGGTTCTCCTTCGGCCAAAACCTTGGCAGTGGCGTTTGGATCGATCGGTTCCAGGCCCAGGGCGCGAGCCACCTGCTGGTTGCCACTGACCCCGAAGCGGTCGGGGTACAGGCTGCGCGGCCATTGCGCTGGCGGGCGGTCGAGCAGTCGGTCGAGCACCGCCAGCCAGTCTTCCTGATCGCTGTAGGTACTGGCCAGAGCACCGGCGCGGACAAAACCAGCGTTCGGGCCGATCAACGCCATCTGCCGGCCGTAGCTGCTGAGCAGCAGGTTCTTGGCGGTCTTGGAGTTGTAGAGGTCGGGGTCTTCCAGGCCCAGCAGCACGTCGCTGTTGCCCAACAGATTCAGCAGCGGCCGGCTGTCGCGCTGGTCCGGCCATTGCTGGGCGACGATTTCCAGCCCCAGAGGCCGGGCTGCCTGGCGCAGCTCGTCAAGCAGAAAATGGCTGTGTTCTGCGTACAGCACGCCGATGCGTTGGGCTTGCGGCAACAGGTAGCGGGCCAGGCGCAGCTGGCGGGCCAGGGGCGGATCACTCCACAGCAGGGTCAAGTACGCCGGTCGCGACTTTCCCAGGCGCTGCTCGGCCTCTACGCGGCTGATGCGCATGGCCAAGGCCGGCGGGCCTTTGCTCTCGGCCAGGCGCCACTCCAGTGCGGCGCTGTCAATCAGCACCAGGCGCAGGTCAGCCGGAAGCTTGCCTGGGCGCGGCAGTTGGTCGACGGTCTGAAACCTTACCTGATCGTGGTTGCGGCGGCTTTCGAGCGCTGCGACAAAGCTGCGGATGCCGGGCTGTTCCTCGCCACCGACCAACAGGATTTCGCTGGCGGACAGCGAACCCATTGGCCAAAGGCAGAACACCAGCAGGCGCAGCAGACGGGCCATCAGAACTCCAGCTCCGCGCTGACGCTCAGGCGGTGACGGCTGTCATAGCGGTTCTGCACGGTGGTGGTCGGTTCGTTGTCCAGGCGCTGCTGCCATAACGCGGCCAGTTCGAGGGTGCTGCCCTGGATACGAAAGCGTTTGGCCAGACGCAGGTCGAGGCGCTCGTAGCGGTACTGGTTGAGTGCATCGTCCCCGTAGTAGAACAGCGCACTGGACCAGCCATCACCCCATTCGCGCATCCACCCCGCCGAGCCACTGTTGCGGGCAGTGTTGGCGCTGTCGGCGGGGTTGCTGGCCCAGGCATCGACATAGGCATAAGTGAGCCGCAGGCGGTCGCGCCGGGTGGGTCGCCAGTCCAGCTGTGCCTCGCTGCCGCTGAATCGGGCCTTGTTGGCGTTACTGGCGATGTACTGGTTGTTGCGCAGTGGCTCGCTGATCATTCCGGTGATCTCGTCGTAGAACAGCTTCACATCCATGTTCAGGTCGATATCGGTGAACTGGCCGTTGTAGCCCAGCTCACGTGAGCGCATGCGTTCCTGGTCGAGGTCGCCCGGCCCGCGGGTCTTGACGAAATACTCGCCGTTCTGCTGGCCGAACGCAGTAGGGGTCAGGTTCGTAACCGTGTAGCTCCAGTTGACGTTGTTCTCGAACATGTCCGGGGAGCGCACTGCCTCGGAATACACCGCACGCAAGCCGTGGCGTGGGGTGATCAGGTAGTTGACCGCCATGCGCGGTGACAGCGAGCTGCCGGACAGTTGCGAATCTTCGAACATCGCGCCGCCCTGCACGATCCAATGCTCGTCCGCGCGCCACTCCAACTGGCCAAAGAGGCGCCAGGTCTGATCGTCGAGGCCGCCGTCGAAATACGTCTGCGAGTCGGCGCGGTCATAACGGTAGTTCATGCCGCTGAGCAGGCGCAGGTTTTCGGTCAGGCTCAGGGTGTCCTGGATTTCCAGGTCGTAGCGGGTTTCCCGGGTGCTCTGGTCGACATCGCCGCACACCACGTTGCTGCCGCCCTGGTTGTTCCACTGGTCCTTGATGGCATCGACCAGCGCCTGCTCTTCGGGGTTGCTGCTGTTGGGCGGGTTGTTGGCGCCGCGGGCGACCTGCTCGGCGAAATTCGGGTTGAGCTGCCACAGCCGGGTCAGTTCCGGGCTGAACGACAGCGCTGCGTCGCAGGCGCGCCAGACCTGCTGGCGGTCGAAGTGCTGAGCCGAGCCCTGCACGTACAGGCTGTGGTCAGGGTTGAAGTCGATGTTCCAGCGCACGGAGCCTGCGTAGTCCTTGGCGTTGACGTCGGCATTGTTGCCGCTTTCGGTGACGAAGGGGAATACGGGCTGGTAGGTATAGGGCCGCTGGTTGCTGCCTTCTTTGGCTGCCAGTTGCCATTCCAGTGTCTGGTTTGTCGCCAGGTTGTGGCTGACGCTGAGGTTGAAGCGGTTCAGGCGGCGGCTGTCGCGGTAATCCTGGCCGAACTGGTTTTCATCGAAGCCGTCATCTTTCTGGCCCGACACCGACAGGCGCAGGTCACCGCCGTCCCAGCCGAAGCCGTGGCTGAGGTAGTAGTCATCGATGCCATCCTGGCCGCGGGTCAGCTTCATGCGCGTGCCGTGGCTGTCGGCGGGATTGCGGGTGAGAATGTTGACCACCGCCATCAGTGCGTTGGCGCCGTAGCTGACGGTGTTGGGGCCGCGGAACACCTCGATGCGTTCGATGTCCTCCAGCGCCACCGGGATGTCGCTCCAGTCCACCGTGGCCAGGCCGGCGCGGTACACCGAGCGGCCGTCGATGAGCACCTGCATGCGTCGGGCTTCGTTGACGTTGGTGCCGTGGTAGTTGACGGTCGGCTGGTTGCCGGCGCCGTAGCCGATCATCATCCCCGGCACCAGGCGCAGCAGTTCGGGAATGTCGCGGGCGCCGCTGGCTCGGATCAGTTCGCTGTCGAGCACGGTCATGCTGCCCGGCACGGCGGCCGGGGACTGTTTCAGCCGGGTGGCGGTCAGAACCTGTGGCAGGTCGGCGTTGTCGATGAACAGGTCGTCGGCCACGGCCGGGCTGCCGAGCAATGCTGTCAGCAGCAACAGGCGAGGGTAGGGAGGCGTGCCAGGGAACACGATACGGCCTTGTATCAGAGTTGAAACAGGCATGTTAACTGACCATGGAGCTTTTGCCAGCCAAACGGTGGGCTGCGGGCTGCAAGCTACGAGCTACAAGCTACAAGCTACAAGCTGCAAGAAACAGCGACCTCACTGGCCACAAGGGTTTCTTATGGCTTGAAGCTTGAAGCTTGAAGCTTGAAGCTTGAAGCTTGAAGCTTGCGGCTTGCGGCTTGCGGCTTGCGGCTTGCGGCTTGCGGCTTGCGGCTTGCAGCTTGCGGCTTGCAGCTTGCGGCTTGCAGCTTGCAGCTTGCAGCTTGCAGCTTGTAGCTCGCAATCCCTGGCTTGGTCGTATAATGGACCCCGTCGCCAATTAACTAATGGCTTTAACGGATTGAATATGACTGAACAGCAACCTGTTGCAGTTCTGGGAGGCGGCAGCTTCGGCACCGCAGTGGCGAACTTGCTGGCGCAGAACGGCGTGCCGGTGCGCCAATGGATGCGTGACCCTGAGCAGGCCGAGGCCATGCGCATCAATCGCGAGAACCCGCGCTACCTCAAAGGCATCCGCCTGCATGACGGCGTCGAGCCGGTCAACGACCTGCTGGCCACGTTGCACAGCAGCGACCTGATCTTCGTTGCGCTGCCTTCCAGCGCCTTGCGCAGCGTCCTGGCCCCGCATGCCGGGCTGTTGCGCGGCAAATGCCTGGTCAGCCTGACCAAAGGCATCGAAGCACAGAGCTTCAAGCTGATGAGCCAGATCCTCGAAGAAATCGCACCCGATGCACGAATCGGTGTGTTGTCCGGGCCAAACCTGGCCCGCGAGATCGCTGAGCATGCGCTGACCGCTACCGTGGTCGCCAGCGAAGATGAAGACCTCTGCCAGCGCGTGCAGGCGGTATTGCACGGGCGTACCTTCCGTGTCTACGCCAGCAGCGACCGCTTTGGTGTCGAGCTGGGCGGTGCCCTGAAGAACGTCTATGCGATCATCGCTGGCATGGCCGTGGCATTGGGGATGGGCGAAAACACCAAGAGCATGCTGATTACCCGGGCGCTGGCCGAAATGACCCGTTTCGCCGTGAGCCAGGGTGCCAACCCCATGACCTTCCTCGGCCTTGCCGGGGTCGGCGACCTGATCGTCACCTGTTCTTCGCCCAAGAGCCGCAACTACCAGGTCGGTCACGCCCTGGGCCAGGGCCTGACGCTGGAGCAGGCAGTCACTCGCCTGGGCGAAGTGGCCGAAGGGGTCAATACCCTCAAGGTACTCAAGGCCAAGGCTGAGGAGGTCCAGGTCTACATGCCGCTGGTGGCCGGGCTGCACGCCATCCTCTTCGAAGGCCGCACGCTGAACCAGGTGATCGAGCGCCTGATGCGTGCCGAGCCCAAGACCGACGTCGACTTCATTTCCATCAGCGGTTTCAACTGAGCCTTCAGCGGCTTCAACTGAGCCTTCAGCGGCTTTGGACAGAACAAGGAGCGACACATGAACGATACCCCTGAGCGCGCCCAGCGCGAATCGATCATCCTGCGCGTGTTGTGGATGCTGGTGTTTCTGGTGGTGTGGCAATTGGCCGAGCTGTTGCTCGGCGGCCTGGTGCTGGTGCAGCTCATCTACCGCCTGATCTACGGCGCGCCGAGCGCCAGCCTGATGAACTTCGGCGACAGCCTGAGCCAGTATCTGGCGCAGATCGGTCGCTTTGGCACCTTCCATACCGACAGCAAACCGTGGCCTTTCGCTGACTGGCCCACGCCGCGTGCGCCGGAAGGCGAAGCGCCCCATGCCGTTGCCCCAGCACCCCATCCGGTACGCGACGAGGAGCCTAAACTGTGAAACTGTGGGTATTGCGCCACGGTGAGGCTGAGCCCAGGGCCAACACCGACGCCGAACGGCGCCTGACTGCCCACGGCCGCGAGCAGGTGCTGCACAGTGCTGCGCACCTGCTTGGCCAGCCGCTGCAGGCCATCCTTGCCAGCCCCTACGTGCGTGCTCAGCAAACGGCCGCCCTGGTACATGACACTCTGGGCTTCGCCGAGCCGGTGCGCACCGTGCCCTGGCTGACGCCGGAAAGCAATGTGCAAGAGGTGATCGCCGAACTCGAACGCCTGGGGCTTGAGCAGGTATTGCTGGTCAGCCACCAGCCGTTGGTGGGCGCGCTGGTGGGCATGCTGGAGCATGGCCACGCGCAACAGCCTGCGCCGCTGAGCACCGCCAGCCTGGCGCAGCTTGAAGGCGACTGGCCGCTGGCGGGGCTGATGACCCTGCAGGCCCTGCATCACGCCCCTTGAGTGATCGGCAACGGGCCTTGGTGCCTGTTGCCGTGCCCTCTGCCGATCGCTCGCATACCCGCCTGGTGAGCCCTCGGTGACCTGATCGCCCTCGCCGATGACCTTTACAGGCGTTGCCGAGCGCGAGCGGGATGCCGACAATGGGCCATCATCCCCGTACCGGACCAGGTGCCATGTCGCAGCAGATCTTCTTCGCCCATGCCAACGGATTCCCGTCGGCCACCTACGGCAAGCTGTTCGCTGCCCTGGCGCCGGATTACCAGGTGCAGCATTTGCCCCAGCATGCTCATGACCCCCGCTTTCCGGTGAACGAGAACTGGCAGAGCCTGGTGGACGAACTCTTACACCACCTGGCCAGGCAGGATCAGCCGGTGTGGGGTGTCGGGCACTCGCTCGGTGGCGTGCTGCACCTGCATGCAGCCCTGCGCTGCCCGGCGTATTACCGCGGTGTGGTCATGCTTGACTCACCGGTGCTGACCCGCGCCGATCAGTGGTTGCTGCGCACCGCCAAGCGCTTTGGCTTCATCGACCGCATTACCCCTGCTGGCCGCACCCTGGGCCGGCGAGAAGCGTTCAGCGACCGCGCCAGCGCACGGGATTATTTCGCCAGCAAGAAGCTGTTCCGGCATTTTGACCCCGACTGCCTGGAAGCCTACCTCGAGCATGGCCTGGAAGACGTGGAGCAGGGGGTACGCCTGTGCTTCGATCCGGCTACCGAGATCAGCATCTACCGCAGCATTCCTCACGCCAGCCCGGCCCCTGCACGGCAGCTTCAGGTGCCCCTGGCGATGGTGCGGGGGGAGCGCAGCGATGTGATTCGTCGCCACCATACGTTGGCGGTGCGCGGCATGCCCAAGGGCGAATACCACAGCGTGCCCGGTGGGCACATGTTCCCGCTGGAGCGGCCGACAGACACTGCCAGCCTGATCAAAGGCCTGTTCGACCGCTGGGGCCAGGCATGAGTGCCCATGTCGAGGAAATCCGCCTCAGCCTCGGCCATATCGAACTGGCTGCTCACCTGTTCGGCCCCGAAGATGGCCTGCCGGTGATCGCCCTGCATGGCTGGCTGGACAACGCCAACAGTTTTGCCCGCCTCGCACCGCAGTTGAAAGGCCTGCGTATCCTCGCCCTGGACCTTGCCGGGCACGGCTACTCGCAGCACCGCCCGCCAGGCGCCGGCTATGCGCTGGCCGACTACGCCCATGATGTACTGCGGGTTGCCGAACAACTGGGCTGGCAACGGTTTGCCCTGTTGGGGCATTCGCTGGGGGCGATCATTTCGGTGCAACTGGCCGCCGCCCTGCCAGAGCGGGTCAGCCACCTGGCGCTGATCGATGGCGTCATCCCGCCGACCGGGGCCGAGGAGGATGCCGGCGAGCGCCTGGGGTTGGCGCTGCAGGCCCAGTTGCGCCTGGATGGCAAACGCAAGTCGGTCTACAAGTCCCTGGAGGAGGGCGTGCAGGCGCGCATGAAGGGCATGGTCGCGGTCAGCCGGGACGCTGCCGAGTTGCTCGCCCAGCGCGGACTGATGCCGGTGCCTGGCGGTTACAGTTGGCGCAGTGACAGCCGCCTGACGTTACCGTCGCCGGTGCGCTTGAGCCATGCCCAGGCCATGGCCTACGTGCGCCGGGTGAACTGCCCGGCCTGCCTGGTGGTGGCGGCCGATGGCATGCTGGCGCGCCACGCTGAGTTGCTGCAGCAGCTAACCTTTGAACAGACGGTGCTGCCCGGTGGCCATCATCTGCACCTGAACGATGACCACGGTGCGGCCCTTGTCGCAGACTGTATCAATCGCTTCTTTGGCTTTGCTTGACTTGGGCCGGACAAGTGTCGAGGCTTGGCGGGTTGAACAGGGAGACAACCATGCAACTGCCAGACATCCTGGAGCTTCATCACGGCGCTCGCCGCCGCGCGGGTCGCCGATGAGCGTGCCCGTCATGATTCGTACTGCCGGCGCCTGCCTGGCGCTCGTCAGCCCGTTGCTGTGGGCCGGCGCCCTGCCGGTGCCTGTGGATGCCAAAGTGGTCGAACAACGCCCGGCAGTCGAGCAGGAACGCATCTACCCAATGGGCCCACTGCGCAAGATCAGCGGCCGTCTGCGCGTGGACGACAAGGTCGAGAGCCGGGGCCAGGTCAGCTCCATCACCTACGAGCTGCCGGAAGAGCGCACGGCGCGCGAAGCTTTTGCCAGCGCCCGTGAAGCACTGCAGCGCGATGGCGGCTATCCGTTGTTCTGGTGTCTGGGCCGCGATTGCGGCGAAGCCAGCCTGTGGGGCAACGAGGTATTCGGCAGCGCGCGGCTCAATGGCGGTGACGAGCAGCAGGCGTTCATCCTTCTGCGCCGCTCCGCCGAAGAGGCCGATACCCTGGTGGCGCTTTACGCCGTAACCCGCGGCAACCGTCGCGCCTACCTGCACGTGGAAGAGTTCGTCGCCAGCAGCCCGCTGGGTGAATTGCTGCCGACACCCGCCACGGTGCTGCTTGAAATGCGCGACACTGGCAAGCTCGACTACCCCGACCTGGGGGCACCTGAGCCTGCGTGGGTGGCGCTGTTGGGGCGCAGCCTGAAGCTGGATATCACGTTGCGCGCCAGCCTCAGCGGTGCCCAGGCCGAAGCCTGGCGTCAGCAACTGATCAAGGCCGGCGTACGCAGCAACCGGCTCGAAGTCGGCAATACCCCCACCGATGGCCTGCACCTGGAACTGATCCGTTGAATGAGCGCCACCATGGCCAACAATGATCGCCTGCTGATCCAGATTATCCTGCTGACCTTGCTCGGCGCCACGTTGTGGGTGATGGCGCCGTTCATCTCCGCGTTGTTGTGGGGGGCAATCCTGGCATTTGCCAGTTGGCCGCTGATGCGCCTGCTGACGCGCGCACTGGGTGGGCGTGAAACATTGGCGGCAGGCCTGCTGACCTCGGCCTGGATCCTGATCGTGGCCTTACCGCTGGTGTTGTTGGGCTTCAACCTCGCCGACCACGTTCGGGACGCCACTGCCTTCGTGCGCGACGTACAGGTCGATGGTTTGCCTGATGCCCCGGCATGGCTGGGTGGCATTCCGCTGGTAGGTGAGCGGCTGGTCAGCGGCTGGCAATCCCTGGACCAGCAGGGTGCTGCGCTGATCGCGTCGGTCAAACCTCACCTGGGGCAGGTCGGCAACTGGTTGCTGGCGCGCAGTGCGCAAATCGGCAGCGGTGTGCTGGAGCTGACGCTGAGCCTGGTGTTCGTATTCTTTTTCTACCGCGATGGGCCGCGCCTGGCGGCGTTCGTCCTGCGCTTGCTGAACCGCCTTGTAGGTGAGCGTGCCGAGTATTACCTGGACCTGGTAGCGGGCACCGTGCAACGGGTGGTGAACGGGGTGATCGGTACTGCGGCGGCACAGGCACTGCTGGCCTTGATCGGCTTCCTGATTGCCGGTGTGCCGGGGGCCATCGTGCTGGGCCTGGTCACCTTCATGCTCAGCCTGATCCCCATGGGGCCGCCACTGGCGTGGATACCCGCGACGGCATGGCTGGTATGGAAGGGTGAGTACGGCATGGCGGTGTTCCTGGGTATCTGGGGCACCTTCGTCATCAGTGGTGTGGACAACGTGCTCAAGCCTTACCTGATCAGCAGGGGCGGCAACCTGCCGCTGGTCATCGTGCTGCTCGGGGTGTTTGGCGGTTTGATTGCCTTTGGCTTCATTGGCCTGTTCATCGGGCCGACCCTGCTGGCGGTGGGGTATAGCCTGCTGCTGGACTGGAGCCGCAACGCCGGGCAGCCAACCCCCCAACCTTAGCCTGCCTGACCCCTGGCGGGCTTGCCCGCCGATGGGCCGGTGCAGGCAACGGCCCGTCCTGATCTTTACGCATTCTTTATCCCCAGCCCCGCGCCTCGATCTCGCCCCTTTACGCCTTCCCCTCGGACAATTCCCCCAAAGCGGCCCAAGCCGTAACCAGGGGAGATCCACACATGAACATGCTCGACGGGCTGTCACTGCTACTGGCAGTGGCATTGGCGGTTTACCTGCTGATGGCGCTGCTGCGCGCCGATCGCAGCTAGGGAGCGGCCATGCACAGTTATGACTACGCGTTGCTGTTGGCGTTTTTCGCTATCGTGCTGCTATCGGCACCCTGGCTCGGGCGGTTCTTCTTCAACGTCATGGAAGGCCAGCGGACTTGGCTGACGCCGCTGCTTGGGCCGGTGGAGCGGGGCTGCTACCGGCTGGCCGGCGTGCGCGCCGATCAGGAACAGAACTGGAAGCAGTACGCCCTGGCGCTGATGGCGTTCAACCTGGCCGGCTTCGTGCTGCTCTTCAGCGTGCTTTTGCTGCAAGGGTACCTGCCGCTCAACCCGCAACACTTGCCCGGCCTGGAATGGTCGTTGGCGTTCAACACCGCGGTGAGTTTCGTCACCAACACCAACTGGCAGGCTTACAGCGGTGAAGCTTCGGCCAGTTACCTGAGCCAGATGCTTGGCATGACCGTACAGAACTTTGTCAGCGCCGCTACCGGGCTGGCCGTACTGGTCGCCTTGTGCCGCGGCATCGCCCGGCGCTCGGCCAGCAGTATTGGCAACTTCTGGGTCGACATGACCCGTGCCACCCTGTACGGCCTGTTGCCGTTCTGCCTGGTGCTCGCGCTGCTGCTGGTCTGGCAGGGTGTGCCGCAGACTTTCGCTGACTACGCCCACGCAGTGACCCTGCAAGGCGCTGACCAGACGATTCCGCTCGGCCCTGCCGCCAGCCAGATCGCGATCAAGCAATTGGGGACCAACGGTGGCGGCTTCTTCGGTGTCAACTCGGCGCACCCGTTCGAGAACCCCACGGCCTGGAGCAACCTGTTCGAGGTGGCTTCGATCATCCTGATCCCGGCCGCCCTGGTCTTCACCTTCGGCCATTACGTCAAGGACCTGCGCCAGAGCCGGGCGATTCTTGCCTGCATGCTCGGCCTGTTTCTGATTGGCGGCGCGACCGCGCTGTGGTCGGAGCACCAGCCCAACCCGGCGCTTGACAGCGCGCAGGTTCAACAGAGCGCACCCCTGGAGGGCAAGGAAAGCCGCTTCGGCACGACCGGCTCGGTGCTGTGGGCGGTGACCACCACCGCAGCGTCCAACGGGTCGGTCAACACCATGCACGACAGCCTCAACCCACTCACCGGCATGGTCGCCATGGTCAACATGATGGTCGGCGAGGTGATCTTCGGCGGTGTTGGCGCGGGGCTCTACGGCATGTTGCTGTTCGTGTTGATCGCCGTGTTCCTGGCCGGCTTGATGATCGGCCGGACCCCGGAATACCTCGGCAAGAAACTGCAGGCTCGGGAAGTGCAGCTGTTGGTGGCAACCCTGCTGGTGATGCCGGTCGGCGTGCTGGTGCTTGGCGCTATCGCCGCCAGCCTGCCAGGCCCTGCCGGCGCGGTCAGCAACCCGGGTGCCCATGGCTTCAGCCAGTTGCTCTACGCCTACACCTCCGGCGCCGCCAACAACGGCTCGGCGTTCGCAGGTTTCGGCGCCAACACAGTGTTCCACAACGTGATGATCGGCCTGGCCATGCTCATCGGCCGCTTTGGCTACATCCTGCCGATCCTGGCCTTGGCTGGCAGCCTGGCAGCGAAGAAAAGCGCGCCCCAAGGGCTCAACAGCTTCCCGACCCATGGCCCGCTGTTCACCGGCCTGCTGCTGCTGACCATCCTGCTGGTCGGCGGCCTGACCTTCCTGCCAGCCCTGGCCCTTGGGCCAATCGCTGAACACCTGAGCCTGGGTTTCTGAGGAACCGACCATGAATATGCCCATTCCTGAAGTGAACGCCCGGCACAGCGCCAAGGACCAGACCCGCTTCGCCGCGCTGTGGCGCCCGGCGCTGGTGCAGGCATTCGTCAAGCTTGACCCGCGTCAGCTCAAGCGCTCGCCGGTCATGCTGGTGGTGGCTTTGACCGCCGTCTTGACCACCGTGCTGTGCTTTGCGCCCGGCAGTGACGTGAGCACCGGCGTTGCTGTGCAGATCGCGTTGTGGCTGTGGTTTACCGTGCTGTTCGCCAACTTTGCCGAAGCGCTGGCAGAGGGCCGGGGCAAGGCCCGCGCCGATAGCCTCAAGGCCGGCAGCCAGGGGCTGACCGCAGAGCGCCGGACGCGCGACGGCACGTTCGAGACCGTTGCCGCTGCGCAGTTACGCAAGGACGACGTAGTCCGTGTGGTGGCCGGCGAGATGATCCCAGGTGACGGCGAGGTGCTCGAAGGCATCGCCGCGGTCAACGAAGCGGCCATCACCGGTGAGTCGGCGCCGGTGATCCGCGAATCCGGTGGTGACCGCTCGGCTGTCACGGGCAATACCCGGCTGGTTTCCGACTGGTTGCTCATTCGCATCACCAGCAACCCTGGCGAGTCGACCCTGGACCGCATGATCGCCCTGGTCGAAGGCGCCAAGCGGCAGAAGACGCCCAACGAAATCGCGCTGGACATTCTGCTGATCGGCCTGACGTTGATCTTCCTGATCGTCGTGGTGACGCTGCAGCCATTCGCTCACTTCGCCGGCGGCAGCCTGCCACTGATTTTCCTCGCGGCACTGCTGGTGACGCTGATCCCGACCACCATTGGCGGCCTGCTGTCGGCCATCGGTATCGCCGGCATGGATCGCCTGGTGCGCCTTAACGTGATCGCCCGCTCGGGCCGTGCCGTAGAGGCGGCCGGTGACGTGCACACACTGATGCTCGACAAGACCGGTACCATCACCTTTGGCAACCGCCGCTGCAGCGCCCTGCATGCCGCCACCGGGGTGACTGCCAAGGAACTGGGCGAAGGTGCCTTGCTCGCTTCGCTGGCCGATGACACAGCCGAAGGCAAGTCGATCGTCGAGTACCTGCGCCAGTTGCATGACTTCGTCGAGCCGGGCGCGGGGCAGTTCAACGCCGTCGCCTTCAGTGCCGAGACACGCCTGTCGGGCATCGATTTCCAGCAGCATTGCTACCGCAAGGGCGCCGTTGATGCCGTGCTCGCCTTCGTCGGCATGCAGCGCCTGGAAATGCCGCTGGCGCTGACGCGTGAAGTTGAACGCATCGCCCAGAGTGGTGGTACGCCGCTGCTGGTGTGCGTGGACAAGCGCCTGCTGGGTGTGATCCACCTCAAGGACGTGGTCAAGCCTGGCATCCGCGAACGCTTCGCCGAGTTGCGCAAGCTGGGTATTCGCACGGTAATGGTGACCGGCGACAACCCGCTGACTGCCGCGGCCATCGCCGCCGAAGCCGGTGTTGACGACGTGCTGGCCGAAGCCACGCCGGAGAAGAAGCTGGCGCGCATCCGCCAGGAGCAGAACGACGGCCGCCTGGTGGCCATGTGCGGCGACGGTGCCAACGACGCCCCGGCCCTGGCCCAGGCTGACGTGGGCATGGCCATGAACGACGGTACCCAGGCTGCGCGCGAAGCCGCCAACATGGTCGACCTGGACAGCGACCCGACCAAGCTGCTGGACGTGGTCCAGGTGGGCAAGGAGCTGCTGGTGACCCGTGGCGCGCTGACCACCTTTTCCATCGCCAACGACGTGGCCAAGTACTTCGCCATCCTGCCGGCGTTGTTCGCCGCCATCTACCCGCAACTGGGCGTGCTCAACCTGATGCACCTGGCCAGCCCGCAGAGTGCGATCCTTTCGGCCATCGTGTTCAACGCGCTGATCATCATCGTACTGATCCCGCTGGCGCTGCGCGGTGTGCGGGTACAGGCGGCCAGTGCTGCTCATCTGCTGCGACGCAACCTGCTGATCTACGGCCTGGGCGGCATCATCGTGCCATTTGTCGGGATCAAGCTGATCGACCTGCTGCTCAACGCTTTGCACCTGGTCTGAGGAGGCCACCATGAACACATATGTACGCCCGGCGCTGAGCCTGATCCTGTCGCTGGCAGTGGTCACCGGTGCGCTGTATCCACTGGCGGTGACCGGGGTTGCGCAAGTGGTTTTTCCGGAGCAGGCCAATGGCAGCCTGGTGCGCGATGAGCAGGGCAAGGTGCGCGGCTCGGCACTGATCGCCCAGGATTTTCAGGGCGATGGCTGGTTCCATTCGCGGCCTTCGGCGGGGGCTTATGCCACCGTGGCCAGCAGCGCGAGCAACCTGTCGCCAAGCAACCCGGCGCTGGCCGAACGGGTCACGGGCGATGCCGCGAAGCTGTACCAGGCTGGGCAGGGGCCGGTGCCGCAGGCCTTGCTGACCACCTCGGGCAGTGGCCTGGACCCGCATTTGCCACCGCAGGCCGTGGCCTACCAGATTCCCCGGGTGGCGGCGGCGCGCCAGATACCGGTAGAGCGCTTGCAAGCCCTGCTGGAAGAGGCCACCCTCCACCCATTGATCGGGCCGCCTGTGGTCAATGTGCTGGCCCTTAACCAAGCGTTGAGCAAATTGGGGTCATGAATGTGGGGCCGCTTTGCGGCCCAATCGCCGGCAAGCCGGCTCACACAGGTCGTGCACAACTTTCCAAAGCTGTGAACCGCCTGTGGGGGTCGGCTTGTCGGCGATGCAGGCTCAGAAAAACCGATCGTGGCGCTATTGAAGGATGAAGCATGAGTGACGCAGCCCGCGCAGACGCGCTGTTGGCCAACCTGCCGCGCGAAGGGCGTGGCAGGCTCAAGGTATTTCTCGGTGCAGCACCCGGGGTGGGCAAGACCTACGCCATGCTCCAGGCGGCCCACGCCCAACAGCGCCAAGGCGTGCAGGTACTGGCAGGCGTAGTCGAAACCCACGGCCGCGCCGAAACCGAATCACTGCTCTCTGGCCTGGTCCAGCAACCTCTGCTGCGCAGCGAATACCGTGGTGTCACCCTGGAAGAAATGGACCTGGACGGCCTGCTCAAGGCCGCCCCGGATCTGGCCCTGGTCGACGAACTGGCCCACAGCAACGCCCCGGGCAGCCGTCACGCCAAACGCTGGCAAGACGTTCAGGAACTGCTAGCCGCCGGGATCGACGTGTACACCACGGTCAACGTCCAGCACCTGGAGAGCCTCAACGACAAGGTGCGCGACATTACCGGCGTGCACGTGCGTGAAACCCTGCCGGACTGGGTGCTGCAGGAGTCCTTCGAACTGGTGCTGATCGACCTGCCGCCGCGCGAGCTGCTCGAACGTCTGCGTGAGGGCAAAGTCTACGTGCCCGAGCAGGCTCGGGCTGCGATCGATGCCTATTTTTCCCAGACCAACCTCACCGCGTTGCGTGAGCTGGCCATGCAGGCCGCCGCCGCACAGGTCGATGCCGACCTGGCCCATGGCTACCGCCAGCGTGGCCAAGAGGCGCCGGCACTGCGCGGGCGTCTGCTGGTGGGTGTCGATGGTGACGACCAGGCCGAACGCCTGGTGCGCCATGCCAGCCGGGTTGCGCAGCGTCGGCATTTGCCCTGGAGCCTGGTGCATGTGGACAACGGGCGGCTGCGCGACGAAACCGCACGGCAGCGTTTGCAGGCGGCGCAACAACTGGCTGAGCGCCTGGGCGGGGAAGTGGTGCTGCTGCGCGCAGGCGAGGTGGCACGCACGCTGATCCAGCATGCCGTCGAGCGTCGAGCCAGCCTGGTGCTGGTAGGCCAGTCTCGGGACCGCCTGCGTCGTCGCCTGTTCGGTGCAGGCGTGGCTGCCCGGTTGCTGCGTGAAAGCCACGGGCTTGAAATCAACGTGCTCGACCGCGATGTTCAGCCGGCCCCGGCACGTTCGACCGTGCGACGGGTGTGGGTATGGCGCCACTATCTGTTGGCACTGGCTGCCACCGCGCTGGCGACGGGGTTGTCCTGGGCGGTGTCGAGCGTGTTGGCGCTGCCCAATATTTCGCTGGTGTTCCTGGTCGCCGTATTGCTGGTTGCGGTGCGCAGCAGCCTGGGCCCGGCCTTGGCCTGTGCTGCCTTGTCGTTCCTGACCTATGACTTCCTGTTCATCCCGCCGAATTTCTCCTTCAGCATTCAGCGCGAAGAAGACGTGCTGACGCTGGTGTTCTTCCTGTTGATGGCTGCGCTTACCGGCAACCTCGCTGCGCGTCAGCGCCGGCAGTTGCAGGCCCTTCGCGAAACCCAGGCGCAGACCAACCAGTTGCTCGACCTGTCGCGGCGGCTGACGGTCGCCACCGACCGGCAAGCCGTGTTCAACGCCGCCGGCCAGCACCTCAATGGCTGGCAGGACGTGCACGTGTGCCTGCTCGAACGCAACCCTGAAGGGCAGTTGCAAGTGGCCAGCGGCCAGGCTCAGGCCCTGAGCGACAACGAGCGCGCCGCCGCCGAATGGGCCTGGCAGCATGGGCAGGCCGCTGGCCATGGCAGCGACACCCTGCCTAACGGCCGCTGGTGGTGGTGGCCATTGATCGTCGACGATCATCCCCTGGCCCTGCTCGGTGTGCGCCCCCAGTCCGGCGAACCTCTCAGTGCCCAGCGCCGCCGGCTGCTCATGGCACTTGGTCAACCGCTGGCCCAGGCGCTGGCCCGGGCTCGCCTGGCCGAGCAACTGGAAGCCGCTCGGCTGCACGGCGAGACCGAGCAGTTGCGCAGTGCGCTGCTGGCCTCGGTGTCCCACGACCTTCGCACACCGCTGACCGCCATGCGTGGCAGTATCGACAGCCTGCTGGCGCTGGGCGAGGCCATCCCCACCGAAGACCGCCGCGAACTGTTGGAAGGCACCCGCAACGAAGCCGAGCGCCTTGACCGCTATATCCAGAACCTGCTCGACATGACCCGCCTGGGCCACGGCGGCCTGAAGCTGGCCCGCGACTGGGTCGCCCCGGCCGATATCGTCGGCAGTGCCCTGAACCGCCTTCGCGTGGTGCTCGCGCCGCTGCGCGTGCACACCGAGGTGCCCGCCGAGCTGCCGTTGCTGTTCGTGCACGCCGCGCTGATCGAACAGGCGCTGATCAACGTGCTGGAGAACGCGGCCCGCTTCTCACCTGCCCAAGGCCGCCTCGAACTGCAGGTGTCGGTGCACGAAGAGCAATTGCGCTTCGCGGTCAGCGATCAAGGGCCTGGTATCCCCGTGGCCGAGCGCGAGAAAATCTTCGACATGTTCTACACCGCAGCCCGCGGCGACCGTGGCGGGCAGGGCACCGGCCTGGGCCTGGCGATCTGCCAGGGCATGATCGGTGCCCATGGTGGGCAGATCCTGGTCAGCGAAGGCATCGATGGCCATGGCACCTGCATCACTCTATGCTTGCCCTTGCCCCAACAACCCGAAGCCGAAAGCGAAACCCCATGAGCCAGTCCGCCACCCTCCTGGTCATTGACGATGAACCGCAGATCCGCAAGTTCCTGCGCATCAGCCTGGCCTCACAAGGCTACAAGGTAATCGAGGCGGCCACCGGTAGCGAAGGGCTTGCTCAGGCTGCCTTGGCCAAGCCTGACCTGGTGGTGCTCGACCTCGGCTTGCCTGACATGGACGGGCAGCATGTGCTGCGTGAGTTGCGCGAGTGGAGTGCGGTGCCGGTGCTGGTGCTGTCGGTGCGTGCCAGCGAACTGCAAAAGGTCGATGCGCTGGATGGCGGGGCCAATGACTATGTGACCAAGCCGTTCGGCATCCAGGAGTTTTTGGCCAGGGTCCGTGCGCTGTTGCGCCAGGTGCCGCAAGCGGGTGGGGGCGAGGTGACCGCGAGCTTTGGGCCGTTGACCGTGGACTTCGCCTTTCGCAAGGTGACGCTTGAGGGCGCAGAGGTGGCACTGACCCGCAAGGAATACGCGTTGTTGGCGCAACTTGCCGGGCATCCGGGGCGGGTCATTACCCAGCAGCAGTTGCTCAAGGATATCTGGGGCCCGACACACGTGGAGAACACCCATTATCTGCGGATTGTCGTGGGGCATTTGCGGCAGAAACTGGGCGATGATCCAACCGCACCGCGGTTCATCATCACCGAGGCCGGGGTCGGATACAGGCTGGTTGCGCCTTCCTCCTAGGGCCGTTGCCAGGCAAGCTGAACGTCAGTTGAAGCGCAAACCGAATCACCCCCTCCATTACTCCCCCTTTTCTGAATAGTCGCAGCAACCCGCCAGTTGCAGCGACAGCGCCTCCATTCGCGCTTTTTGCCAGGCGCAGCCTGGGGCGCGACCGTTCATTCCTTTGTACGCTAATTTAATTTTGTACAGGTATGCAGCGCTGAATTTGCCGAATTCACGGCGGATAGGTCTTTCCTGCCATCAAAAAATTGTACAGCCATCTGGATTTGTACAGGTTTTGTCGGTACTGTTGAATTCCTCGCAGGAGCGCGGAACGTTCAAGGGAGTGATCGAGTCTCAGTAATAGCCTATTGCCATAACCTAGTTACCATTCCGATCGGGGCAGGTGAAATGAACATGAATGTCGCCCCAGTGCCGTCCAACGAAGAGCAGCGCCTGGCCGCGGTCGCCGAGTGGTGTGTTGCGCACCAGGACTGCAGCACCGAACTGCGCACGCTGGTCGAATGGGCCGGGCGGTACTTCAGTGCGCCGATATGCCTGATCTCGATCGTAAGTGAGTGCCAGCAGTGGTTCATGGCCAAGACTGCATTGGAGGCCGACAGTACGCCGCGGGATGTCGCGTTCTGTGCCCACACCATTCTTCAGGCGCAGCCGCTGGAAGTACTGGATGCGACGCTGGACCCGCGCTTTGCCGACAACCCACTGGTCACCGGTGCGCCCGGTATTCGCTACTATTGCGGCGCTCCGCTGCTGGTAGACAAGCAGGTCGCGATTGGCAGTTTCTGCATCATCGATACAGCCCCGCGTGCGGCCTTGGATGATGCCCAGCGCGGGATGTTGCAGGCGTTCGCCGACATGGCAGTGCAGATCATTGCCGGCATACGTCGTCGAAATTTCTACGACCAGCCGACCGGGCTGTTCAACCGGGTAAAACTTGAATGCGACGTGCAGACGCGCCTTGAACGCCATGATGCCCTGACCGTGGTGGTGTTCGACATCATGCCGGCGCAGGTGCTGACGCACATGATCAAGGTGTTGGGCTACAACTTCGCCCACGACCTTACCCTTCAGGTGAAAGACCTGATCGTCAGCCAGCTTGATTCCGATCTGGCGCTGTACAAGATCAGCCCCACCCGGTTTGCCGTCATCGTGCACCAGCACCCGCTGGCAATGTGCGCGCGGGTCATCGGTGTGCTGAGCGATCCTGTGCTGTGTCATCAGATTCCTGTCCTGCTGGATGCCTCGGTCGGTATTTCACCGGTCAGCCGCTGCGACGACGATGGCAGCCTTGACTGGTTGCGCCGTGCGGTCGGCGCCGCCGACGCGGCCCGTGGCAACCCTGGGCGCTGCGCGCACTATCAGCCGGAGGTGGACGCCGCACAGCGCAGGGCCTTCTCCCTGCTGACCTCACTGGGGGCGGCGCTGAAGCGCGATGACGAGCTCAGCCTGCACCTGCAGCCGCGCGTCGAACTGCAAGGCCATACGTGCAACAGCGCTGAAGCGCTGTTGCGCTGGCGCCACCCGCAATTGGGAGATATTTCCCCTGCCGAGTTCATCGCCCTGGCCGAGAAAACCGCGCTGATAGCGTCGATCAGCCTGTGGGTGATGCACGCGGTGTTGAACATCCTGCAACACGCTCAGGCGCCAGACTTACGTATCAGCATGAATGTCACCGCGCGCGACCTGGAGAGCGCAGCATTCATGGACGCCTTGCTCGCCGAGCTCCAGCGCAGGGCCATCGCGCCGGGGCGCCTGCAGCTGGAGTTCACGGAAAGCGTGCTGATCGAGCAACCCGAAGAAGTGCGGCGGCAATTGCTGCGCGCCCGTCAGGCCGGGGTCGACGTCGCCATCGATGACTTTGGTACCGGCTATAGCAACTGGGCCTACCTCAGCCGCATTCCTGCCACGCTGGTGAAACTGGACCGTTCGTTGATCCAGAAGGCCACGCACAGTGCCAAGGACCTCCTGCTGGTGCAGTCGCTGGTGGGGCTGGCTAACCAGCTCGGTTACCAGGTGGTGGCCGAAGGCATCGAAACCGCTGAACAGCTCACCTGTGCCAAGGCCTGGGGTTGTGCCCAGGCGCAAGGCTATTACCTGGCAAGGCCCATGCCACTGGCCGCCTTCCAGACTTGGTACTGCAACAACCGGCTTCGCTGGTCGCAGTCCTGATTTGACTTATTCGTCGCTTATCCTCAGCAGGTAGCCAGCATGTTCAACCGGCAATTGAAAACCACGCTCGCCGAGCGTGAACGCGAACTGGAAAGCCTTCGGCAATGCCTGGAGCAGATAGAGCAGGCCGGTTTTTTTCTGCGGCTCGACGGCGATTGGCGGATCCTCGACTGCAACCTCGTCAGTGCAGCTGCGTTCGGCGTGACGGTGGATGCCTTGGCCGGCACCTCCTTGAAGCAATGGCTTCCCGCCCAGGCCTTGGGCGGGTTGGCCAGCGCGCTTGCCAAGGGTGCGCCGGTGCACGATGACATGAGCCTGAGCGCGGCCAATGGCAAGTCGGCGTGGTGGCGCCTGGGCTGGTATCCGCGGTTGGATGCACAAGGGCGGGTATGCGAGGTACGGGCATTCGGGCGCGACGTGTCGCAAGAGGTCGGGCTGGCCCGGGAGAACCAGGCGCTGCTCGACGCGCTGTTACGCTCCAGCGCGGTCATCCAGTTCGACCTGGCAGGCAATGTACTGGCCGCCAATGACACGTTCCTGGCGGGCATGGGCTACCGCCTCGATGAAGTGGTGGGTAAGCATCACCGGATGTTTTGCTGCGCAGAAGACACTGCCAGCCCGGCTTATGCAGAATTCTGGCGAACGCTCAACACCGGCCGCTACGTCACTGGCCGCTTCCGCCGGCTGGACCGGCACGGGCAGGAAGTGTGGCTGGAAGCCAGTTACAACCCGGTGAACGACGCCCAGGGAAAACGGGTGCGGGTGGTGAAATTCGCCTCGGTGGTGACCGCACAGGTCCAGCGCGAAGAGGCCATCAGGCAGG
Source organism: Pseudomonas sp. NPDC089758 (assembly GCF_044748705.1). Classification (NCBI taxonomy): domain Bacteria; kingdom Pseudomonadati; phylum Pseudomonadota; class Gammaproteobacteria; order Pseudomonadales; family Pseudomonadaceae; genus Pseudomonas; species Pseudomonas sp. NPDC089758. The sequence continues at coordinate 46,253 of NZ_JBIVGN010000021.1, forward strand.
CTGCGCAGATGGCGCTGGAGGTGTCGCGCGATACCGTGGGCGGAGCGTCCGAGGGCGCGGCGGTGGTGCAGCAAGTGGAGCAGACCATGCAGGGCATGACCCAACAACTGCAATCGGCCGGCACGACGATCACTGCACTGGGTGAGCAATCGGTATTGATCAGCTCGATCGTGCAGACCATCGGCGGCATCGCGGCGCAGACCAACCTGCTCGCGCTCAATGCAGCCATCGAAGCGGCCCGCGCCGGCGAGCAGGGCAGGGGCTTTGCCGTGGTAGCCGACGAAGTGCGAAAGCTGGCGGCGCGCACCAGCACCGCTACCGATGAGATCGTCTCGGTGGTGGCGCATAACCAGACCCTCGCCAGCCAGGCCGTGGGCGAAATAGAAACCAGCCGCAGTCATGCCACGCAGAGCCTGCAACTCGCCTCGCAGGCAGGTCAGGCGATTGGCGTGATCCTGCAGGGCGCGACGGGTGTGGTGAACGCTGTAGAGCGAGTGAGTCAGGATTTGCGTTGAGCCGGGCCGGCGTACCGTTCAGCGGGCATCGCTCGGTATCAGCGCGGTCAATGGTGGCAGACGCACAGCTGTTGGCCCTCTAGATTCGTGTGGCGTGCTGGAAGCCCCGAACAACAATAAAGAGGGACCTGACGATGCCGACCGCCATCCAAGCGAACAACGCCTGGCGCATCCTGTTGCTGCTGTTTCTGGCCAACCTGTTCAATTTCTTCGATCGCACCATACCCGCCATCATCATCGAACCGATTCGCCTGGAGTGGCACCTTAGCGACTTCCAGATCGGCCTGATCGGCACCGCCTTTACCCTGGTCTATGCCATCGCCGGCCTGCCACTGGCACGGCTGGCCGACACCGGCTCGCGCAGCCGGCTGATGGGCTGGGGCCTGATGGCGTGGAGCGGGCTGACGGCAGTCAACGGCATGGTCGGCAGCTTCTGGAGCTTTCTGCTGGTGCGCATGGGGGTGGGCATCGGCGAAGCCAGCTATGCGCCTGCCGCCAATTCGCTGATCGGCGACCTGTTCCCTGCCGAGCGGCGGGCACGGGCGATGGGTATCTTCATGCTCGGCCTACCGCTGGGCCTGTTGCTGGCCTTCTTCACCATCGGCGCCATGGTGCAGGCCTTCGGCAGCTGGCGCGCACCGTTCTTCATCGCCGCTGTGCCGGGTGTGGTGCTGGCGTTGTTTTTGTTCCTGATCCGCGAACCCGCACGCGGTGCGGCCGAGACCGTAGCCGTCTCCCAGGCGCCACTGGACCGGCCCCTGCGCCGCGTACTCAGCGTGCCCAGCTTCGCCTGGCTGGTGCTCGCGGGCCTTACGTTCAATTTTGCGTCGTACGCCTGCAACTCGTTCATGGTGCCCATGCTGCAGCGGTACTTCGAGCTGCAACTGCAACAAGCCGCAGTGGCCACCGGGGTCATTGTCGGTGTGACCGGTCTGGTTGGCCTCACCCTGGGTGGCTGGGTAGCCGACAAGGTGCATCAGCGCTTTGCCAACGGCCGGCTGATGTTCGCCGTGTTGAGCATGCTGGTCGCCACGCTGGCCACCGCCTGGGCGCTGCATGCCGGGCGGATCGAGCTGGGCCTGTTCGTAGCGCTGTTCGGCGTGGGCTGGCTGTTTTCGTACAACTTCTATACCTGCGTGTACACCGCCATCCAGGACGTGGTGCAGCCCCGCTTGCGCGCCACGGCCATGGCGCTGTATTTCGCCGGCCTCTATCTGCTGGGCGGTGGCCTGGGGCCGGTGGTGGTCGGTGGGCTGTCGGACCATTTCGCCGTCGCCGCCATGGACGCAGCGGGGGATGTAATGATGAGCGAGGCGTTCAAGGCCCAGGGGTTGCACGACGCGATGTACCTGATACCGGTGGCGCTGATGTTGACCATGGTGTTTCTGCTGGCCGCGTCGCGCTGTTTCAGTCGCGATGCGCAGCGCATGCGGGAGGGGATGGTGGCTGACAGCGAAGCCGCGGTGGGCCGGGCTGTTCAGGCCTGAGTATTTTTAGCTGAAAAGCGGTCTGCGCGGGCGCTGCAATGCAGGCTCAGGCATCGGTGGCTTGCTCGCGCTGTGACGGCTCGAAATGCCACTGGTCCTATAGATGGCATTTGGCCTTGTTTCAGGTTGATGCTCATATATGGGAAGCATTATCATTCACGCTATCACTCTAACTCACAATTCTTTGTCAGGATTTGTACGATGGCGTCTCGCTTCCCATCGCGCCCAGCCATGCTGGCGCTCTGCTGTTCCGTAACGCTGATGGCGCAAGCGGCCGAGCCTATTCAGCTCGACGCCACTGACGTCAACGCTGACGCCGTCAAGCCCACCCCCGGCGCGCTGCCCGAGGCGTTCGCCGGTGGCCAGGTCGCCCGCGGCGGCAGCATGGGCGTGCTGGGCAATCAGGATAACATGGACGTCCCGTTCACCCTGACCAGCTACACCTCCAAGCTGATCGAAGACCAGCAGGCGGAGGACATCGGTGACGTGCTGGCCAACGACCCGTCCGTGCGCGAGTCGTTCGGCTTCGGCAACCAGTCGAAGGTCTTCGTGATACGCGGGCTGCCGCTGGCAGGGGATGACATCTCATTCAACGGCCTCTACGGCATTCTGCCGCGCCAGATCATGTCCACCGACGGTGTGGAGCGTGTTGAAGTATTCAAAGGGCCCAATGCGTTTCTCAATGGTGTGAGCCCGACCGGCACTGGCCTTGGTGGTAACGTCAACTTGCAACCCAAGCGTGCTGGCGATGTTCCTACCCGCCGTTACACCCAGGACATCAGTGCTGATGGGCGCATCGGCGAGCATCTGGATATCGGCCAGCGCTTCGGCGAAGACAACCGCTTTGGCGCGCGGCTGAACCTCAGCCAGCGTGAAGGTGAAACCGCTGTTGACGATCAGGACCAGCGGACCAAGCTATTCGTTGCCGGCCTGGACTACCGCGGCGACACGGTGCGCATCTCCACCGACTTCGGTTACCAGAAGCAGCGTATCAACCACCTGCGCAACTCAGTGCGCCCAGGCACCGCCACCCAGGTGCCAACCGCACCGGATGCCAGCCACAACTACGGCCAGGCTTGGAGCTACAGCGAGTCGGAAGATACCTTCGGCATGATTCGTGGCGAATGGGACCTGAACGAGAGCTGGACCGCCTATCTGGCCGGTGGTGCGCGCCATACCCGCGAGCATGGCACCTATGGCACGCCGGTGCTGGTGGGCAATAGCGGCACGGCTACGCTCTCCGGTTCGGATATCGTCCACGGCGAAGACAACACCAGCTTCAGCGCCGGCCTCAATGGCCGCCTGCAGACCGGGCCGTTCAGCCACCAGATTGCCGTGGGCGCCAATACCCTGTGGACGCAGGCGGAAAACGCCTACACCTTTTATCGCCCAGTCCCTGGCAATACCAATATCTACGACAAGGTCACGCTGCCCAAGCCAACCGACGGCTACCTCACCGGTGGTGATATGGGTGACCCCGGTGTGACCGGCAAGACCCGTAACCGCAGCATCGCTATTTCCGACACGGTGGGCATGTTCGATGACCGTCTGTTGCTCACTTACGGGGTGCGTCGTCAGCAACTGCGCATCGAAAACTATTTCTATGACGGTACCACTTTCAATGGCGTCGCCAACCCGGCCAATGACGGAAGCCGTAACGGTCCTGCTTATGAAAAGGGCGTGACCACGCCTGTCTATGGGATCGTGTACAAGGCCACCGACAGCATCTCGGTTTACGCCAACCGCATCGAAGGCTTGGCCCAGGGCCCGACGGCGCCGGCGAACACTGTAAATGCCGGGCAGATGTTCCCGCCTGGCCGAACCAAACAGCTTGAGGCAGGTATCAAGCTCGATAAGCAGACCTACGGCGCGAACCTGGCTGTGTTCCGCATTGAAAAACCGTCCGATGGCTATACCGAGGGCACTACCTACATTCGCGATGGCGAGCAGGTCAACAAAGGCCTGGAGCTGAGTGTCTACGGCGAACCGATCGAAGGTTTGCGCCTGATGGCCGGCGGTACCCGCATGGCGTCGGAGCAGAAAAAGACTGCCAATGGTACCAATGACGGCAACCACGCCATCGGCGTGCCGACTTTCCAGCTGAACGCCAGTGTCGACTGGGATGTGCCGGGGGTGCCAGGGTTGGCACTCAATGCCCGGATGCTGCGCACCGGCGGCCAATACGTCGATGCCGCCAACGACCTCAGCCTGCCGACCTGGAATCGTTTCGATGCCGGTGCACGCTACAAGCTGAAAGTCGCCGAGAAGGACCTGACCCTGCGGGTGAACGTGGAAAACCTTACCGACAAGAACTACTGGGCTTCAGCCAATGGTGGCTACATGACCCAGGGCGATCCGCGGTTGGTGAAGTTCTCGGGCACGATTGATTTCTGATCCGGAGCGCTTGCACCACTGTACGGGCTGCCTAGCTCCAGCGCTGCGCTTGCGTAGCTGCTGGAGGGGCTCGTCTCGCGATGAGGGGTTCGTTGGCGCTGGGCCTTCTCAGGCCAACACTTCAGGCCCGGTGCACCCTGCGTGGCGCTGTCAGCATCTGCAACCAGGGCAGTGCTGACAGCGCCGCACGCGTCGCGACGCACGCGCTGGCGCTTGAAGGCAGTCACCCTCAGCTGTCATGGCGCAAAAACGCTGCCTCCAACAGTTGCTGCGTATAAGCGTGCTGGGGTGAATGGAAGATCTGCCGGGCCTCGCCCTGTTCCACAACATGGCCATGCTTGATCACCATCAGTTGGTGGCTCAACGCTTTGACCACGGCAAGGTCATGGCTGATGAACAGGTAGGTGAGGTTGTACTTCTGCTGCAGGTTGCGCAGCAATTCCACCACCTGCCGCTGCACCGTACGGTCCAGCGCAGAGGTCGGTTCGTCCAGCAGAATCAACGCCGGCTTGAGCACCAGCGCCCGGGCGATGGCGATACGTTGACGTTGCCCGCCCGAAAACTCATGCGGGTAGCGATGGCGGGTGCGAGGGTCCAGGCCGACTTCTTCCAGCACCGCGATAATCGCCGCTTCCTGTTCCGCGGCTGTACCAATCTTGTGAATCCGCAGCCCCTCGCCAACGATGTCCGCCACGCACATACGTGGGCTCAGGCTACCAAAGGGGTCCTGAAACACCACTTGCATCTCGCGTCGCAGCGGCCGCACCTGCTGCTGGTTCAAGCCTTCCAGTGCCTGGCCGTGGAAGCGGATGCCCCCTTGGCTGGAAATCAAGCGCAAGATCGCCAGCCCAAGCGTCGACTTGCCCGATCCGGACTCACCCACGATCCCCAGGGTCTGCCCCTGGGGCAGGCTGAAGTTGATCCCGTCCACGGCCTTCACGTGGTCGACCGTCTTGCGCAGCAAGCCTTTCTTGATCGGGAACCATACCTTCAGGTCGTTCACTTCCAGCAGTGGCGCACCCACTGCGGTTTGCGCCGGCAACCCGCTGGGTTCTGCATTGATCAGCATCTGCGTGTAGTGGTGCTGCGGCGCGCTGAACAGCGTTGCGCAATCGGCCTGCTCGACAATCTGCCCGCGCTGCATCACGCAAACACGGTGGGCAATGCGCCTGACCAGGTTCAGGTCATGGCTGATCAACAGCAATGCCATGCCCAACCGCGCCTGTAGTTCCTTAAGCAGTTGCAGAATCTTCAACTGCACGGTCACGTCGAGTGCAGTGGTGGGTTCATCGGCAATCAGCAGCTCCGGCTCATTGGCCAGGGCCATGGCAATCATCACCCGCTGCCGCTGGCCACCGGACAGCTCGTGGGGCAGGGCCTTCAAGCGTTTGCGTGGCTCGGGAATGCCCACCAGTTCAAGCAGCTCCAGCGTGCGCGCAGTGGCTTGCTTGCCGGTGAGGCCCTTGTGCAGCAGCAGGATTTCGTTGATCTGCTTCTCGATGCAGTGCAGCGGGTTCAGCGAGGTCATCGGCTCCTGGAAGATCATCGCGATGCGGTTGCCGCGAATCTTCTGCATGGCCTTCTCACCTTGCTGCAGCAGGTCCTTGCCTTCGTAGCCAATGCTGCCACTGGGGTGGCGTGCCAGCGGGTAGGGCAGCAGGCGCAGAATCGAGTGGGCGGTAACGGACTTGCCCGAACCGCTCTCGCCGACCAGCGCCAGGGTCTCGCCCTTGCGGATGTCGAAGCTGATGCCATCGACCACACGGTTGACCTGTTCGCCGGTAACGAACTCTACCGCCAGGTCGCGCACTTCGATCAGGTTCTGTTCACTCATCTCACTTCCTCGGGTCGAAGGCATCGCGGGCGGATTCGCCGATGAATACCAGCAGGCTCAGCATGATCGCCAGTACGGCAAAGGCGCTGATGCCCAGCCATGGCGCCTGCAGGTTGGACTTGCCTTGGGCTACCAGTTCGCCCAGCGACGGCGCGCCCGGTGGCAGGCCGAAACCGAGGAAGTCCAGGGCGGTGAGGGTGCCGATGGCACCGGTGAGGATGAAGGGCATGAACGTCATGGTCGAGATCATGGCGTTGGGCAGAATGTGCCGATACATGATCGCGCCATTGCGCATACCCAGGGCACGGGCGGCACGCACGTACTCGAGATTGCGCCCGCGCAGGAACTCGGCGCGCACCACGTCAACCAGGCTCATCCATGAGAACAGCAACATGATGCCCAGCAACCACCAGAAGTTGGGCTGTACGAAGCTGGCAAGGATGATCAGCAGGTACAGCACTGGCAAACCGGACCAGATCTCCAGAAAGCGCTGGCCGGCAAGGTCTACCCAGCCACCGTAGAAACCCTGCAGGGCACCGGCGATGACGCCGATGATGGAGCTGAGGATGGTCAGGGTGAGGGCGAACAGTACCGAAATGCGGAAGCCGTAGATCACCCGCGCCAGCACATCGCGGCCCTGATCGTCGGTGCCCAGCCAGTTGTCCGCCGAGGGCGGCGCAGGGGCGGGTACGCGCAGGTCGTAATTGATGCTCTGGTAGCTGTAGGGGATCGGGGCCCACAGTACGAAGCTATCTTTCTTGGCCAGTAGCTCCCGGATATACGGGCTCTTGTAGTTGGCCTCCAGTGGGAACTCGCCGCCGAAGGTGGTTTCCGGGTAGCGTTTGAAGGCCGGGAAAAACCACTCGCCGTCGTAGCGCACGGCAATCGGTTTGTCGTTGGCGATCAGCTCGGCACCCAGGCTCAGGCCGAACAGGATGAGGAACAGCCACAGCGACCACCAGCCGCGTCGGTTGGCCTTGAAGCGCTCGAAGCGCCGACGGTTGAGAGGGGACAAGGCCATGTCAGTGCTCCCGGCTGGCGAAGTCGATGCGCGGATCGACCAGGGTGTAGGTGAGGTCGCCGATCAGTTTCACCACCAGCCCGAGCAGGGTGAAGATGAAGAGGGTGCCGAACACCACCGGGTAGTCGCGGTTGATGGCCGCCTCGAAACTCATCAGGCCCAGGCCGTCGAGGGAGAAGATCACCTCGATCAGCAGCGAGCCGGTGAAGAAGATGCCGATGAACGCCGAAGGGAAGCCTGCGATCACCAGCAGCATGGCATTGCGGAACACGTGGCCGTAGAGCACCCGTGAGCGGCTCAGGCCTTTGGCTTTGGCGGTGACCACGTACTGCTTGTTGATCTCGTCGAGGAAGCTGTTCTTGGTCAGCAGGGTCATGGTGGCGAAGTTGCCGATCACCAGGGCGGTGATCGGTAGCACCAGGTGCCAGAAGTAGTCGAGCACCTTGCCGGTCGTGGACAGCTCGTCGAAGTTGTTCGAGGTCAGGCCGCGCAGCGGGAACCAGTCGAAGTAGCTGCCGCCGGCGAACAGCACGATCAGCAGGATGGCGAACAGGAACGCCGGGATGGCATAGCCGACGATGATCGCCGAGCTGGTCCAGACGTCGAAGTGGCTACCGTGGCGCACCGCCTTGGCAATGCCCAGGGGGATCGACACCAGGTACATGATCAGGGTGCTCCACAGCCCGAGCGAAATCGACACCGGCATCTTTTCGGCGATCAGGTCGATGACCTTGGCGTCACGAAAGAAGCTCTCGCCGAAGTCCAGTTGGACGTAGTTCTTGACCATTATCCATAAGCGCTCGGGGGGCGACTTGTCGAAGCCGTACATGCGCTCGATTTCCGCGATCAGCGCCGGGTCGAGGCCCTGGGCGCCGCGGTAGTTGGAGCCGGCCACGGAGACCTCGGCGCCACCGCCGGCGATCCGGCTGGTGGCGCCCTCGAAGCCTTCGAGCTTGGCGATCATCTGTTCGACCGGGCCGCCGGGGGCGGCTTGGACGATGATGAAGTTGATGACCAGGATGCCGAACAGGGTCGGGATGATCAGCAGCAGACGACGCAGGATGTAGGCCAGCATGTCAGTTGGCCTCTTGAGCGGGCGTTTCGGACACGGCTGGCGTCACGTCAGGCTTGATCCACCAGGTGTCGATGCCGATGTCGTACTTGGGCGAAACATCGGGGTGGCCGATGTGGTTCCAGTAGGCCACGCGCCAGGTCTTGATGTGCCAGTTGGGGATCACGTAGTAGCCCCATAGCAGCACCCGGTCCAGGGCGCGGGAGTGGTCGATCAGGCTTTGCCGGGAGTCGGCGTTGATCAGTGCTTCGACCAGCTGGTCGATGGCCGGGTCACGCAGGCCGATGAAGTTGCGGCTGCCGGGGTTGTCAGCCGCCGCACTGGACCAGAACTCGCGCTGCTCGTTGCCTGGGGAGTTGGACTGCGCAAAGCCACTGACGATCATGTCGAAGTCACGTGAGCGCAGGCGGGTGATGTATTGCGAGACGTCGACGCGGCGGATGTTCAAGTCGATGCCAAGGTCGGCCAGGTTGCGTTTGAACGGCAGCAGGATGCGCTCGAATTCTGTCTGGGCCAGCAGAAACTCGATGGACACTGGCTTGCCGTTCTTGTCGACCATCTTGTCGTCGACGATCTTCCAGCCAGCGTCCATCAGCAATTTGTAAGCCTGGCGCTGCTGTTCGCGGATCATGCCGCTGCCGTCGGTGACCGGGTTGTGGAAGACCTCGCTGAACACCTGTTCGGGAATCTTGCCGCGCAGCGGCTCGAGTATCTTCAGCTCGGCAGGCGAGGGCAGGCCTCGGGCGGCCATTTCGGAGTTTTCGAAGTAGCTGCCGGTGCGGGTGTAGGCGCCGTTGAACAACTGCTTGTTGGTCCACTCGAAGTCCAGCAGCAGGCTCAGCGCCTGGCGCACGCGGATGTCCTGGAACAGCGGTTTACGCAGGTTGAAAATGAAACCCTGCATGCCGGTCGGGTTGCCGTTGGGCAGCTCTTCCTTGATCAGGCGGCCATCGCGTACAGCGGGAACGTTGTAGGCGGTGGCCCAGTTTTTCGCGCTGGTTTCCAGGCCATAGTCGAACTGGCCGGCCTTGAGTGCTTCCAGCGCGACGGTGTTGTCGCGGTAGGAGTCGAAGGTCATGGCGTCGAAGTTGAACTGGCCGCGGTTGAGCGGCAGGTCCTTGGCCCAGTAGTCCTTGACCCGCTCGTAGCGGATCGAGCGACCGGGCTTGACCTCGGTGATCTTGTACGGGCCGCTGCCGAGCGGGATTTCCAGGTTGCCGCGGTTGAATTCGCGGCCTTCGTACCAGTGCTTGGGCAGTACCGGCAACTGGCCAAGGATCAGCGGCAACTCGCGGTTGTTCTTGTGCTTGAACGTGAACAGCACACGCAGCGGGTCTTCGGCGACGACTTCGGCGACATCGCCATAGTACTGGCGGTACAGCGGTGCGCCGTCCTTGATCAGGGCGTTGAAGGTGAATACCACGTCTTCGGCGCGCATCGGGTGGCCGTCGTGGAAGCGTGCCTCGGGGCGCAGGTAGAAGCGCACCCAGCTGTTGTCCGGGGCTTTTTCGATCTTGCCGGCAACCAGGCCGTACTCGGTAAAGGGCTCGTCCAGGCTCTGGCGCATCAAGGTGTCGTAGATGGCACCGACGTTTTCGGCGGCCACGCCTTTGTTGATGAAGGGGTTGAGGCTGTCGAAACCACCGAAGCTGGACTGGCGGAAGGTGCCGCCCTTGGGCGCGTCGGGGTTGACGTAGTCGAAGTGCTTGAAGTCGGCCGGGTATTTCGGCGCTTCATCATAAAGGGTCAGTGCGTGTTGCGGCGCGGCCATGGCCGGCAGGCTCAGGCAGGCGAGCAGCAGGCTCCCTGCCAGTTGGCGCAGGCGGTACGTTGGCATCATTGGGCTTTCTCCGAAGTCTTAAGCCACCAGGTATTCAGCCCGAGGGTATAGGGCGGTGTGGTGACGAAACCGAACCGGTTGCGGTAGGCCAGGCGGTGATTGTCGAGATACCAGTTGGGGATCATGTAGTACTGCCAGGAAAGCACGCGGTCCAGGGCGCGGGCGGCGGCGACCTGGTCATCGCGGGTGCGTGCGGCGAGCAGGGTATCGAGCAGGTGGTCGACCACTGGATCCCTGACCCCCGCGTAATTCTTGCTGCCCTTGGTCGCAGCCTGGCTGGAATGGAAGTACAGCCACTGTTCCAGGCCGGGGCTCAAGGTCTGGCTCAGGGTCATCAGAATCATGTCGAAGTCGAACTGATCCAGGCGTTGTTTGTACTGGGCACGGTCCACGGTGCGCAAGCGCGCATCGATGCCGATGCTCGCCAGGTTTTCGACATAGGGCTGCAAGATGCGTTCGAGGTTGGGGTTCACCAGCAGCAGTTCCATGCGCAGCTGCTGCCCGTGTGCGTCGACCAGGCGCTGGCCGTCGAGCTTCCAGCCGGCGTCGCCGAGCAGGCTCAGCGCCTGGCGCAGGGTCTGGCGGTTGATGCCGCGGCCCTCGGTGTGGCTGACCTGATAGGGTTGGGTGAACAGCTTTTGCGGCAATTGGTCACGGAACGGCGCCAGCAGCAGCCACTCCTTGCCCGTGGGCAAGCCGCTGGCGGCAAACTCGCTATTGGGGTAGTAGCTGGTCGAGCGGCGGTAGGCGCTGCTGAAAAGGGCGCGGTTGGTCCACTGGAAGTCGAGCATCAGGCCCAGCGCCTGGCGTACCCTGGCGTCGCTGAAGGTGGGCCGGCGGGTGTTCATGAACAACCCCTGGGTCTGGGTCGGGATGCGGTGCGGGATCTGGGCCTTTATCACCTCGCCACGGCGCAGTGCCGGGAAGTTGTAGCCGTTGGCCCAGTTCTTTGCCTGATGCTCGATATAGATGTCGAATTCGCCGGCCTTGAAGGCTTCGAACGCGACCGTGGCGTCCCGATAGAACTCGTATTCGACGCGGTTGAAGTTGTACTTGCCGCGGTTCACCGCAAGGTCCTTGCCCCAGTAATTCTTCACCCGCTCGAACACCAGGCGCCTGCCGGGCTGCACCTGGGTGATGCGGTAGGGGCCACTGCCCAGAGGCGGCTCGAAGGTGGTGGCCTTGAAATCGCGGCCTTGCCAGTAGTGTTTGGGCAGCACCGGCATCTCGCCCAGGCGCAGGATCAGCAGCGGGTTGCCAGCGCGCTTGAACACGAAGCGGATGCGCAACGGGCCAAGGATATCCACGCGCTGCACTTCCTGCAGATTGGTGCGGTAGATCGGGTGGCCGCCTTTTAGCAGCGTGTAATAAGAGAAGGCGACGTCGGCCGAGGTGATCGGTTTGCCGTCATGCCAGCGCGCTTGCGGGCGCAGGTTGAACACCACCCAGCTACGGTCCTCGCTGTACTCCACCGAGCGGGCGATGAGGCCGTAACTGGACGTGGGTTCGTCGCCGGAAGGGTCGTACATGCCGGTGCCGACCATCAGCGTTTCGTTGAGCTCGTTGACCCCGTACTGCAGGAAGTTCGGCGTTGTGACTGGGCTTGAACCCTTGAAGGTATAGGCGTTGAGCGTATCGAACGTACCCAATGCCATAGCGCGCAAGGTGCCGCCCTTGGGCGCTTGCGGGTTGACCCAGTCGAAATGGGTGAATGTCGCTGGGTACTTGAGCGTGCCGAACTGCGCGTATCCGTGGCTTTCGCTCACCATCGCGGCTGCGGGAAAGCTCAAGGCCAGGCTGAGTGACAGCAGGAGGGGACGTATCAAGTCGGCATCCGATCCAGAGGCGTTGGGCTTTGGTCGGGCTACAGTAACAGCTTGGCGGGGTTGGAAAAAGGGTGTGGCTGGAAGGAGATCGAGGGGCTGCCAAGCAGCCCCGATTCAGATCAATGCCCCAGGTAGACGGTCAAGGTCTGGCCTGGCTTGAGGGCATGCCCGCTGCGCGGATTCCAGCGCTTGAGGTGCTTCATCTCGACGTTGAACCGTTTCGCCACCAGATACAGTGAGTCGCCTTTGCGGACCTTGTACTTAGTCGAGCGCTTGGAGGATGCCGCCACCCGGTTGCCCGCCGCACTACCGCCACGCAACGCCAGCACCTGGCCGGCCTTTACCCGGCTACCCGAGAGCTTGTTCCAGCGCTGGATATCCTTGACCGAAACCCGGTTGGCCCTTGCGATGGTGCTCAGGCTGTCGCCGCGCTTCACGCGGTAGCTGCGGGCGCTGGCAGGTGCCTTGGCTTCAGCCACGGCGCGAGCGAACACGGCCTTGTTCGGCTGCAGGCTGATCAGTTGTTCAGGCTTGAGGTTGGACAGGCTGTCGGACAGCAGTTGCGCCTTGGCCGTCGGCACCAGCAATTGCTTGGGCCCATCCACGGTCATGCGCTTCTTGAAGGCCGGGTTGAGCTGGATCAGTTCGTCTTCGTCTATGTTGGCGAAGGCGGCAACCCGCGACAGGTCCAGGCGGTCCTTGATGGCGACGGCTTCGAAGTAGGGCTCGTTGGCGATCGGGTTGAGATTCACGCCGTAGGCTTCGGGGGTCAGCACCACCTGCGACAGGGCCAGCAGTTTGGGCACGTAGTCGCGTGTTTCCTGCGGCAGGGGCAGGTTCCAGTAATCGGTTGGCAGGCCGAGTTTCTCGTTGCGCTCGATCGCCCGGCTGACGGTGCCTTCGCCGGCATTGTAGGCGGCCAGCGCCAACAGCCAGTCGCCGTTGAACATGTCGTGCAGGCGGCTCAGGTAGTCCAGCGCGGCATTGGTCGATGCGGTGATGTCGCGGCGACCATCGTAGAAATTGGTCTGGCGCAGGTTGAAGTGGCGCCCGGTGGAGGGGATGAACTGCCACATGCCTGCGGCATGGGCGCGCGAGTAGGCCATGGGGTTGTAGGCGCTTTCGATCGCCGGCAACAGGGCCAGCTCCAGCGGCATGTCGCGTTCTTCCAGGCGCTCGACGATGTAGTGCAGGTACAGGCTGCCGCGCTCACCGGCGTTTTCCAGGAACGAAGGGTTGCTGGCAAACCACAGCCGCTGCTGCTCGATGCGCGGGTTGACGTCGATGGTGTCTTGCAGGGCGAAGCCCTGGCGCATGCGCTCCCACACATCCTGGGGCGCCTGCTCGGCCGGTTTGACCGCGAGGGGAGCGGGTTTGTGTTTGATCCGCGCCTGGTAGCTGTGCGCGCGAACGCTATCGGATTCGTCGAGCTGACGGGTGCTCTGGCAGCCCACCAGGGTGGCGGCCAGCGCCAGCGCACTGATTTGGGCCAGGCGCGTCAGGGCGACTGAATGAGCGGTTCTGCGGCTTGGGGAAGACATCGGCGGGGACGGGTATCCGGGCAAAAAATTTCGGCGATTCTAGAAACCGCATCCCGCCGGGTCAACCTTGCAGCGCATGTTGCGATATATCTTCAGGTTATCAGAAGGTGTCCTTCCAAGACCTCAAGGCAGCAAAAACAGCGACATGCGTGGTGTTTGAATGTCCCTTCCATTCGTCAGCTTTTTGTTTAACTAATGTTTCAGCGGTACGTAAAAAAGGGTTGGTCAGCCGTTCCAGGCCGATGGTTGATGGCAATGTGATGCGATTGTCGGCCCGCAGCCGGCTAACATCATCGAAACGCTGCAGAACGTGCGGATTTTGCGGCTCGACAGCCTTGGCGAAGCGCAAGTTGCTCAGGGTGTACTCGTGGGCGCAGTACACCTCGGTACGCTCCGGCAGCGCGGCCAACCTGGCGAGGGCGGGTTGCATCTGCTCCGGCGTGCCCTCGAACATCCGCCCGCAGCCGGCGGCGAACAGCGTGTCGCCGCTGAACAGCACCGGCGTCGCGGGCTGGTCGCTGAAGAAGGCAATATGGCCCAGCGTATGCCCCGGCACTGCCAGGACCTGGAAGGTCACGCCCAGCACGGTCACCCTGTCACCCTCGTCCAATGCAAGGTCGCGGCACGGGATGCGCTCGTTGGCGGGGCCGCAGACGCGCGCACCGGTCAGCGCTTTCAGCTGCTCGACTCCGCCGACGTGGTCATTGTGGTGGTGGGTGATCAGGATATCCTCCAGCAGCCAGTCAGGATGGGCGGCCAGCCAGGCCTGCACCGGTCCGGCATCGCCAGGATCGACCACCGCGCAGCGGCGTTTGGCAGTATCCTGTAACAACCAGATGTAGTTGTCGGAGAAAGCGGGGAGCGCATCGATCTGTATCATGGTGTGGATCCGTATCGCCAAGCGTGGCACATGAGGGCATCTTAGCCGCGATGGCGCGGTGCGAGAACCTTCGAGGGAGAGCGCAAATGACCGACCAACCCTTTGCCCAGGCCGACCCGGCCTGGGTCGAGCTGATCAGCCTGGCCCGTGACTGGTTCCACGGCCCGCTCGGCCAGCTGATGCTCAAAGAAGAGGAAAAATTGCTGGAGGAGGAGCTCGGGCGCTTCTTCGGTGGTTACCTGGTGCATTATGGCCCCTGCGCCGAGGCACCGCCCAGCGCCCCTCAGGTACAGCGCAACGTGCGCCTGGGCGCGCCGTTGCCGGGGGTGGAGATCGTCTGCGAAGAGCAGGCCTGGCCCTTGAGCGAGCACGCCGCCGACGTGGTGGTGCTGCAACACGGCCTGGACTTCTGCCTGTCGCCCCATGGTTTGCTGCGCGAGGCCGCCAGTGCCGTACGCCCCGGTGGGCATCTGCTGATCGTCGGTATCAACCCCTGGAGCAGCTGGGGCATACGCCACTTCTTCAGCCATGGCGCGCTGCGCAAGGCCCGCTGCATCTCGCCGTCACGGGTGGGTGACTGGCTCAACCTGCTGGGCTTCGCGCTGGAGAAACGCCGCTTCGGGTGCTATCGTCCGCCGCTTGCCTCACCGGCTTGGCAGCAACGCCTGGCGGGCTGGGAACGGGTGGCGGGCGGTTGGCAGAGCTCCGGTGGCGGGGTTTACCTGCTGGTAGCGCGCAAGATGGTGGTCGGCCTGAGGCCGCTGCGCCAGGAGCGCCGCGAGCCGATGGGCAAGCTGCTGCCTTTGCCCCTGGCCAAGGTCAACCGCACCGCGGTCAGCCCGGATACCGAAAAGCACTGAACATGAGTGGTACATGAGCGATAGCGTCGAGTTGTATACCGATGGTGCCTGCAAGGGCAACCCTGGCCCTGGTGGCTGGGGCGTCCTGTTGATCTACAAGGGCGTCGAAAAGGAGCTGTGGGGCGGCGAGCGCGAAACCACCAACAACCGCATGGAACTGATGGCCGCGATCCAGGGCTTGATGGCGCTCAAGCGCGAATGCGAGGTGGTGTTGACCACCGACTCGCAGTACGTGATGAAGGGCATCAACGAGTGGATGGTCAACTGGAAGAAACGCGGCTGGAAGACGGCCGCGAAAGAGCCCGTGAAGAACGCCGACCTGTGGCAGCAGCTCGACGAGCAGGTCAACCGCCACAAGGTCACCTGGAAGTGGGTGCGCGGGCACATCGGCCACCCCGGCAACGAGCGCGCTGACCAGTTGGCCAACCGTGGCGTCGACGAGGTGCGCGCCAAACGTTGAGCTGGGGTACAATCCTCGGCTTTGTAACTGATGCAAGTTGGAGCGCCCCGCGTGGAGCAGCAGCAAGATAAACGCCTGGTCATTCTCGATACCGAAACCACCGGCATGCCGGTCAGTGAGGGCCACCGGATCATCGAGATCGGCTGCGTCGAGGTCATTGGCCGGCGCCTGACCGGTCGCCACTTCCACGTCTATCTGCAACCGGATCGCGAGAGTGACGAGGGCGCGATCAATGTCCACGGCATCACCGACGCTTTTTTGGTCGGCAAGCCGCGCTTCGGCGATGTAGCCGAGGAGTTCTTCGAATTCATTCAGGGTGCCACGCTGGTCATCCATAACGCCGCGTTCGACGTCGGTTTCATCAATAACGAGTTCGCCCTGCTCGGCCAGCGTGACCGTGCCGACATCTCGCAGCATTGCACCATCCTAGACACCCTGTTGCTGGCCCGGGCCCGGCACCCGGGGCAGCGTAACAGCCTCGACGCGTTGTGCAAGCGTTACGACATCGACAACTCCGGCCGTGAACTGCACGGCGCGTTGCTTGACTCGGAGTTGTTGGCCGACGTCTACCTGGCGATGACCGGTGGCCAGACCAGCCTTTCGCTGGCTGGCAATGGGGCTGACGGTGACGCTGAAGGGCAGGGCAGTGGTGGCAGCGAGATCCGCCGGATCACCGGGCGTGCGCCTGGGCGGGTGATCATGGCCAGTGCCGAGGAGCTGGAGGCGCATGCAGAGCGGTTGGCGGCGATCGCCAAATCGGCGGGCGGGCCGTCGATGTGGCAGGCATTGACCGAAACGCCAGCCGGTTGATGCTCGGCCTGCCATGGCCTTGTCGCCGGTAAGCCCACAGGCTCTTTACTGAACTGCAGGCCCGTACAGGAAACGGCGTGCCTGCGACAGGACCGCACTGACAACACCAGGCTCTACTACCCTGTGAAAGACGCTCTGTCCTTCGGAGGTAGCAGCCTGATGTACAAGGACCTCAAGTTCCCCATCCTCATTGTCCACCGCGCCATCAAGGCCGACAGCGTAGCCGGCGAGCGCGTGCGGGGGATTGCCGAGGAACTGCGCCAGGACGGCTTCGCCATTCTTGCCGCCGCAGACAATGCCGAAGCGCGCCTGGTCGCTGCCACCCACCATGGGCTGGCCTGCATGCTGATCGCCGCCGAAGGCGTTGGCGAAAACACCCACCTACTGCAGAACATGGCCGAGTTGATCCGCCTGGCACGCCAGCGTGCGCCTGACCTGCCAATCTTCGCCCTGGGCGAACAGGTCACCTTGGAGAACGCTCCCGCTGAAGCGATGAGCGAGCTCAACCAGCTGCGCGGCATCCTTTACCTGTTCGAGGATACCGTGCCGTTCCTCGCCCGCCAGGTAGCACGTGCTGCCCACAACTACCTCGACGGCTTGCTGCCGCCGTTCTTCAAGGCCCTGGTACAGCACACTGCGCAGTCCAATTATTCCTGGCACACGCCCGGCCATGGCGGTGGCGTGGCCTATCGCAAAAGCCCGGTGGGCCAAGCCTTCCATCAATTCTTCGGCGAAAATACCCTGCGTTCGGACTTGTCTGTCTCGGTGCCGGAACTGGGCTCCCTGCTCGATCACACGGGGCCTTTGGCAGCGGCCGAAGCCAGGGCGGCGCGCAATTTTCGCGCCGACCATACCTTCTTCGTGATCAATGGCACCTCCACCGCCAACAAGATCGTCTGGCATGCCATGGTCGGCCGTGATGACCTGGTGCTGGTCGACCGTAACTGCCACAAGTCGGTGGTCCACGCCATCATCATGACGGGCGCCATTCCCATTTACCTGTCCCCGGAGCGCAACGAGCTTGGCATCATCGGGCCGATCCCGCTCAGCGAATTCAGCGCTGAGTCGATCCAGGCCAAGGTGCGCGCCAACCCTTTGGCCAAAGGGCGCGAACCACGCATCAAACTGGCGGTGGTGACCAATTCAACCTATGACGGGCTGTGCTACCACGCCGGGCTGATCAAGCAGGCTCTGGGTAGCAACGCCGAGGTGCTGCACTTCGATGAAGCCTGGTTCGCCTACGCCGCGTTCCATGAGTTCTTCACCGGGCGCTATGCGATGGGTACGGCCTGCACCGAGGGCAGCCCGTTGGTGTTCAGCACGCACTCCACGCACAAACTGCTGGCTGCCTTCAGCCAGGCGTCGATGATCCACGTGCAGGACGGCGCCCAGCGCCAGCTGGACCGTGATCGCTTCAATGAAGCCTTCATGATGCATATCTCCACCTCACCGCAATACAGCATCCTCGCTTCTCTGGATGTGGCTTCGACCATGATGGAGGGGCCTGCAGGGCGCTCGCTGCTGCAAGAGATGTTTGACGAGGCACTGAGCTTTCGTCGCGCCCTGGCCAACTTGCATGCACATATGCCTGCCCCCGATTGGTGGTTCAGCATCTGGCAGCCGCCGGGGGCTGAGGGTATCGACCAGCTCGCGGCGCAGGACTGGCTGCTGCAACCCGGCGCGCAGTGGCATGGCTTTGGCGAACTGGCGGGCGATTATGTGTTGCTCGACCCACTGAAGGTCACCTTGGTGATGCCGGGGTTGCGAGCCGACGGTGTGTTGGACGAGCAGGGCATCCCGGCGGCAGTGGTCAGCAAGTTTCTATGGGAACGCGGGTTGGTGGTGGAGAAGACCGGCCTTTACAGCTTCCTGGTGCTGTTCTCGATGGGCATCACCAAGGGCAAGTGGAGCACACTGCTGACCGAGTTGCTGGAGTTCAAACGCCATCACGATGGCAATACCCCGCTAAGCCAGTGCCTGCCGAGCATCGTTGCAGTCGACACCGCACGCTACCACGGCCTCGGGCTGCGCGACCTGTGCCGTCAGCTGCATCAATGCTATCGCGTCAATGCCACGGCCAAGCAGCTCAAAGGCTTGTTCGGACGCTTGCCGGAAGTCGCCCTCAGCCCGGCCCAAGCCTACGACCATATGGTGCGCGGTGAGGTGGAAGCGGTACCGATCGAGGCATTGCTCGGCCGCGTCTCGGCAGTCATGCTGGTGCCATACCCGCCGGGCATCCCCCTGATCATGCCGGGGGAACGGTTCACCGAAGCGACCCGCCCGATCCTCGACTACCTGGCGTTTGCCCGGGCCTTCAACAGCGATTTTCCCGGTTTCGTCGCCGATGTTCACGGCCTGCAGAATGAGTCGGGAAGCTATACGGTCGATTGCGTCAAGGAATGCGAATGATCTCGACGCCCGTCTGGACCAGTTCAAAGCGGTCTTCACCCAAGTGGTTGACGCGATCGCCGATGGCCAGGCGATAGGTGGTAACCGGCGCGCCCAGTGCGCTGCCGTCGGCCTGCAGGGTGGACTCTTGGAACTCGTGCACGGGGTAGATACGGCCTTCGGCGTCACGGGCGTGGAATTGGCCGACCATTACTGCTGCCATTTAGGTGAAAACCTCTGAATTACGTGGGAAATGTCTGCAGGAATAGACCGTGGATGGTACCTGGAAGTTTTCTGCCGGAGGAAAAAAACCTTAGCGCCGGGCGATGGTCATCTATAACTACAACGTCTCTTACCCCAGCAAAGGTTGAAAATCGCCATGAGCCAGGTGTATTCGGTAGCGGTCGTCGTCGGCAGCTTGCGCAAGGAATCGTACAACCGCAAGGTGGCCCGTGCCCTTTCAGAGCTGGCACCGTCCAGTCTCGCCCTGAAAATCGTCGAAATCGGCGATCTGCCCATGTACAACGAAGATGTCGAGGCTGCGGGTGTGCCTGAGCCGTGGAAGCGCTTTCGCGATGAGATCCGGCACAGCGACGCGGTGCTGTTCGTCACTCCGGAGTACAACCGCTCCATACCGGGCTGCCTGAAAAATGCCATCGATGTGGGTTCGCGTCCCTATGGGCAAAGCGCCTGGAGTGGCAAACCTGCGGCAGTGGTGAGCGTGTCGCCCGGGGCCATTGGCGGGTTCGGCGCCAACCATGCCGTGCGGCAGTCGCTGGTGTTTCTCGACATGCCCTGCATGCAGATGCCCGAAGCTTATATCGGTGGGGCGGCCAGCCTCTTCGAGGACAGTGGCAAGCTCAATGACAAGACCCGGCCCTTCCTGCAGGGCTTCATCGACAAGTTCTCCTCCTGGGTGAAGCTGAACAGGGCAGTCTGAGCCGGCCCTGTCGCCGGCACGCCGGCTCTCACAGATACCCCATCGTTGATGAAACAGCGGGGCCGTCATGGGAGCCGGGGCGCCGACGAAAGCAGCAACGAACACCGGTCAGAACGTCTGCGGCATCTCCCCCTTGGCCAACCGCCGGTTGATATCGGCGACCACCTCGGGCAGGTCATTGATGGTATCGATCAGGTAGTGCGGGCGTGACGCTGCGAACAGCGCATGAATTCGCTTGCGTTCACTTTCCAGCTTCTCGGCGCTCAGCGCCTGGTAACCTTCCCAGGTCAGCCCGAGCGCGTTGCCCGAGCACACCAGTGCCACGGTCCACATGCCGGCACGGCGGCCTTCGAGGATGCCCGGTACGGTGTCGTCGACCTTGACGCAGGCCGCCACATCATCAATGCCCAAGGCAATCACATTGGCCAGTGCCTGTGCCGGCCAGGGGCGGCCATTGGGGGTTTCGTCGGTGGCCACCACATGGTCGGCGACATAGCCGTTGCGTGCCGCCAGTTCGACGACCTTGTCCATCACCACTTTCGGGTAGCCCGAGCAGGAGCCGATTTTCAAGCCGTCCTGGCGCAGGCCGGTGAGGGTGTCCAGAGCGCCGGGGATCAGCGCTGAATGCACGGCGATCTTCTCGATCTGCAGCGGCATGAAGCGGTTATAGATGGCGGTGACGTCATCGTCGGTCGGCGTGCGGCCGAACACGTTGCGATAGCGCTCGGCAATTTCCGGCACGTCACACAGCGTGCGAATGTGGTCCCACTTGCCCATGCCCATGGGGCCGCGCGCTTCCTCGATGGACACCTGCACGTCGAACTCGGCAAAGGCTTCGACAAAGATCTGTGTGGGAGCGAACGAGCCGAAATCGACCACGGTGCCGGCCCAGTCGAGGATCGCGGCTTGCAGCTGGGTGGGGTTGTTGTAGTTCATGTGCGCTAATTCCTGAATTGGGGTGGGCAAAGGGTCAGATGTCCAGCACTTCCATTTCCCGCAGCACGTCGGCCACGGCATTCACGGCGGCCTGCATGCCATCGGCACCGACCACGCCGATGCAGCCGACGCGGAAGGTTTCGACCTGGGTCAGCTTGCCCGGGTAGAGGATGAAGCCCTTGGCCTTGACCCGCTCGTAGAAGTCCTTGAACTGGTAGCGGGCATCGTTCGGTGCGTGGAACGTGACGATGATCGGCGCCTGGATGTCGGCGGGCAGGAAGCTGCGCAGGCCGATGGCAGCCATGCCGTCGAGCAGGGTCTTACAGTTGTCGGCGTAGCGTCGGTGGCGCGCCGGCAGGCCGCCTTCCTCGTTGTATTGCTGCAGGGCTTCGTGCAGGGCCGCTACCACATGAGTGGGTGGGGTAAACCGCCATTGGCCGGTCTTGGCCATGTAGGCGTGCTGGTCGTGCAGGTCCATGGCCAGCGAATGGGCATTGCCCTCGGCAGCGGCCAGGGCGGCTTTTTCGGCGAAGACGAAGCCCATGCCAGGTACGCCTTCCAGGCACTTGCCGGAGGCGGCGATCAGCGCTTCGAAAGGAATTTCGCGGGCATCGATGGGCAGCGCGCCGAACGAGCTCATGGCATCGATGATCAGGCGCTTGCCGTGGCGTTGGATCACCTGGGCGATCTCGGGCAGCGGGTTGAGGATACCGGTGCTGGTTTCGCAATGGATCAATGCCACATGGGTCACGGCGGGGTCGGCAGCCAGCAGGCGGTCGACATCGGCGGCGGTGGTCGGTTGGTCTTCGGCGGTTTCGAAGGTGCTGTAGGTGCGGCCCAGCACGTTGCAGATCTTCGCCAGGCGCTGGCCATAAGCCCCATTGATCAGCACCAGTACCTTGCCATCGCGTGGCACCAGGGTGCCGATGGCCGCTTCCACGGCAAAGGTGCCACTGCCTTGCAGGGGAACGCAGTGGTGGCTGGCGGCGCCGTCGATGATTGCCAGCAGTTGCTCGCAGACGCTGGCAGTCAGCTGGTTGAAGTCGCGGTCCCAGGAGCCCCAGTCCACCAGCATCGCTTGGCGGGTGCGCAGTGATGTGGTCAAGGGACCTGGGGTCAGCAGAATCGGGGCGTTGCTCATTCCGTTATTCCTCGCAAGCGGTGGGCTGAAACTACGAGGCCTAGGTTGCAATTCAGGCTTCCATCAATCAAATTGTTTGTTGTTATCCCAGCTATAAGTCAGGCCGATAAATATGAACCTGTTTCAGCTGCGTGCCTTCGATGCAGTGGCCCGTGAGGGCAGCTTTACCCGTGCTGCCGAGCGCCTGTTCATCAGCCAGCCGGCAGTGACCGGGCACGTCAAGGCTCTGGAGGAGCACTACCAGATCACCTTGCTGCGGCGCACGGCGCGGCGCGTGGAGTTGACCGAGGAGGGCACGCGGCTGGCGGCCATCACCCGAGCCATGTTCGGCCTGGCTGAAGAGGCACAGGCCATGCTCGAAGCCAACCGGCAACTGCTGACCGGGCGCCTGGAGGTGGCTGCCGATGGCCCGCACCGGGTCATGCCCATGCTGGCGCAGTTACGCGAGCGCTACCCCGGCATTACGGTCAATCTGCGCCTGGGTAACGCTCAGGAGACGCTGGCTGCCCTGTTGTCCGAGCATGCCGATGTGGCGGTGCTGACAGAGATCGAGCCACGCAAGGGCCTGTATCTTCAGAGCCTGTGCCAATCCCGGTTGTGTGCGTTGCTGCCAGCAGGGCATGCCTGGGCTGGGGGCGAGGGTGACCTGGCCTTGGCCGAGCTGCACCAGCAGATCATGGTGCTGCGCGAACCCAGCTCCACTACCCGGCGCACCTTCGACAAGGCCTGCGCTACAGCTGGCGTGCAGCCCCGGGTGCAGCTGGAGCTGGACAGCCGTGAGGCGGTCACTGAGGCAGTGGCATCGCAACTGGGCATCGGCGTGGTGTCGTCTACCGAAGTGGCCAACGACCCCCGGGTGGTGGCGCGACCGTTAGGCGGGCAGGGCTTGGTCAACCAGCACATGGTTGGCTGCCTGGAGCGGCGCCGTGAGTTACGCTTGATCCAGGCATTCCTGGGCCTGGCGGCCAGCCTTTGAGCCGGGCCCAGATGCCGGCATAACCTGATGGACTGCAGATGAGCGAGAAAGACACCATTTCCATGCAACTGGTGCGTGAGGCCTTGTTGCAGACTTGCCCCGCGGGTGAGCCGGATGCGGCGCTGCTGGCCCGTGCCGGTATCGACGCCGGGCAGTTGCAGGCCCCGGATGCACGGGTCAGTGCCCAGGCCTATGCCCGGCTCTGGCGGTTGCTGGCGCGGCGCTGCAACGATGAATTCTTTGCCATGGACCCGCGCGGTCTGCGCAGCGGCAGCCTGGCGTTCCTGTGCCGGGCGAGCATGGCCCAGCCAACCTTGGGCGAGGGCCTGGAAACCGCGCTGGCGTTTCTTTCGCTGATGCTCGAGGACCTGCAGCCGAGCCTGGTGCGTCAGCAGGGCCTGGCCGAGATTGTCATCAATGAGCCGCGCGACCTCCCACGGCGGGCGTTCACCTATTTCACCTTCTGGATGATCGTGCATGGCGTGGCCTGCTGGCTGGCCGGGCGACGCATTGCCATCCTGGCCATCGAGCTGCGCTGTGCCGAGCCGCCGTACTGCGACGATTACCGGGTGATGTTCTCGCAGAACCTGCAGTTCGAGCGGCCGCGCACCCGCATGATCATCAGTGCCGATTGCCTTGACGTGCCACTGCGCCGCAGCCCCGAGGACCTGCAGCGCTTTCTGGCCGAAGCGCCTGGCAACATCCTGGTCAAGTACCGTGATCCGGCGAGCCTGGCGTGGCGCATCCGCAGCGACCTGCTGCAACTGGACCCGTCCCATTGGCCGGATGCCGACGGCCTGGCACGGGATCTGTGCCTGTCGCCGTCAACCTTGCGCCGTCGACTGGCGGAGGAGGGGCAGAGCTACCAGGTACTCAAGGACAGCGTCCGGCGTGAGCTGGCCATCGCCTGGTTGAGCCAGGCCGAAGCGCCCATGGGGGAAATCGCCGAGCGCCTTGGGTTTGCCGACGGCAGTTCGTTCTACAAGGCGTTTCGCAAGTGGTTCGGCTGCAACCCCGGGCATTACCGTGCGCTGATCCTGGCTCGGGGCGCGGCAGGCTGAAAGGGCGCCATTGCGACCTCAGGCGGTGGCTACGGTGGTATTTCCTCATGCCTTGCCCAGTGCCGGTTGGCGAGCATGCCAGCCCCATCTTTCGCTCCCGGCACACCCATGACTTCCATCGCCTCGAACCCTGTTACCCGCCATGAACAAGCAACCGATGCCTTCATCGCTGCCAGGCTACCCGTCTGGCTCAAACGGGCCAGTCAGCCTCAGATCGCCGCCCTGCGCGCCAACCTCAACGCCCACCACGCCAGCCAGGCCCGTCTGCGCGGGCTCACGTTGACCCTCGAGCCTCTGCAGCAGTTCGCCGAAAAACACCTGTCCGCAGTGCTGATCAAGCCGCTGCCCGCAGGCATGACCCTGGCAGGGCTGGAGTGGCTGCAGGTATCGCCGCGCATCGGCACACTGCCCGGAACATTCCAGCAGACTTACCGTTACTCGGCGGCTCGGCAGAATGGATTGCTCAGGCTCATGAGCAACTTCGGCCCTGACGAATCGTTTTTTCAGGGTACCGGGCTCGTCCCCCCTGGGCGGGACACTCTGTTGACCGGCACGCCCGAGCAACTGGTTGAGACGTGCCGTGCGCTGGATGTGGGCCAGCTCTACCAGACCGAGCTGCAGCGTATTTTCAGTGCCACCACCCAGGACATTCTTGCCCAGGACAAGCGTTCGGGCCTGGCACTGGCTGCGCAGGTCGCAACGCTCAAGGGTGATATCGACGAGCAGGTGCAGCAAGCCTTGCGCAAGATGGTTGAGGGGGGTGGTGCCCATCCCGACACGGGTCTGCACGGGTACCCCGGCTTGCTGGAGATGTTGGGCCAACGCGTGGCTGACGGGCTGTTCATTCGCTTGCGCGACGGTGTGGGTAATGATCGGGGTGTGGTCGTCTACCTGCCCAGTGATCCGGTGCAGGCCCTTCGCCGCTTCGACTCCACCGAGGCGATGAACACTGCGATGGTTGCAGCCTTGCAAGAGAAGGCCTACCGGGACTATTTCCTTCAGCTCATCAGCTTGCGGCATCGGGCAAGCGTCGCAGGTGTGCTCAGCGGACGCCTCAGGGATGCAAGGCCCGATCTGGCGCTCAAGGGCGCCACTGCGCCTGGCGACCTGTTCGCCGCGCTGGCCGCGCAACAGCTGCAGCGAGTCAAGGACGATGCCAGGCTGTTACTGGTACCCACAGCAGACGCTGATACGGCTGCCGCCCGCGCTCGCCATGCGGCCTGGCATGCTGCCGGCCTTGACTTGTTCAACCTGGCTGGGCTGTTCATCCCTGCCGTCGGCGCGCTGCTGCTGGGCCAACTGGTGGCGCAGACGCTTGGCGAAGTCTTCGAGGGCGTCGAGGACTGGGTCCGGGGGCA
This sequence comes from Pseudomonas sp. NPDC089758, assembly GCF_044748705.1. NCBI lineage: Bacteria > Pseudomonadati > Pseudomonadota > Gammaproteobacteria > Pseudomonadales > Pseudomonadaceae > Pseudomonas > Pseudomonas sp. NPDC089758. Next base: position 71,593 of record NZ_JBIVGN010000021.1, read on the forward strand.
TCAGCACGAGGCTCTGGAACACATGCTGGGGGTCGCCGAGACAGTGGCTGCCACAGGGGTGACCGCCGCCGCCGTGAGTTTTCTGCGCAGCAGCTTTGTCGATGGCTTGCAGCCTGTGAACGTGGGGGGCGGCGTGGCCTGTTGTGTTCCGATGACATCACCGCCTACGCGTCCAACCCCGGCACCATCGCCCTGCGTGACGATGGCCTCTATGGCGATGGCAACAGGCGCTGGATGCGCAGGGGCCAGCGTTACTATGAAGTACAGCGCAGTGAGCCTGAAGCCCCATACCGCTTGCGTCATCCTGGCGTGGACAAGGCGTACGGGCCAACGGTGCTGCACAACGGTGAGCGCGGCTGGCGACTGCTGCGCGACCAGCCGCAACGCTGGAGCGACGTGCGCTGGATGCTCGACACCCTGTGGCCGCAGCATCCGGTCATTGATGCACAGCAGGCGGCGCAAGTGCTGCGGGTTGCCGGTATGGATGCCGAGGAGTTGCGGGGCGTGCTGGTCGAAAACCGGCCGGCGCCTGTAAACCTGCGTGAGACGTTGCGGCGCTTCGAGGCCCATGCACGTATCGAGTCGTTCTTCACGCGCCTGGCCAGCTACTCGTTGGCCACACAGGACAATGCATTGCTGGAGTGGTGCCAGGCCCGTTCCGCCAGTACCGACATCGATGTCCTGTTGCGTCAGCGCGCTGCGCTGCAGGGGCCTCTTCTCGAACAACTGAGCACGCCACCGGCTGTCGACGACGCCCTGCTGCCCTTGATAAAGCGTGACTTCGCCGGTTTGCCGCAAGCCTATGCGCAGGCACTGGCCACCCAGGCCAGCGAGGGTGAACGCTTCGTGGCGACGTCAGCTGGGCACGTGACGCTGGGGCTGGCGAACAAAGCCCGCTCCCTGCTGCGCCTGGCCAGGTTGAATCGTACGCTCGAGGGGCTTTACCTGCCCGCCAGCTATTGCAACGACACTGGCCAACTGGCGCTCACCCTGCTTCAGGGCGAGATGGAAAACAACGCAGGCGTGAGTTGCGAGGCGCTGAGCATCGAGTTGCGCGATACCGGCCCGCACGGGCGGCTGCTAAAGGCCGTTGGCACCGCTGTTGACCCTTTCGTGCGCAGGATCGTGGTGCGTAAAGACGGGCAGTTCCACCTTTACGATGGCTTGAGGCGCGGGTTGCCGTTCGGCCCTGGCAACCCGGCGAGCCTGTATGAAATGCTTGCCGCGGTGTTGGCGCCTGAGCATCGCGCGGCCTTGGGTATGGCCCAGGCCGACGCCGGTCCACAGCTACGCCAGCGACTGCTGGCCAGGCTTCCTGCCACGCACCGCGAGGTGGCTGAGCTCTTGCAATGGCCGGCTCAGGCTCAGTGGTTCAACCCAGGACGACGCTTGCCGGACGGGCGTGTTGGCTATCCGCTCAGTGGCCGTGCCGAGGGCGACAGCCGTTCGTTCCCAGCGCGCATTCGGGAGCGTTTGCGTCAGCTTTACCCCGGGCTGGATGAGGCGCAACTGGATCAGGAGCAGGCGCTTCTTGCAAGCGGGCAGCGGCCGGCCTATGAACGCCTCGTCGAGCTTGAGGATGACCATGATCAGTTGATTCGCCACCTCAACCGATGGAGCAGTGCTCAACTGGACGCACGGCGACGGGTACTCCGGCGGCGAGTGGCCGACGCCATTCTGCGGGCTTGGCGTTTGCAGGGGGACTGGATTTACGACGATGCGGGTACAGCAACAGGCCAGAACTTGTCCCTGAGCGGCATGTTGCTCAACAGTTTGCCGGACCTACCGGGTGTCATCGATTTCCACCGTGTAACCCGCCTGAGTCTGCAAAACTCGGCGGTCGATCTGGTGCCAGTGGACTTCTTGCGCCCATTTACTGCGCTGACCGAGCTTGACATGAGTTTCAACCGGCTGCGCAACATCCCGCTCGGGATCGCTTACCTGCCGCAACTACAGCGCTTGCGCCTCGCGCATAACCAGATCCGCTTCAACGCGCAGACCGTCGGTGTGCTGCAGGCAATGACTGCCTTGTCCCATCTTGACCTGAGCTACAACCGGCTGGAGCACCTTTATCTGGACTTCAACCATTTCTCGGCAATGACTCATCTGAACCTGCGCCACTGCCGGCTGGGAGCCTGGCCGACCCGGCTCGAGCTGTGCGGCCAGTTGGTGCACTGCGACCTGAGCGACAACCAGTTGCGCGAACCACCGGAGGCGCTGCTGGCAATGCCTCATGCCTGGCGCCGCGGGCTGGTCGTCGACCGTAACCCGCTAAGGCGGGCGCAATTGCAACGGCTGTACGTGCTGGACCCCATCGAGGAACACGGACATTTGCCAGAATCGATGGCACGGGTCGACTTGTCCCGTGCCCGAGCCTTGTGGCTGGGGCATGTCGCCGACAATGATCGAGCAGCGCGCGGGTTGCTGTGGGACGGCCTGGTGGCCGAACCGGGCAGCGCGAGCTTCTTCCGTATTCTGGCGTGGCTGGAGCATACGGCTGATTATGCCCCGGCCATTGCTGATGGCGGCCGGGATGCGCTTGCGCGGGATGTATGGGCCGCGTTGCAGGCGGTCGAGAGCAACCCGGCGTTGCGCATACGCGTTTTTGAAGTGGCCAGCCAACCGGTTTCGTGCACGGATATGGTCCGTGACATTTTCAGTGATATTCATGTGAGGGTCTTGCTGGCCCAGGCTGAAACCGATGCGCGCGACCCGACGCAGCGGGGACGATTGATGGCATTCGGCCGGCAACTATTTCGGCTTGACCTGGTATGGCAGCAGGCCAGCCGGGCGATCATGCGCCTGGGCGCCGAGGGTGAACACGTGGGGCGTTCAGCCTTGTCGTTGGCATACCGGGTGCGTTTGCGCGAGCGCCTTGATTTGCCGGGCCAACCACGAGCGATGCGCTACCCGGACTCCGCCGGGGTGAGCGATGAGCAAGTCAATGACGTGCTTGCCGCTGTGCTCGCCAGTGAAACGATCGAGGCGCTGAGCCAAAGCCTGTTGAGCCGACTGTTCTGGCAAACCTGCCTTCGTGAACAGCACCGGCCCCTGTTCGAAGCGCTCAATGCCGACTATCTGCAGCGCAGGGCAAACTTGCGCGTTGTCCGGCCACCCATCCCGGCCGATCAGCTGCGTTCGCAGCTCGCTGATCTGGACGACCAGGAACAGCGCGATTCAGAACGGCTGCTGGCAGGCTTGACCGAGTCTTACTTGCATGGGCTGGGCCGTGGAGACGGCTGACGTCCAAGGCGGCCAAACCAGTCATCCAGATTGACAGCTTTGGCCATTGCCGCCTTGCTTGAGCGGCGCGAACATCGTCGGACCGATGGTTAACACCAAAAACAAGAAACCAGGAGTCCGACGATGCGCGATTACATCGAGGCTGCTCGTGCGTTCGACCATGGCCAGGCTGCTGCCGCGGCGCTGCATGGCGACCTCCAAGCCCTCAATGCCTGTGTCGAATGCTGTGACCGCCATGCCGGTAATGGCAAGCTGGCGCTGATTCACGAAGACCGCGATGGCAACACGGCGCGGTTCAGTTTCGACCAGCTCAAGGCGCAGTCTGCGTGTTTTGCCAATGTGCTCAGAACCCACGGCGTGGGCCCCGGTGACCGGGTGGCTGGGCTGATGCCACGTACTCCCGAGCTTCTTGTCACCATCCTCGCCACCTGGCGCCTTGGCGCTGTGTACCAGCCTCTGTTCACTGCGTTCGGCCCCAAGGCTATCGAGCACCGCCTTGAGCAGTCGCATGCCCGCGTAGTCGTTACCGACAGCCTCAACCGTGGCAAGCTGGACGAGGTGCAGGCCTGCCCGACCATCATCACGGTCAATGCCCGCGCCGGCGAGCTGGACTACCAGCAGTGCCTGGCGGGCGCCCCGAGCGACTGCGAACCGGTAATGCGCACAGGTAACGATCCGTTCTTGCTGATGTTCACCTCTGGCACCACCGGCCCGGCGAAACCGCTGGAGGTGCCGCTGCGTGCCATTGTCGCGTTTCAGGGCTACATGCGCGACGCCATCGACCTGCGCAGCGAAGACAACTTCTGGAACCTGGCCGACCCGGGGTGGGCCTATGGCCTGTATTACGCGGTTACCGGCCCGTTGTCACTGGGCCATGCCACCACGTTCTACGATGGCCCGTTCAGCGTCGAAAGCTGCGCGCGGGTGATCGACAAGCTCGGTATCACCAACCTGGCAGGCTCGCCCACTGCGTACCGCATGCTGATTGCGGCCGGCAGTGCTTTCTCGGCGCCCGTCAAGGGCCGCCTGCGCGCAGTCAGCAGTGCCGGTGAGCCGCTCAACCCCGAGGTGATCCGCTGGTTCGCCAATGAGCTGGGCGTGACCATCCACGACCATTACGGCCAGACCGAACTGGGTATGGTGCTGTGCAACCACCACGGCCTTTCACACCCCGTACACCTGGGGTCTGCCGGCTTCGCCGTCCCCGGCCATCGCATTGTGGTGCTGGACGAGCAGGGTGAAGAACTGCCGGTCGGCCAGCCGGGCATCCTTGCCGTCGACCGCGAGCAATCGCCACTTTGCTGGTTCGGTGGCTACCACGGGCTGCCGACCAAAGCGTTCATCGGCAAGTACTACCTCAGTGGTGACACCGTCGAGCTCAACGCGGATGGCAGCATCAGTTTCGTTGGCCGCAGCGATGATGTGATTACCACCTCCGGCTATCGCGTCGGGCCGTTCGACGTCGAGAGCGCGTTGATCGAGCACCCTGCGGTGGTCGAGGCCGCCGTCATCGGCAAGCCGGACCCGGAACGGACCGAGCTGATCAAGGCTTTCGTGGTGCTGGCCCAGGGCGTCGTCGGTTGCGCCGAACTGGAAGAAGCGCTGCGTCAGCATGTGCGCCAGCGCCTGTATGCCCATGCCTACCCCCGCGAAATCGAATTCGTCAGCGAGCTGCCCAAGACCCCGAGCGGCAAGCTGCAACGCTTCATCCTGCGCAACCAGGAAGTCGCCAAACAACACGCGCAACAGGCCACCCCTGCCAGCGCCTGAAAGGAAACCGATCATGCAGATAGCCACTAAACACTTCATTGTCAGCGGTGCCGCCTCCGGGCTGGGTGCTGCCACTGCGCAGATGCTGGTCGAGGCCGGCGCCAAGGTCATGCTGGTCGACCTCAACGCTCAGGCCGTCGAGGCCAAGGCCCGTGAACTGGGTGACAACGCCCGCTTCGCCGTGGCCGACATCAGCGACGAGCAGGCTGCCCAGGCGGCCGTCGACGCAGCCGTCAGTGCCTTTGGCAGCTTGCATGGCCTGGTCAATTGCGCCGGCATCGTCGGCGCCGAGAAGGTGCTGGGCAAACAGGGCCCGCATGGCCTTGCCAGCTTCGCCAAGGTCATCAACGTCAACCTGATCGGCAGCTTCAATTTGCTGCGCCTGGCCGCTGCAGCCATGGCCGAAGGGGCCGCCGATGAGGCGGGCGAGCGTGGGGTGATCATCAACACCGCCTCCATCGCTGCCTACGACGGCCAGATCGGTCAGGCTGCCTACGCTGCCTCCAAGGGCGCCATTGCCAGCCTCACCTTGCCGGCCGCTCGCGAACTGGCACGCTTTGGCATCCGTGTGATGACCATCGCCCCGGGCATCTTCGAAACGCCGATGATGGCTGGCATGACCGAAGAGGTACGTGCTTCGCTGGCTGCCGGTGTGCCGTTCCCACCGCGCCTGGGCCGCCCGCAGGAATACGCGGCGCTGGCCCGTCACATCATCGAGAACAGCATGCTCAACGGCGAGGTGATCCGCCTCGACGGTGCACTGCGCATGGCTGCCAAGTAAGGAGCGTGAACATGACCCTCGCCAATGATCCGATCGTTATCGTCAGCGCCGTGCGCACGCCCATGGGCGGCCTGCAGGGCGATCTGAAAAGCCTGACCGCGCCCCAGCTGGGCAGCGCGGCCATTCGTGGTGCCGTGGAACGTGCCGGCATCGATGCCGCCAGTGTCGAGCAAGTGCTGTTTGGCTGCGTACTGCCGGCCGGCCTGGGCCAGGCCCCTGCGCGCCAGGCTGCACTGGGTGCCGGGCTGGACAAGCACACCACCTGCACCACCCTCAACAAAATGTGCGGCTCGGGCATGCAGGCCGCGATCATGGCCCATGACCTGCTGTTGGCCGGGACCGCGGACGTGGTGGTGGCGGGCGGCATGGAGAGCATGAGCAACGCTCCGTATCTGCTGGACAAAGCCCGTGGCGGCTACCGCATGGGCCACGGCAGGATCATCGACCACATGTTCATGGACGGCCTGGAAGACGCCTATGACAAGGGCCGCCTGATGGGCACCTTCGCCGAAGACTGCGCCCAGGCCACAGGCTTGAGCCGTGAAGCCCAGGACCAGTTCGCCATTGCCTCGCTTACCCGTGCCCAGGACGCGATTCGCAGCGGCCGCTTTACCGCCGAGATCGTCCCGGTGGAAGTCAGCGAGGGCAAGGAAAAGCGCGTCATCAAGGAGGACGAGCAGCCGCCCAAGGCGCGCCTGGACAAGATCCCGCAGCTCAAGCCTGCCTTCCGTGAAGGGGGGACGGTGACCGCCGCCAACGCCAGTTCGATCTCCGACGGTGCTGCGGCGCTGGTCCTGATGCGCCGCTCCGAAGCCGACAAGCGCGGCCTCAAAGCCCTGGCAGTCATCCACGGCCACGCGGCCTTCGCAGACACCCCGGCGCTATTCCCGACTGCGCCGATCGGGGCCATCGACAGGTTGATGAAACGCACCGGTTGGAACCTGGCCGACGTCGACCTGTTCGAGATCAACGAGGCCTTCGCTGTGGTCACGCTGGCGGCCATGAAACACCTTGACCTGCCGCACGACAAGGTCAACATCCACGGCGGCGCCTGCGCCCTTGGCCACCCGATCGGGGCTTCCGGCGCACGCATCCTGGTGACCTTGCTGTCGGCCCTTCGCCAGAACAACCTGCGCCGCGGCGTGGCGGCCATCTGCATTGGCGGCGGCGAGGCCACGGCCATGGCCGTCGAATGCCTGTACTGAGGTGAACCATGCTGGTAACTGACGAGCAACAACAGATCGCCGATGCAGTACGCGCTTTTGCCCAGGAGCGGCTGAAACCCTTTGCCGGGCAGTGGGACCAGGAACACCGCTTCCCCAAGGAGGCCATCGAGGAGATGGCTGAGCTGGGCCTGTTCGGCATGCTGGTCCCGGAGCAATGGGGTGGCAGTGACACCGGTTACGTGGCCTACGCTATGGCCTTGGAAGAAATCGCCGCGGGTGATGGTGCCTGCTCGACCATCATGAGCGTGCACAACTCGGTAGGGTGTGTACCGATCCTGCGTTTTGGCAGCGAGCAGCAGAAGGCGCAGTTTCTTACCCCCCTGGCAACTGGCGCGATGCTGGGTGCCTTTGCCCTCACCGAGCCTCAGGCTGGCTCCGATGCGAGCAGTCTGAAGGCCCGTGCGCGCCTGGAGGGTGACCATTATGTGCTCAATGGCAGCAAGCAGTTCATCACCTCCGGGCAGAACGCCGGGGTGGTGATCGTGTTTGCCGTGACTGACCCAGAGGCCGGCAAGCGCGGGATCAGCGCTTTCATCGTGCCCACCGATTCACCGGGCTATCAGGTAGCGCGGGTCGAGGACAAGCTCGGCCAGCACGCCTCCGACACCTGCCAGATCGTCTTCGACAACGTGCACGTGCCGGTGGCCAACCGCCTGGGCGCTGAGGGCGAGGGCTACAAGATCGCTCTGGCCAACCTTGAAGGCGGGCGCATCGGTATTGCCTCGCAGGCCGTGGGCATGGCCCGTGCAGCGTTCGAAGTGGCGCGTGACTACGCCAAGGAGCGGCAAAGCTTCGGCAAGGCGCTGATCGAGCACCAGGCCGTGGCCTTCCGCCTGGCCGACATGGCGACGAAAATTGCCGTGGCGCGGCAGATGGTGCTGCACGCCGCCGCGCTACGTGATGCCGGGCGCCCGGCGCTGGTGGAAGCGTCGATGGCCAAGCTGTTTGCCTCGGAAATGGCCGAAAAGGTCTGTTCGGATGCCTTGCAGACCCTGGGCGGTTATGGCTATCTGAGTGACTTCCCGCTGGAGCGGATCTACCGCGATGTGCGGGTTTGCCAGATCTACGAAGGCACCAGCGACATTCAGCGCATGGTCATTGCGCGCAATCTTTGAAGGAGCAGTCTGCATGGCATTTGAAACCATCCTGTTGGATATTCACGGTAAAGTCGGCCTGATTACCCTTAACCGGCCCCAGGCGCTCAATGCGCTCAACGCGCAGATCGTCAGTGAGATCAACCAGGCCCTGGACCAGCTCGAGCGTGACCCGAATATCGGCTGCGTGGTGCTGACCGGATCGGCCAAAGCCTTTGCCGCCGGGGCCGATATCAAGGAAATGGCCGAGCTCAAATACCCGCAGATCTACGTCGATGACCTGTTCAGCGATGCCGACCGCATTGCCAACCGCCGCAAGCCGATTATCGCTGCGGTGTCGGGTTTTGCGTTGGGCGGTGGTTGTGAGCTGGCGATGATGTGCGACTTCATCCTGGCTGGCGACAATGCAAAGTTCGGGCAGCCGGAAATCAACCTGGGCGTACTGCCGGGCATGGGCGGTACCCAGCGCCTGACCCGTGCCGTGGGCAAGGCCAAGGCCATGGAGCTGTGCCTGACGGGGCGCCTGATGGGGGCTGAGGAGGCGGAGCGGGCAGGCTTGGTTGCGCGCGTGGTGCCACAGGCCGAATTGGTGGAGGAGGCATTGAAGGTGGCTGCAACCATTGCTGGCAAGTCGATACCGGTGAGCATGATGGTCAAGGAAAGCGTCAACCGGGCCTTTGAAGTCACGCTGAGCGAAGGTGTGCGTTTCGAGCGCCGTGTGTTTCATGCCGCATTTGCCACTGAAGACCAGAAGGAAGGGATGGCGGCGTTCATTGCCAAGCGTGAGGCTCAGTTCAAGGACTGCTGAGCTGCACCAGCAGGGGCAGCGAAACTGCCCCTGCTGATGATCAGGCCTGATGGTTGAAGAAGTACCGCTTTGCCGCAGCCAGGTCGATCGGGCTGCGATGCACTTCGGTCTCATGCCCGCCAGCGTTCTCTGTTCCACCGCCTGCGTTGTCAGCGTTGCCGACAGGTCTTCGATTGCCTTGATGTTCAGTGCCGCATCGGCATCGCGGACGCACTCGTCCGTCTGGTTGGCACGGGTCAAGCGCAGTTCGATGGCTGCGCGGTGGTGGTCAAGGCCTTCGCGGTGCAGCAGTAGTATCTTTTCGATCTCCATGGGCAGATAAGTGTTGGCCTTGGTGCCTTGCATCAGGGCCAGGCTGCTTCTTGCTGTCTGGAGGCGGGGGCCATGAAACCGCCCGGGTTATCTGCCTTGGCTTTAAAGATGTACTGCCAGTGACATCGTCCGTACGGCAAGTTGCTGCCGTCAGGCGTAAACCATGTCATTTCGGTCAATTACCCCGTGATTGGTGTTGCCCCTCGCGACGTGGGGCCTTAGACTGCCGCCCCCTGCAAAAGAGTGCCGATTGGCGCTTGAAGAATTCCGTTGCCAATGCCGAGGCGTTGGCGACACCCGAATCGCCCAAATGCACATTTTTTCATAGAGAAATCGATGACCAAGGAACAGTTGCTGGCCATGTCGGCCGATGACTACATGAACGCTGATCAGCTGGCCTTCTTCACTGGCCTGCTGCAGGCGATGAAAGTAGAAACCCATGAACGCATCGAGCTGAGCCGTGCCACCATCGAAAGCCTGGATACCCCGTCGGATCCTGCCGACGTGGCCTCGGTCGAAGAAGAGCGTCACTGGTTGGTAAATGCCATCGAACGTGATCAGCGTTTGCTGCCGCAGCTGGAAATGGCCTTGGGCCGTATCGCTGACGAAAGCTTCGGCTGGTGCGATGACAGTGGTGAACCGATCGGCCTGCAGCGTCTGCTGATCAGCCCGACCACCAAGTACTGCATCGAAGCCCAGGAGCGCCACGAGCAGCTCGATCGCCACCAGCGCCAGATCTGACCGAGCGGTGTGTGCCAAGGCCCCACGGAGCAATCCTTGGGGCTTTTTGCATTGGCTGGCGGGTGCGGGCTGGTTCGTTGCTGCTGACGCAATACTGCTATACCAATGTTGGCTTTTTTCGGCAGGGTGGCGGGCGTATGATGGCTATATAGTTAGGTTGCTAAGTAAATTCCGGAGGGGATGATGAATAGCCGAGTCGATATAGCCGTGATGATTGGCTCAGGTGTGCCCGCTGCCTTGCAGGTGTTGGGCCGCCGAGTATGCTGGGTGGTACTGGTGGACGGCGAACGTCGGGGCCCTGCGTTTGCGACACGTGATGAGGCGCGGGCGTGTCAGGTGGCCTGGCTGGAGCAGCTGGAGAAAGGCCGAGCCGCCTGACTGTGGTTCAGTTTTCGAGGCTGCGGGCCAGCTCGCAGGCATCATGGTGGCGACGCCGAAAGCCCTTTACTCTACCGGTAGCGCTTTCGGTGACGTGGAAGAACTCGATGCCGGCAGGTATCACGACGTAACGCGGTGTGAGGCGAGAATAAATGCGCTTTGCCTCTCGACGTGTTTCTGTGTTTTCGTGCATATTTCCTTCCCAGTAATGCGCTGATGGATTGCAGAGCCCGTTCTGCCGAAGGGCCTGGCGTTATCTATCGCATCTTTTCTGACGGAATAGTTGTAAGACATTACGCTTCCCGGTTGGGGAATGTGCCTAAACCCGTCCTTTGGGCGAAGTCTGGCAAGCAGGAGTAAAGATTCCTCCATGCTGTATAGCCAGAAGGCACAGACGTTATGCACATCGCTTCATTACTCTTTTCGCCTATCGAAATGAAAGGGCCGTGCCTCACCGATGGTGAGTGGGGGCGGATGTTACCGATTTGAGGATTACTTCATTGGCAGTCAGTACTCTGGATACCCACGCTTTGTTCGCCCTTGGCGATTTGCGCGGTAAGTTGGCCAAGCTGTTTCAGGGCCGTTTCGTTTATGTCACCGAGCAAAGTCCCGAAGGCTTGTATATGGCCGAAATCGACACCGAGAGTGCGTTGGTAGTCGATGACAAGCAGCGTTTGGAATTGAAGGTGGGGGATCACTTTCGTGCTGCCGTATTGCCCAGTCGTGAGGGCGGCAAGTTGGAAATGCGCTTTCGCGAGATCAAACTGAACGTCTATGGTGTCGGCGACTATGCCTTTGTCTCGGTGCCGCAAGGTGAAGGTATCGTGTTTCGTGAAGGCCAAGGCGTAATGCTGGTGTTCGCGGCTCAACAGCAAGTCCAGGAGGGCTTGGGCAAGCTGCTCAAGGCCGTTACCGGTAAGGTCGCGAAATGGCGCAAGGGTGAATTGACCACGTTCAAGGCGAGTGAATGAACGAGGCGCAAGAGGCGGATGGCGGCCGTGCCGCGTTCCATCGACAACATCAGGCCATGGCCTTGGCACAGGCAGAACGTTTGCTGGCGCGACGCGATGAGATGAAGGGGGCCTGGTTGACCTGGGTGGCGGCCCAGCTCTATCAATTAGGCCCACCTCCCTACGTCGCGATGGTGCGGCGAGAGTTGCAGCGGATCACCCAGCAATGAGCCTGCCGCACATCAATTGCCACCCTCCTGGCTATTACTGACTTCTTCGGGTACCGCTTCCCCGGCCATGCGTTTGCGAAACAGCGCCGCCCTGGCCAGTAACAGGGTAGTGACCGGTACGGTGATCGACAGTAGAACAGGGATCAACCAGGCGTGCAGTACCGGGCCTTGCTTGAGCCATGAAAAGTAGATGATCGAAGCCAAGGCAACGCACCAGGCTCCGATGGTCGAGGCCAGGGCTGGCGGGTGCATGCGCTGGAAATAATCCTTGAGGCGCAGCAGGCCAATGGCCCCGATCAGCGCGAACAGGCTGCCGAGCAGCAGCAGGGCGGCGGTAATGAGCTCGAGCCAGAGCGGTAGTTCAAGAACCTCGGTCATTCTATTACCTCGCCACGCAGCAGGAACTTGGCTAAGGCAAACGAGCCGACAAAGCCGAACAGTGCAATCAATAGTGCACCTTCAAAGTAGGTATCGCTGGCATAGCGGATCCCCAGTACCAGCATCATGAGCATGCCCAGGATGTACAGGTAGTCCAGTGCCAGTACCCGGTCCTGGGCGGAGGGGCCGCGAAACAGCCGGATCAGCGTCAGGCCCATGGCCAGGGCAAAGATGAACAAGCTGGCGAGCACTGCGTAGGCTAGCAGGCCTGTCATTGGAAAATCTCCATCAGCGGTCGTTCGTAGGCGTGTTTGAAGTGCTCGATGAAGGCGTTTTCATCCTTGAGGTCGAACACGTGCAGCAGCAGGACGCTGCGGTCCAGTGCCAGCTCTGACCAGACGGTACCGGGCACCACGGTGGTGATCATCGACAGTGCTGCCAGGCCGTGGGCATCGCGCAGGTCCAGTGGGATATGGACAAAGGCTGAGCGAGGCGGGTGTTGCCCGGCGCGCAAAACGCTGAGGGCTACTTGCAGGTTGGACTGGATGACGTCGATACCCACCCGGCCCAGCAGTTTTACGACCATCAGCGGCCTACGTACGCGGGCGTGCTGGGGGCGCAGTGGCGCCATCAGCAGCGGCGCCAGAATGCCAAGCGCGGCGGCGAGCAGCAGGTTGCCCGGGCTTACCGAGAGGTTCAGCAGCAGCCACAGTACGAACAGCGCGACAGACAGCAGCGGTGCGGGGAAAAGTCGGCTCATGGCTGCACCTGTGCGTCGAGCGTGGTCGGGCCGGGTATCGGCTGCGCGGCCATCACGGCCTTGATGTAGGTGTCAGGGGCCTGCAGGCTGGCAGCCGTGTCCTGGGTGTATCGTAGCAGCGGCTCGGCCCGGAAACTGAGCATGATGCACAGGCCCAGCAAAATGACGATCGGCAGGCATTCATAGTGCCGCAGTACTGGAGAGGGGCGCTCTTCAGGCTTCCAGAAACGCTGGATGCCCACGCGGCCGAAAGCGATCAGCGAGGCCATGCCAGACAGGACGAGCAGGACTACCAGCGCCCAGCCGGCTGCAGACAGCGGGCGTTCGCTCGGCATTCCCAACCCCAGTGGGTTGAACAGCGCACTGATCAAGTTGAGTTTGCCGACGAAGCCAGACAGCGGTGGCATGCCGATGATCAGCAACGCACAGGCAATGAAGCTCAGGCCCAGGAACGCCATGGTCCAGGGAATGATCTGGCCGATCACTGCCTTCTGCTCATCGTCGAGGTTGATCCCTTTGGGCGGGTGCAGTGATTCCAGTGGCGAGGGCATGCTGCCTTCTTCGTCTTCCAGCGGCGGCTCGTTGGCCGAGCGAGAGCGTTCCACCAGTTCGGCGAGCAGGAACAGGGCACACAGTGCCAACGTTGAGTTGACCAGATAGAACAGGGCCGCACCCGTCAGGGCCGGCTGGGCGAAGCCGATCGCGCCCAGCAGGGTGCCTGCCGAAACCAGTATGCTCAGTGCCGCCATGCGCTCCAGTCGCTGTGCGGCAAGTATCGATACGGCTGCGATGGCAAGGGTGACCAAGCCCCCGTAGATCAGCCATTGCCCACCGAAATGCGCCGATGCACCGGCCTGGCCCGAGAACAACAGGGACCAGAGCCGCAATACAGCGTACAAGCCGACCTTGGTCATGATGGCGAACAATGCGGCGACGGGTGCGCTGGCCGAGGCATACGCCGGTACCAGCCAGAAATTCAGCGGCCAGATGCCGGCCTTCGCCAGGAAGGCTACGGCCAGGATTGCCGCGCCCGCGTGCAGCAAACCACGGTCGGCCTCGGGCACCAACGGTACTTTCAGCGCGAGGTCGGCCATGTTCAGGGTGCCGGTCACACCGTAAAGCATTGCGGCGCCAATCAGAAACAGCGAAGAGGCGAACAGGTTAATGGCGATGTAATGCAGGCCGGCGCGCACCCGCGCTCTTCCCGAACCGTGCAGCAGCAGGCCATACGAGGCCGCTAGCAGCACTTCGAAAAAGACGAACAGGTTGAACAGGTCGGCGGTCAGGAAGGCGCCATACAGGCCCATCAACTGGATCTGGAACAGTGCGTGGAAGCTGGCGCCGGCGCTGTCCCAGCGGGCGCGAGCGAACAGCAGGGCGCTGATACCGATGACCCCGGTCAACGTCAGCATCAGCGCCGAAAGGTGATCAACCACCAGCACGATGCCAAAAGGCGCGGGCCAGTTGCCCGGCAGATACACGCCAATCGATTCCGCCTGGCCCTGTACGCGCACCCACAACAGCAAGCTGACGGCGATGACCAGCCCGGTGAAGGTCGACAGCAGGTTGAGGCGCGCCTTGAGCAGGCGGTGCTTGTCGCCCAGTATCAGCATCACTGCGGCGGTCAGCAGCGGCAGCAGGATGGGGGCGATGATCAGTCGGCTCATCTCGCTCATTCTTCACGCTCCCGGCCATCCACATGGTCGGTACCGGTCAGGCCGCGAGAGGCCAGCAGCACCACCAGGAACAGGGCGGTCATGGCAAAGCTGATGACGATGGCCGTCAGAACCAGTGCCTGGGGCAGCGGGTCGGTGTAGTGCAGCAGGTCCTGGGTCACGCCTTCCTTGATGATCGGCTCCTTGCCGATGAACAGGCTGCCCATGCTGAAGATGAACAGGTTGACGCCGTACGATAGCAGGCACAGGCCCATGATCACCTGGTAGGTCCGAGGGCGCAGGATAAGCCACACGCCCGATGCGGCCAGTACGCCGATGGCGACTGCAATGACTTCTTCCATCAGGCGGCTCCTGCTTGGCTGGGTTTCGACGGATTACCCGGGCGGTAGGCTCGCACCGACTGGTGGGCCAGGGCAGTGAGGATCAGCAGGGTCGAACCGACCACCACGGTGTACACGCCGACGTCGAAGAACAGCGCGCTGGCCACGTGCACATCGCCGAGCACTGGCAGGTGCAGGTGGGCGGTATGGGTGGTCAGGAACGGGTAGCCCAGCAGCATGGCGCCGCCCCCGGTCAGGGTCGCACAGAGTAGCCCGGTGCCCATCCAGCGCAGTGGGCGCAGGCTCATCTGGGCTTCGACCCATTGGGTGCCTGCGACCATGTACTGGAGGATGAATGCCACCGACATCACCAGGCCCGCGACAAAGCCGCCGCCAGGCTGGTTGTGGCCGCGCATGAACAGGTACATCGAGATCAGCAGGGCGATCGGCAGCAGCAGCCGTACCAGCACTGCAGGCACCATCATGAAGCCCAAAGCTGTGTCGGTGGCATGGCGCGGGTTGATCAGGTCGGTGACCACGTCAGGTGCAAGCTGGCGCTGCTGAGCTGGCAACTGCATGCTCTCCTTGGGTGGGCGGAAGCGGCGCAGCAGGGCGAATACGGTCAGGGCGACGGCCACCAGCACGGTGATCTCGCCCAGTGTGTCGAAGCCGCGGAAGTCAACCAGCATCACGTTGACCACATTGGTACCGCCACCTTGTGGCAAGGCCCGGCTCAGATAGAACGAAGAAATGTCGTTCGGCGTGGGTCGTGTCAGCATGGCGTAGGACAGCAGCGCCATGCCACCGCCGACCAGGATCGCCAGCAGCAGGTCGCGCAGGCGGCGCATGCGGGCGCGGTCGAGGCTCCCGGGCAGCGGCGAGACACCTTCGATACGCCGCGGCAACCAGCGCAGGCCAAGCAGGATCAGTACCGTGGTGACCACCTCGACGACCAGTTGGGTCAGTGCCAGGTCAGGTGCGGAGAACCAGACGAAGGTGATGCAGGTCATGAGGCCGCAGACGCCGACCATGATCAAGGCCGCCAAGCGGTGATACTTGGCTTGGTAGGCAGCGCCGATGGCGCATGCGATAGCGATCACCCAGAGGGCGACGAACACACCTGACCCCGGGATTTTCGGGCGGTCACCCCAACTCAGGCCGCTGTACAGCATGGGTGTGAGCCCCGCGAGGAAGGCGGCGAGCACCAGCATGAACAGCTGCGCTTGCAGGCGGCGAGTGGTCAGCAGCCCCTCGATGCGCCTGGCGAGTAACATCAGGTGCACCTGGCCGTGCTCGAACAGGCGCTTGCCATTGAACCGCTCGATCAGGGGTGGATACGGGAAGCGCCCTCGGCGCAACTGCTTGCGCAACAGCAGGTACAGCACGATACCGCCGCTCATGGCCACCAGGCTCATGATCAGCGGGGCATTCCAGCCGTGCCAGATGGCCAGGCTGTACTCGGGCAGCGTACCACCCACCACCGGAAGGGCTGCAGCGGCCAGCAAGGGGCCGACCGACTGGGCAGGGAAAATGCCCACCACCAGGCAGGTGAGAACCAGCAGTTCGACGGGTGCGCGCATCCAGCGAGGCGGTTCGTGAGGTGTGTGAGGCAGGTCTTGGGCGGCAGGGCCAAAGAATACGTCGACGGTGAAGCGCAAGGCGTAGGCCACGCTGAAGGTGCCGGCCAGGGTCGCTATCACTGGCAGCGTGGCCTCGACCCAGGCCGTGGAGCTGATGAACACAGTTTCGGCGAAGAACATTTCCTTGGACAGGAAGCCGTTCATCAATGGCACGCCGGCCATCGAGGCGCTGGCCACCATCGCCAGGGTCGCGGTGTACGGCACCAGCCGGATCAGCCCGCTGAGGCGGCGGATGTCACGGGTACCGCTTTCGTGGTCGATGATGCCGGCGGCCATGAACAGCGAAGCCTTGAACGTGGCATGGTTGAGTATGTGAAACACGGCGGCCACTGCCGCGAGCGGGCTGTTCAAGCCCAACAGCAGCGTGATCAGGCCCAGGTGGCTGATGGTCGAATACGCCAGCAGGCCCTTGAGATCATTCTGAAACATCGCTGCGAAAGCACCCAGCAGCAAGGTTATGGCCCCCGCGCCACCGACGATCCAGAACCACTCTTCGGTGCCCGAAAGCACCGGCCACAGCCGTGCCAGCAAGAACACCCCTGCCTTAACCATGGTCGCAGAGTGCAGATAAGCTGAAACCGGGGTGGGTGCGGCCATGGCATGAGGTAGCCAGAACTGGAAGGGGAACTGCGCGCTCTTGCTCAATGCGCCGACCAGGATCAGCGGCAGCAGCACTGGATACAGCGCGTGCTGGCGAATGGTCTCACCAGCAGCCAGCACTTTGTCCAGGTCATAGCTGCCCACCACATGGCCGAGCAACAAGGCGCCGACCAACAGGCACAGGCCCCCGGCACCGGTCACCATCAACGCCATATAAGCGCCGCGTCGGGCGTCGGCGCGGTGGTGCCAGTAGCCGATCAGCAGGAACGAGAACAGGCTGGTCAGCTCCCAGAAAAACACCAACTGGATCAGGTTGCCTGAGATTACCAGGCCGAGCATGGCGCCCATGAACGCCAGAAAGAAGGCAAAGAAGCGTGGTACCGGGTCCTGTGGCGACATGTAGTAGCGCGCATACAGCGACACCAGGGTGCCTATGCCCAGCACCAGCAGCGAGAACAGCCAGGCGAAGCCATCCATGCGCAGGACCAGGTTCAGGCCCAGGCTTGGCAACCAGAGGAACTCCTCGCGGATCACACCGCCGTGGGCAACCTGGGGGTATAGCAGTGCTACCTGAACGGTACCGACCAGGGCCACCAGCCCAGCCAGGATGGATTCGGCGTTACGTGCGTTGTGCGGCAGCACAGCTGCCAGGCAACTGCCCACGAACGGCAGAAGCAGTAGCACTATCAAGGACATAGCGTTCTATTCTGGAAAGGTTTGTCAAGGATCATACGTGCCGAGCGGTTGATCACCAACACGCAAGCTGTCGCAGAATCATACAAACAAGGTGTGACAGGCGGTTTTTTTATAACAGTTTCTTACAGAGCATAGCTGTTGTTCGCTGTTTTACAGGCCGCCTTCGCGTTCGCCCTCCAGCTCGAGCGCTTCGCTGGCTGGGCGGTGGCGTCGAACTTTGAGTTCGCTCACCACCACGGCGATGACGATCAGCAGCCCGCCCAGCAAGGCAACCCCGGGCAGGCGCTCGCCGGCGAGGCGGCCGACGATCCCGGCCCACACCGGCTCGCCGGCGTAGATCAGGGTGGCGCGGGTAGGCGATACTGATTTTTGCGCCCAGTTCATCGCCACCTGGATCACGGCACTCATGGCGCCCAGGCCCAGTGCGCTGAGCAGCAACAGCCAGGAAAAGTCGGGGATGGGCTCCTGCGTCGGTACGATCATCAGGAACGAGAGCAGCGAGGCGGTGGCCAGTTGCACAACGGTGACGCGGCGCACATCGACCTGTCCGGCATACCGGCTGATCAGAATGATCTCGGCGGCGATGGCCACGGCACTCACCAATGTCACCACTTCACCCTCGCTGAAATGCAGGGACCCGCCCTCGGGGCCAGCGAGCAGCATCAGGCCGAGGAACGCCAGGCAGATACCCAGGCTTGGCATCAGCCCTGGACGGCGGCCAAGCACTAGCCATTGCACCAGCGGTACGAAGGGAACATACAGTGCAGTAATAAAGGCCGACTGGCTGCTGCTGATGGTCTGCAGGCCCATGGTTTGCAAACCATAACCCAGCATGATGGTCGCCCCGATCAGCACGCCAGCCTTTATTTCGGTGAATGTCAGCCCAGGCAGCGCGCGTACCGAGACGAGCCCCACGAACAAGGCCGCTGCAGCAAACCTCAGGCCGACGAAGAACATCGGGCCACTCACGGTCATGACGTTGTGCACCAGCAAGAAGGTGCCGCCCCACAGCATGGTGATGAACACCAGTACCACCTCAGCTTTGCTCAGGCGCAAGGAGACGGTGGTTTGCTGAGGGATGATCGGTTGGCTCATGGTCTTGCTTACTCTGAAGGGGCAGCGCACAATCGCCGCAAAGTGGGCAGTATACTGCGCAACCGGTTAAAGTGAGCAATATAGTGCACAGAGATTCCGCGCACCGTGCTTCGGTGCTGCAGCATGTGAGCCTCAACGTTCGTGGCCTGCGCAATGCAGCGGGGATGAGCCAGAGTGCCTTGGCCGAACGCTCAGGTGTCAGCCGGCGCATGCTGGTGGCGATCGAGGCCGGTGAAAAGAATGTCAGCCTGACTACGCTCGACCTGATAGCCGAAGCGTTGGGGGTCGCCTTCAGTCGGCTGATCCAGGCGCCCGACCAGCGCGATACCAGCCGCATCGACGAGCTGGCCTGGGCCGGTGAGCATCCCCAGAGCAAAGCGGTGCTCCTGGCCAGCAGCGCCGCGCGGCGAGAGGTGGAGATCTGGGAGTGGACTCTGGCACCCGGTGAGTGCTACACCAGCGAGGCCGATGCCGAGGGCTGGAGCGAACAGATTTACGTGGCCGAAGGGCAACTGACCCTGATCATTGAGCAGACCGAACACTGCCTGCACGTGGGGCAGTTTCATGTGTTTCCCAGTAACTGCCTCTATGCCTACCGCAACGATGGTGACGTGCCGACGCGTTTCGTACGCAATGTGGTGATTTGAACGGTCAGTTTTTCACAAGGCCATCCTCAGGCATACCAGGGGGCGTAGTGGGGATAACGGTCCAGGCGTGCACCCGTCACCATCTCGCTGACCCACGAAGCGAGGATCGAGCTGTAGGCTTTTTGGCTTTCTTCACTCGATAGTGCGTGGTCGGCACCATCGACTATGCGGTGGGTCAGTGAATGGGCGCTGATGAAGGCAGAGCGATAGCTCATCAGCGTGGTGTGCGGCACATAGTCATCCTGTTCAGATTCCACCAGCAGCACGTCACCCGCGAACTGTGCGCAAGCGGCCAGTGCACGATTGTCACTGGGGCCAAGCAGGCGTTGGCGGTAGGCATTCAGGCGTTGACGGTCCAGCGTTTGTTTGGGCGTGTCCCATTCCTCGTCCCAGTACAATGCCGGTACGCGTAGGGCCAGCCATTTCACTGGCCGTTGCAGTGTCAGCAGGGTGGCCAGATAACCACCGTAGCTGCTGCCAATGACGGCTATGGCGCTGCTGTCCACGGCGGGATGGCTGACCAGGCGATCGTAAGCTGCCAGCAGGTCTTTGAGATTCTGTTCGCGGGTTACGGTGAGGCGCTGGCTTTCGGTTTTTTCGTGACCGCGCAGGTCAAAGGTCATGCAGACACAACCCAAGCCGGTGATATGCCGGGCCCGAGCAAGGTCGCGTTGCTGGCTGCCGCCCCAACCATGTACGAAAAGGATGCCGGGCATTTTGCTGCCGGGGCTGACCAGAGTGCCGCTAATGCTTTCATCCTCGACCTGCAGCTCGATGGTTTCACTCTGAATGGCCATGCTCGCGAATCCTCGCGTATTTGCAGAATTGTCCGAGTTCACTGTCGTTTCCTTGATAGAAGAGGGTGGCGTCAGTGGGAAGGTTGGGCGTGCCGAATATTTCGTGGGTGGAGGCACGCACCCGTTGCAGTGCCGGGTCATCGGCAAAGGCTTGTAGGGCCAGTAGCTCTGCGCTGCTAGCGCCGCCCAGGCGCCAGGATTGTTCGAGCACGCCACTGCGCATATGGCCCTCATGGTTTTTGCCGCGGGCGATGTCGTAGTTGCGCCGGGAGGCGATGAAGCCTGGGAAGTGCTGCTCGGCTGCATGCTCATAGGTCAGGGCCTGGTTGACGGCAAGGCGCAGGTGGTCCTCCAGCGGCAGTTGCAACAAGGCATGGTAGTCGCCGCGCACCACCACCAGATCGGAACCTCCGTAAACCTCCGTGCCTTGATGGTCCAGGGTCAGTTGCTGGGTGCCGAAGTAGCTGCAGGTCAGGCCGGCGACACGCACTTGGCCGACGCTGAAGGTTTCGACCTCACTGAGGTCCTCCTCCAGCACAAGCCCCCACAGTGCCAGGTCCTGATCGTCGATGTTGGCCAGTAAAGGCTCCAGTTCATCCAGTTCAACGATCACCTGTTGGCCGCGCCCCGCGCGAGCCAGCACGGGTTTGAGCCGCACTGCGCGATCACGCAGTAGTAGCTGCGCGGCTCGTCGGGCATCGGCTTTGCTGAATACGGTGTAACCGCACAGCAGCGCATCGCTGGCCTGGCGGCCGAAGTCGTCAGTCCAGCCTATGGGGAAGGTGGCATTGGCAGGCAAAGGATGGGAGATCGCCTTGGTTGCCATATAAGGGTGGCTGACCAAGCCACCGAACAGGTCATGTTCAGTGTGGATGCCCAGGTGGGCATAGCGTTGCGGGTCGATGAGGGTTTCTGTGGGGAGGTAGTAATAGTGGTCGGCCGCTTTGGGGGGCTTGTCAGGGGTCACTCGCGTGCATCCGAGAAGCTCGGCCAGGCCCTCAGCCAGCTTCAGGTGCACTGCGTGTTCGTGCTCTGGAGTGTGCTCGCGAGTATCGAGGAGGACGACCCCCGCTTTTGATTCGCAGGTGCTGGGCATGGGCATCAGCCTGTCTGCAATGAATGTACTGCTTGTGAAGCCCGGGGTTTGGGGAAGTTCATGTGGAAGCGATCGGTGGTTCGTGAAGGCTCCTACTGCTTTCATTCTTGCGCGCGCAGGGTTGGCTTGCAGGCCGGGAGTCGGTCGTCGAGATTGCAGGGTGAGGTTGGCTGTTCCATTATCTTGCCTTTGGATCAATCGAGATACCGCAGGAGTGCGAATGAACGTTCAAACCACCCGTGAGCAGAGTGTGCCCGAGCGCCTGATGCGCGTGCGCGAGGTAATGGCCAGGGATGGGATTGATGCCCTGCTGGTGCCCTCTGCCGACCCCCACCTTTCTGAGTACCTACCGGGCTACTGGCAGGGGCGGCGGTGGCTGTCGGGCTTCGATGGCTCGGTGGGTACGTTGGTTGTCACTGCGGATTTCGCCGGCGTGTGGGCCGATAGCCGTTACTGGGAACAAGCCCTCAAGGAGCTGGCAGGTAGCGGCATCGAACTCATGAAGCTGCTGCCGGGTAAGCCGGGTGCATTGGAGTGGCTGGGCGACAATGTCCGGGCCGAAGGCGCAGTGGCCGTGGACGGGGCGGTCATGGCCCTGGCGTCTGCGCGTCAGCTCGAGGAGCGTCTCAAGGGCAGGGACATTCGCTTGGTAACCCATCAGGATTTGCTGGCCGAAGTTTGGGAAGGGCGCCCTGGGCTGCCAGGTAACCCGGTGTATCAGCACCTGCCGCCTCACGCCACTGTCAGTCGGTCGCAAAAACTTGCCCAGTTGCGCCGCACCATGGAAGAGAAGGGCGCAGACTGGCACTTCATCGCGACCCTGGATGACATCGCCTGGTTGTTCAATTTGCGTGGTAGTGATGTCTCCTACAACCCGGTATTCGTTTCCTTCGCATTGATCAGCCAACAGCAGGCCACTTTGTTCGTCGGTGCTGGAAAGGTTGATGAGCATTTGCGCCAAGTACTGGAAGCCGATGGTATCGAGGTGCGTGATTATTCGCAGGTTGGCGAGGCGCTGTCAGCGATACCTGCCGGCGGCCGGCTTTTGGTCGACCCTGCGCGCGTGACGTGTGGCCTGCTCAAGAACCTGGGCCCGCAGGTGTCGCTGATTGAGGGGTTGAACCCGACGACGTTGAGCAAATCACGCAAGGGTGAAGAGGAACTGGTGCACATCCGCCGCGTCATGGAGCAGGATGGCGCAGCTTTGTGCGAGTTCTTCGCTTGGTTTGAAGCGAGTCAGGGAAAGGAGGTCATCACCGAACTGACCATCGATGAGAAATTGAGTGCTGCCCGTGCACGGCGCCCCGATTTTGTCTCGCTGAGCTTCTCTACCATTGCTGCCTTCAACGCCAATGGTGCAATGCCCCATTACCGTGCCACGGAGCAGTCTCACGCGGTCATTGAAGGTAACGGTTTGCTGCTGATCGACTCGGGAGGACAGTATCTGGGTGGTACCACCGACATCACGCGGATGGTGCCGGTCGGCACGCCAAGCATTGAGCAGAAACAGGATTGCACCCGGGTGCTCAAGGGCATGATCGCTCTGTCACGCGCCACGTTCCCGCGCGGAATTCTGTCGCCACTGCTCGATGCGATCGCAAGGGCACCGATTTGGGCGGATCAGGTCGACTATGGCCATGGCACTGGCCACGGTGTCGGCTATTTCATGAATGTGCATGAAGGGCCGCAGGTCATTGCGTATCAGGCTGCAACCACACCGCAGACCGCCATGCAGGAGGGGATGATCAGCTCCATCGAGCCTGGGACCTATCGCCCTGGGGCTTGGGGTGTGCGCATCGAGAACCTGGTGGTCAACCGTGCATCGGGCCAAAGCGCGTTCGGGGATTTCCTCAATTTCGAGACCCTGACGTTATGCCCTATCGATACGCGTTGCCTGCTCACCGAGTCCCTCACCCAGGATGAACTTGCTTGGCTCAACGGCTACCACGCGACGGTCCGCGAGCGCCTTGCTCCCCTGTTGTCAGGCGATGGGTTGGCTTGGCTTGAGGCGCGAACAGCGGCTTTGTAAGCAGCCGATTTGGGCAGTGAATAGAAGAAGGGCAGCTCACGAGCTGCCCTTTCTGTTCACTTGCAGATAACGATCATACTGCGGCTGGTATAACCGGCCGGGTTGATGCCGAAGAGGTAATCACCCGGCTCCTCGTCGGCGTCTCCAGAGCGGGCGATGACCTTGTAACCGCGTGTGCTGCAAGCCGTGGCGGCCTTGCTATAGCACTTGTCCCAGGACGAGGAGAGGCCAGAACAGTTGATATGCAGGCCCTTCTTGCCTTTTTTGACCTCGGTCTTGGCCGTCGCGGCACATCCGGCAATGGCCAAGACGGCCAGGATGAGCAAAATACGTTTCATTCCTGTCCTTAAATGCAGGGTTGATCAGTTGTCTGACCCTGTCGTTATCGCTTCGGTTCTTCCTGAATAGTCTTTGGCATCCGTGTACATGCAAGTAGATAGCGTAGAGATTATGGTTCTGTGACAGCTTAATCAGCAGGGCTGCTCGCTACAATGGTCAATTCCGGGCCAATGAAAATATTTCTCAACTAATCGGCCGCTACCGGGGGCTTGGCGTCGCGGCGCATGGACAGCGTGGCGCCCACTGACGCGGCAATGATGGCGAGAATGGCCAGCCACTGGGTCAAGCTCAGCAGCTCACCGAGGAACAATAAGCCGGAAAGGGCGCCAATGGCGGGTTCTATGCTCATCAGCGTGCCGAAAGTGCGTGCCGGCATGCGGGTCAGGGCGACCATTTCCAGGCTATAGGGGAGGGCAGTCGAGAGTATTGCAACGCCTAGGGCCAGCGGGATGAGGGCAGGAGTCAACAGTGCGGTGCCTGCATGAGCGATGCCGATCGGGGCAACGAATATCGCTGCGACCACTACACCCAGTGCTGCACTCTGAATCCCATGTTCTGCTCCGGCGCGTTGGCCAAACAGAATGTAGAGGGCCCAGCACACGCCGGCACCCAGTGCATAGACGGCGCCCGTGAGGTCGAGGGGCTGGCCGCCATGGCCGACCGGGATCAGCAGCAGCAGGCCGCTGACTGCCAGCGCAATCCACAGGAAATCAACGGCGCGCCGCGATGCGAAAAGCGCTACGGCCAATGGGCCGGTGAACTCCAGGGCTACAGCGATGCCCAGTGGTGTTGTCTGCAGTGCCATATAGAAGAGGAAATTCATCCCGCCCAAGGCCATGCCATAGATGATCACATTACGGAGTGTCTGTGTGGTCATCCGTACGCGCCAGGGGCGCAGAATCAGCAGCATGATGATGCTGGCGAATATCAGGCGCAGTGTTGTGGTGCCTTGTGCGCCAATGATGGGGAACATGCTTTTGGCCAGAGATGCACCGGACTGAATCGATGCCATGGCGATAAGCAGCAGGCCTATAGGAAAAAGCGTAGTGGCCAGGCTGCGGGGCTGGGTGTTCATTTGTGCTTGGCATTCCTTCAGATGAGGGCTAGGTGTGCAATATAGTGCGCAAATGCAAGGGGGCGGTGCAAGGTGCCCTTAAAAACACCTTATTTGGCAAAATGGGTGTGATTTGAAATAACTCCTTGACGCCTTCCCGAATCCCCTTATAATGCGCCCCACTTCCAGCGTGGTCGGAACGAGAAACTCCTTGAAATTCAATGAGTTGCTTAATCCAGGTAGTGCTGGAGGTGCTTCGGTCATCTGATCGATAGCGGTTGAAATGGTGGTTGACAGCGCTTCTAAACGCTGTATTATTCGCCTCCCGCTACGAGAGATCGAAGCGA